>LSHP01000124.1 GCA_001555775.1 Acidovorax delafieldii | reverse complement strand
TGCCTGCCGGGTCTTCGGCCTCATGGATGTGCTGGCTCCAGCCCGAATCCCCCAGCGCAATCATGGTCTGCGGATGGGCGACTCCGGTTCCATCATCGACAAGGGTCAGGCGCGCTGCGTCCTGATCCGCGCAGCAGGCGATATCGATCCGGGAAGCGCCAGCGCGGCGACTGTTCTGCAGGAGCTCGCCGAGGATATCGCCGATAGTGCCATTGAAGAGGCGCGTGACTTTGGTGATCGTCTTCGGGCTGACGCTGGGTCGAATAACTGTCGGGTTCATGACAAGGGGTCCTTCATCGCACTGTTTCGCCGTTCCCCTCCCCCTCCCCTTCAGATCGGCGGATTGATGCCTGGCCGGAGCCGGACGGCTTGGGCCTGCTCTTCAGCTCACGCGCTTAGGCCGCAGGGCCTCGGGCATCGGAATGATCTCGTGCGCCGTATCCCGCAGCGCTGTGACCTCGCCGCGCGCGGCGTAGAGGTCCTTCGCGATCAGCGCGCAGACCTCAGCCTCGCCATAGGTTGGCCGGCCAAGGTGATCGACGCGCTCGACTTGCCGGGCAATCACGCCGACTTTGCCGTCCGGCACCCACTCGGCCCAATCGCCCCAGGCGCTGGTCACGCAGAATTCGCCGATCGCGGCCATATAGGCCTTGCGCGTCCGCAGGATCGCAGAGGAATTCTCCTCTATGGCCTCGCCGGTGAAGGCGCTGAAGCGGTCCGGGTGCCAACATCGGGTAGTATCGCGGGCAAGCTGCAGGAAGCCCGCAGAGCAGGAGCCCTGCCCTTCAAGCTCGCTGGTGAAGGCAAGGATCGGGAGCCCCCAATCGCAATCTTCTTCGTAGGCCCCGCCTTCGATCCGTAGCGCCGCTGGCATGGCGGCCTGTCTCTGATCGGACAGAATGATACCGCCGTGGCTGGCGGTCATAACTGACCATATGCCGGGGGCCAGCTGATCGGCCTGCTGGACGGCGCCCCAGATGGAAGTGGAGGGACGCGGTGATGGGGCAAAACATGGCATGAGCGAACTCTCCTGTTGCAGGTTCGCTCAGACCCTCCCCCTCTTCTTCAGCTCAGGATCCCGAGAGCGGTCCGGGCAACGATCTCGGGCGTGACGTCTCCAAGAGCGAGGGCCGCCACCGGTCCAAGCTGCGAAAGACGAGTCCGCTCGATTGCCCTGAGGGCGAGATAATCATCGTCGGACGACCGGAGGATTTGTAGCGCGAAGCGGCACTCCTGCCCGGTGTTGTCGTCGAGAAGGGCGATCAGGAAATCCGGCCTTACGGAGACGTCCGCAAATGGCAGATCGAAGAGGATCTTCTTCACCGCCATCCGGATGTCCCGGCGTCGCAGGATATACTGCGCGTCTTGGAGCGCCCGCAGAACGTCTCGGTCGTGGTCTCGCTCTGTCGGCACGAACTGGTTGCCGCTCAAGACAGGCTGAGCGTAGGCGCGCAGCGCGACATAGCCCTCCTTCCTGCTGTGCTCGCCGACGACGGCGAGCACAACAAACGGCGGCTCAACTTCGGCGCGGATGATCCCGGTGTGCTGGATGCGGTTCCGGACCGAGATCGTGCCGAGACCGGTGACGATCTCGGTGGAAGTGACCGCATTGGCCTCGAGCAGAAGAAACGCCTGGGGCGCGAATTCATGAGGCCATCTCTCGGCCGCAGCGCGCAGCCGGGCGTGAACCCGCCGCTTTTCGTAATCGATGGCGTTCGTGTAGAGATGGGCCGAGAGCGGAACCCCGGGCGCAATCTCGAGACCTTGCGCAGCCCGGCGCAGGAAACGCATCTCCTGGCTGATCGAGCCCTCCCGTGGCCCTGCTGGCGGAAGCTCGCGCAGCACGTTGGAACCCGCCCGCTCAAGCAGCAGCCACAGCAGTTTGCCGAGGCGCGGGATTGCAACACCGCGCGACCGGTCGTCTGGCTCACTGTGGTCCGGTTTCTGGGCGAGTTTCTCCGGCGCCTTCTGGTGCGCGTTGAACAGGCCATCTGGAACATCGAGCGCGTAGAGCGAATCCCTTGCTGTCTCGCGGATGCGCGGCGGTGCCTGGGGCAGGAAAAATGGACACGCCGGCGCATGCATCGGCCTCGAAGTCAGCCGCCGCAGGTAATAGGTTTCCTGAAAGCTCAGGTAGGCCGGGCTCAGCAGCGGCGGCGCGGTGACCTCGCCCAGACAATCGCAGGCGAGCCATTTGTGATTCTCGCGCGCTGTCACGACGAGGGAGACGCAGGCCCGGTGATCGGCCTCGTTGCCATGGCCCGTGTACCAGCGGACCAAGGCTGCCCGCAGACCGTCGCCAATGGCGACGCGCCCGGTGCTACCTGTGGTGTCCTTGGCCACCAACCACATGGTCTGACGCTCTTGACCGCCCCTTTTGTTCACTCTATGTTCGTCACATAGAGGAATTTTGTCTTATGAACAAGGTATTCGATCTCGGCCAATTCGACCTCGATCTGACGCTACGCGATGCATCGGTTGACCCGCTGGTGACGCCTACGCGGCGCTCGCTCAGCAATGCCTCTATCGGGATAGAAGCGTTCGATGCCTATTATTCGGCGCGCGAACTCTACGAAGCGCTGGAGGGGGTTTTCCTGGGCACACCCGGTGCCAAGAACAAGCTGACGCAGGTGCTTTCGTGCCAGTGCGATGATTATCAGCGGTGTCTCTACTACACGCTGGCGGGGCGCGGCATCGTCCAGATGCTGGATGATCTCGAATGGCTGCTCGATCTCCTGCGCCCTCGCTGCGAAATGTCGGGGAAGCTCCTTCGCTCCGGCGAGAGGCCTGCACCGCAGGTCAATCCCTATGTCGCAAGCGAGCCCGACGGGCCCGTTCCGGCACGCTCGGCCGACTTCGTCGAGGGACCCTCGTGGTATCTCGATCCGTCGCTTGGCGGCCGGATCGAGGACTAGGCAGGCATCAGCTTGCCGGCCTCACCGGCAGAATCAGGGATTGCGCAGGCCAAGCCGGTCGGCGTCATCTACGAGCGTGATGCGCCCTTCCCAGTGCCACAGGACAAGGTTGAGAGCGTCGGCGGGAGCGCCGCGGGCGTAGCTCGGCACGACAATGCCCACATAGCCTTGCGCGATCGCGGCCTCCGCCAGATCTTGCGTCGGGACCGGTTTGCCTGAGAGCATCCAATCGCGCCACGCCGGGTCGGCGAGCTCAGCCGGTGCGATACCGAAAGGCCGCAATGCAGCCGCATCGCGGCCATCGAGCAACGGTTCGATATCGGCCTGATAAGCGACGAGCGTGGTGGGCTGGAGGGTGCCAACCTGATTGGCCTCGCGCAGCGCGGTCTCTGGGGCGAGGGAAGTATAGAGCGCGCTGCGCCCGATGCGATTGAACCGTCCGCCAAACCGGGCCGCCCCCTCCCCTGAGAGGGGTTCGCGGGACCAGACCGGATTGTGGGCGCGGTAGAGCAGCCCGGTGAAGTGCATGAGGCTAGGCGTGAATGCCAGCGTCGACGGCGTCGATATAGGTCAGAACGTCATCGGCCCGGTTGTTCTGCACAAGCTGCATTGCAGTCTGGCCCGAAAAGCCCGGCAGCGGCTCAGAGCGGTACCAGGCATAGGCCAGCAAGGCTGAACCGAACCGCGGTTCGACCTTGTTGAGCACTTCGACCATCTGCCGAAGGCGGCGCTGGGTACGATCGGAGGCAATCCGGTCCTTGCGCTGGATCGCGTCCTTGCCGAGACCCAGCGAGCGCGCCAGTTCGTCGCTGGTGGTGCGCAGCGCATCGACGATTTTGCGCGGAGCAAACGCGCCATTGTCCGCATAGTTCTGAATCGCCATTGCAAAGCTCCATGAATTCTGACGTGACATAGCGTCATTCTGCGCGGCTTTCAAGCTGCCATAGGGCTGGCGCCGAGTTCGTCACAGGAGGACAACTTGCAGTTCGATCGCACCGGGTGGGTTTTCTCCCGTCGGCATGACACAGAAGGGCTGGAGCGTGTTGCCGGTTCTGACCACAGCGTGGCTCTTCCCGGTTTTCGCGCTCATCCGGATGGCGACGCGCTCGGCATTGGCCCGCCCGCAAAGCACACGGCGGCGCGGATCGAGGCTGGCAGAAGTCATGGAAGAGGCCCTCGCTACTGGGCTATCGGGAAGAAGGTCTTGATCCTTCGGGCGGGACGAATGATCTCGAAGCGCCGCTCCATAAGCCGGGAGATACGATAGGCCCCGAAGCCATCGGGTGTCCGCAGCTCGATCTTGTTCCCGCGCTTGCTGACCCGGAACTCGCGGTGTTCGCTGCCGTCGGTAAAGCGCAGCGGTTCGGGAAGCCGCAGGATGTCGCCGTCAGCGACCTTTCGCTCCTTGAGACGCAGCATGGCGTAACACCGGTTCCGCCAGTCCAGGGCATAGGGGTGCGAGGATGAGGTGTGCTTTCGTCAAGAGGGACTTTGGCCGTGATCCTGAAATTGTAGCGGCTTTTGGAAGTGCATGATTTTTGTTAGCGTCCGCGCTCGTGGTGTAATTTTCGGTGGAGATTTAGGTGCTGCTGGTG
>LSHP01000014.1 GCA_001555775.1 Acidovorax delafieldii | reverse complement strand
CCAGCAGCACCTAAATCTCCACCGAAAATTACACCACGAGCGCGGACGCTAACACATCCGGTATTCGAGGTCGTCAGTATGCCCGGCATAATAGCTGCCGTCGCTGCATCGCAAAAGATACGCGTAAAAGGCCATAGCCCAGAATAGCGGTTTCGCGGGGCCTTCGACAAGCTCAGGCTGAGCGGGGGTGGTGCGGATAGCGCGGGGCCTTCGACAGGGTCAGACTGAACGGTGGTGGGG
>LSHP01000123.1 GCA_001555775.1 Acidovorax delafieldii | reverse complement strand
CTCGAAAATCCTGTATAAAATCACTGCTCTCGCGTCGGACGTGAGCCTTCGGAGGCCGAAGCCCACCGTCGCCAGCGGCGGCATCAGCGCGGTCGCGATCGCGACGCCGACGATCGTGCCCTCTCGCCCCCGGATCATCGCATAGGCCCCGGCGAGCGCCGAGAACAGCGCGACCAGCAGGTCGAACAGATTGGGCCGGGTGCGTGCGGCGATCTCAGACGTGACGTCCTTGATCGGCGAGAAGAAGACCACCAGCGCGGTGAACAGCACGGCCATGACGATCCCTGCCGCCAGCGTCATCGCGGTGCGGCGGATCTCGTTGCCATCGATGGTCGCGATGCCGAAGCCCAATCCGATGATCGGACCCATCAACGGCGAGATCAGCATCGCGCCGATCACCACCGCAGGCGAGGACAACAGCAGCCCCAGCACCGCAATGCCCGCCGACATCAGGATCATGAAGGCATAGCGCGGGGTCAGGCTGGCCTCGTCATCAACCTTGGCAATCACCGCACGATGCTCGATGCCGGGGATCACGCTGCCCCGCCACCAGCTGCCCAGCGGCCCGGCCACACGCGCGGCAAAGCGGCCCAGGCCGGAGCTCTTGCCAGGGACCGGTTGCGCTCCGCCAGCGCTGCTAGTGAATTGAGACATCGAGGTTCACCCTTACCTGTCCGGGGGTGGACCCGCCCGGCCTTTGCCGATAGACGTTTGCACATCATCGTACCAGCCGTCAGCAGCCATCGCGCCGCTGGCGCGTTAGGACAACGGCAACTGACCGATCGGCCCCGCAAAGGGGGTTTGTTCTTCCAGAGCATATCCGGTCCAGTACGCTTGGGCATCGAAAAAAGGGAGCAGACATGGGCGCACAGGGGATACCGGGCGGCAGCGAGACATCGGCGCTGCGCAAGTTCCTCAACAGCGAGGCAGCTGGAGGCATCATCCTGATCCTGTCCGCAGCGATTGCGATGATCATCGCCAACAGCCCGCTCTATGACCTGTACCATCATGTGCTGCACGACATTCAGGGTCCGGTATTGACCAAGAAGCTGGGCCCGATGACCCCGCATCTGTGGATCAACGACGGTCTCATGGTCATCTTCTTCCTCTATGTCGGGCTGGAGATCAAACGCGAGCTCGTCGACGGACGGCTATCGACCTGGGACAAGCGCCGCCTTCCGGTGATCGCGGCAATTGCCGGCATGGCCCTGCCCGCGCTCATCTACCTTGTCGAAACCGGCGGAGACCCTGCGGTCGTCAACGGCTGGGCCATCCCCGCCGCCACCGACATCGCCTTTGCCATGGGCGTGCTGGCGCTGCTCGGCAAGCGTGCGCCGACCTCGCTCAAGCTGTTCCTGGTCACCGTCGCGATCGTCGACGACATGGGCGCAGTGGCGATCATCGCGCTGTTCTATACCGAAGGCCTCGCCCCCATCTGGCTGGGCGCAGCCGCAGTCGTGATGGCAGCAATGTACGCGCTAAACCGCTTCAGGGTGATGAACCTCATCCCCTATCTGCTGCTCACCGTGGTGCTGTGGTACGCGATCCTGCAATCGGGAGTGCACGCGACCATCGCCGGCGTGCTCGCGGCCTTCATGATCCCGATCATCAAGACCCCCGGCGCACCCGATGCCCATGACAGCCCGCTCCACCGGCTGGAACACGGCATTTCACCATGGAGCAGCTTCCTCATCATCCCGCTGTTCGGCTTTGCCAATGCCGGCGTTTCGCTGGAGGGCGTGGGGCTGGGCGAGGCGTTCGCGCCAGTGCCGCTCGGCATCGCGTCGGGCCTGTTCCTGGGCAAGCAGATCGGCATTTTCGGCAGCGTCTGGCTGTCGGTGAAGCTGGGCATTGCCAGCAAGCTGCGCGGCGCGACCTGGCTGCAAATCTACGCCGTCGCGGCCTTGTGCGGCATCGGCTTCACCATGAGCCTGTTCATCGGCGCGCTCGCCTTCCCCGGCAACGCGCTGCTGATCGACGAGGCGAAGATCGGGGTGATCATGGGCTCTGTCGTTTCCGCGCTGCTGGGCTATACCATCCTGCGCGTCTGCCCCCTGCACCCGCAGCACGAACAGGAAGAGCGCGAACAGGAAGAAGAAGTGGGCGCCGACGGTGACGTCGAAAGCCTGGAAGACGACGAGGACGAGGAAGTAGCACGCGCATGAAGATGTTCGCCCGTTTCGGCCTGCTGGCCCTGGTGCTGGCCTGCGCCGCTTGTGTGACCAAGCCGGCGCCCCAGGCCAGCAAGCCCGCCGACCCACTCAACGACATCGCGCGCCAGTATGTCCTGCTGTCGCTGGAAATCGGCACGCACGAGGACGGCTATATCGACGCTTATTATGGCCCCGCCGAGTGGAAGCAGCAGGCCGAGGCCAATCCCCGCGACTTGCCCACGCTGGCCCAGGCAGTCGATGCGCTCGACGCCAGCCTGATGGCGATCGATGTTTCGGACCGCGAGATCCTGGTACAGCGCAGAGCGAAATTCCTGCACGCCCAGCTCCATGCCGCACGCACGCGGCTGAAGATGCTACGCGGCGAAAAGCTCTCGTTCCGCCAGGAATCGCTCGGCCTGTTCGGTGCGACGCCGGACATCCAGCCGCTGGCAAGCTATGACCCGGTGCTGCAGCAGATCGAGACGCTGCTCCCCGGTCTCGGCACGCTGGCAGAGCGGGTCGATGCCTTTCAGGAACGCTTCGTCATTCCCGCTGACCGGCTAAAACCGGTGTTCGATCGTGCCATCGCCGAGTGCCGTGCGCGCACCGCCGCGCACATCCCGTTGCCCAAGGGCGAAAGCTTCCGCATGGAGTTCGTCACCGGCAAGCCGTGGAGCGGGTATAACTATTACCAGGGCAATCTCGCCAGCCTGATCCAGATCAATACCGACCTGCCGATCCGCATCAGCCGCGCGGTCGATCTGGGCTGTCACGAGGGCTATCCCGGCCACCACGCGCTCAACTATCTGCTCGAGCAGAAGCTGATGCGCGGGCGGGGCTGGGTGGAGTACAGCGTCTATCCGCTCTACAGCCCGCAGAGCCTGATCGCCGAAGGCTCGGCCAATTTCGGCATCGACCTTGCCTTTCCGGGCGACGAGAAGCTGGCGTTCGAGACGCGCGAACTCTACCCGCTCGCAGGCCTCTCCACCGCCGATGCGGCGCGGCTGGCGCAGCTGCAAAAGGCGCTTTCGGGGCTGCGCGGCGCGCGCTTCACCATCGCGCAGATGTATATCGACGGCCAGATCGACCGCGCCCAAGCGATCGCGATGACCCAGAAATACCAGTTGATGAGTGAGGCGCGGGCGAAGCAGTCGATCGGCTTTACCGATACCTATCGCAGCTATGTGATCAACTATGGTCTCGGCCAGGACATGGTGCAGGCCTATGTCGAGACAGCCGGACCCGATGCCAAGGCGCGCTGGGCGGCGATGGAGCGCGTGATCAGCGAACCGACCCTGCCGGTGGATCTGACGTTCAAGTAACCCGTTCTCCGGCGAAAGCCGGAGCCCAGGAGCGAGATTGCTCTATCCCGCATCTGGATTCCGGCTTTCGCCGGAAAACACTCAGCTGGCAAACAGCATCGCGTCGTCGGCGAACGCCTTGAACTCGAGCGCATTGCCCGCCGGATCGTGGAAGAACATCGTCGCCTGTTCGCCCACCTGGCCTGCAAAGCGGATATGCGGCTCGATCACGAAGCGCGTCCCCGCCGCCTTGAGCCGGTCGGCCAGCGCGTGAAAATCGTCCATCGTCAGCACCACGCCGAAATGCGGCACCGGCACGTCATGCCCGTCGACCGGGTTGTGATGCGCGCGCCGCGCCCCGGCCTCAGGGTCGAGATGCGCGACGATCTGGTGACCGAACAGGTCGAAATCGATCCAGTGATCGGACGAGCGTCCCTCGCCGCAGCCCAGCACCTCCTTGTAAAAGTGCCGCGCCGCAGTCAGGTCATCGACCGGAAAGGCAAGATGAAAAGGGCGGATGGTCATCTGATCGCAGTGCGCATCAGAAGCCGGTGAGCGCGGCGTCGAGACCGGTCGGCACCACGTTGATCACGATGGGCTTACCTTCGAGGTCAAGGAAGACGAGCTCGAGCTTCTTGGCCTTTTTGAAATTGGCGATATCGGTCGGGCCCAGCGGCTTCTCGCCGATACAGCCCTCTGGCAGGCAGCGGCTGAACACGATCTTGTCGATCGCCTTGGTCTGGTCGCCATCGACCTGGATCAGCGCGCCGGTATCGAGCCGGACGCCCAGCGGCACCTTGACCAGCAGGCCGGTCTTGCCGGTGGTCTTCTGCCGGGCGATCGCGACGCGGATCACTTCCTTCTGGTTGGCCTCGTCGATCAGCGATTGCACCGCGTCGCAGATTTCCTGTTCGCCGGTGCCCTTGCAGCCTGCGGTCCAGGGTTTGGCGCCATTGGTCCCCATCTTCGGCGTGATCGCCTGGGGTGCCGCCGGAGCGGTGGCGGCGGGTGCAGCCGGGGTCGCAGGCTTGGCGGTCTGCGCGGCAAGCGGGGCCGAGACCAGGGCTGCGGCCAACGCGAGCGCGGCCGAACGGAACACGAAATCCATCGCAATCACACTTTCTTCACTGGGCAGGCTGCCATGTCCACAAGGGGGGCGCCGTGCCGTTGCACAGGCTGATATACTCGCAGCCGCCAGGCTGTCCATCGCCCAGCGGCATGCCGTTGCGATCGTCCTCGCCAGCGGGACGCAGCTCGGGCGAAAGCAGCATGGGCAGCGGCGCGGAAAGGCCCTGCAGCAGCTGCAATGGCGTGGTGCTGTCGGGCGAGACCGGCAGAGTCACGCTGCCCTGCGGCGGCATGGCGATGATCGGCGGCACGGCGACGCTGGCCGTCGGATCGGCCGGAGCAGGCGGGGCTGCTGCACTGCCCGGCGGGGTGCTGCTGCTCGGCGGGGTGCCGTTTCCACCGGCAATCGGCAGCGTCACCGGTGGAACGGTGACGATCACCGGCGGGGCGGTGCCCACGGGTGGGGTAGGCGCGCCACCAGTGCCCGGCGGATCCTGCGCAGGCGGTGCGACGGCGGGAAGCACCGTCATCACGCCGGGGCGATAGGTGATCTGGTAATTGCGCGCGGTGCCGCGCGAGGCGTTGATGATATACTGGCCCGGTGCCGCATTGGCGCCGCCCGATGCGCGCAGCACCAGCCCGGTCACCACCGATGCGCTATCGCCGTTGCGCAGCCCCGAATAGCTGACCGTCAGTATCGGCTCTCTGCCGCCCTGCGTCATGGTCTTGTTGTCGGCTGTGATCAGCAACTGGGCCTGGGCGATGGTCAGGCGGCCGGGGATATAGCTGAAATCATAGTTGAGGGCCGATCCGCCCGATGCGGTGATCGCATAGAGGCCGACATCCGACCCGATGGTCGCAGTTGTGCCGAAGGTCAGCCCGGTGACCACGCTGGCATTCTCGCCGTTGCGGAAGCCGCTGATGCTGGCGGTGAAGGTCGGGTTCGCAAGGCCGTATTCGCGGCGCGCATCGTTGACCCGCACCTGCAGCAGCGCCTTGGTGATGGTGAGCGCGCCGGGCACATAATCGAACCGGTAATTGGCTGCCGTCGCGCCCGATCCGGTAATCACATAGCTGCCGACATTGCTGCGCGCATTCGCTCCGGTCGTCAATCTGAGCCCGGTGACGCCCTGGTCGGTATCGCCATTGCGGAAGCCGGTGATGCTCGCCGTCAGCGCCGGATTGGGCGCGCCATAGGTCCTGGTCTTGTTATCGATGGCAACGGTGAGCGTGGCCGGATTGATGACGAGCGTGCCGGGAACATAGGCAAAGTCATAGTTGAGCGCGCTGCCACCCGAAGCCGTGATCGCATAGCTGCCCACGCCCGAGGCCTGGGTCGCGGGCGTGGCGAGCGCCAGCCCGCTGACGACGCTGGCCGTATCGCCGTTGCGCAAGCCGCTGATCGTGCTGGTCAGCGCCGGGTTGGCAAGACCATATTCGCGCGTCTTGCCATCGGCGGTTACGGTAAGCAGCGCCCGGGTGATCGTGAGCGTTCCCGGCACATAGGCAAAGTCATAGTTCGCCGCGCTGCCCCCCGATCCGGTGATCGCATAGGTGCCGACATTCGAGCTGATACCCGCATTGGTGCCATAGACGAGGCCGCTCACGACGCTGGCGGTGTCGCCATTGCGCAGGCCGCTGATGGTGCCGGTGAACACCGGGTTGGCGAGACCATATTCGCGCGAGGCATTATCGGCGGTCACCGTCAGCAGGGCGCGCGTGATCGTCAGCGTGCCGGGCACATAGGCAAAGTCGTAATTGGTGGCGGATGCGCCGGAACCGGTAATTGCATAGCTGCCGACCGACGAGCCGCTGGTCGCGCTGCTGCCATAGACGAGCCCGCTGATCACACTGGCGGTATCGCCATTGCGCAAGCCGCTAATGGTGCCGGTGAACACCGGGTTGGCCAGGCCATATTCGCGCGAGGCATTGTCGGCGGTCACCGTCAGGAGCGCCTTGGTGATCGTCAGCGTGCCTGGCGCATAGGTAAAGTCGTAATTGGTGGCAGATGCGCCGGAACCGGTAATGGCATAGCTGCCAGCATTGCTCGCGATCGTGGCGACCGACCCAAAGACCAGACCGCTGATCACGCTGGCGGTATCGCCGTTGCGGAAGCCCGTTACGCTGCCGGTAAAGGCGGGGTTCGCCAGCCCGTATTCGCGCGTGGCGTTATCCGCCGACACCGTGAGCAGCGCCTTGGTGATCGTCAGCGTGCCGGGGACGTAGGCGAAGTCGTAGTTGGTCGCCGTCGCCCCCGATCCGGTGATCGCATAGGTTCCGACGTTGCTTGCTGCGGTGGCGACCGTGCCATAGGTCAGACCGGAGATGACGCTCGCGGTATCGCCATTACGGAAGCCCGTGATGCTGCC
>LSHP01000122.1 GCA_001555775.1 Acidovorax delafieldii | reverse complement strand
TCCCCTTCAGGGGGGAGGGTTGGGAGGGGGGAACGCACCAACGCTGGCCCCTCTCAACTTCGGCTAGCCAGCAAGCTGGCGAGCCTGCGTATCTCTCCCCTGAAGGGGAGAGAGCAAGGACGCGCATTGTTCCACGCACCACATCCCGCCGCAATCTGTTGCGCTGCAGCAGACCTTCGGCTATGGGCGCGCCAGCAACAGGCGTGCCGGGCAGCGGCGTGTCCGCGACCATCCCCCTGATACAGGCTTTATCCATGTCCCTTCGCAATATCGCCATCATCGCGCACGTCGATCATGGCAAGACCACCCTTGTCGACCAGCTGTTCCGCCAGTCCGGCACTTTCCGTGACAACCAGCGCGTCGAAGAGCGCGCGATGGATTCGAACGACCTGGAAAAGGAACGCGGCATCACGATCCTGGCCAAGTGCACCTCGATCGAATGGGACAATGCCGGCGAGAAGACGCGGATCAACATCGTCGACACCCCGGGCCACGCCGATTTCGGCGGCGAGGTTGAGCGCATCCTCTCGATGGTCGATGGCGTTATCCTGCTGGTCGATGCTGCCGAAGGCGCGATGCCGCAGACCAAGTTCGTCACCGGCAAGGCGCTCGCGCTGGGCCTCAAGCCGATCGTCGTCGTCAACAAGATCGACCGTCCCGATGGCCGCCCGCAGGAAGTGCTGGACGAGGTGTTCGACTTGTTCGTCTCGCTCGACGCCAATGACGAGCAGCTCGACTTCCCCGTGCTCTTCGCCTCGGGCCGCAACGGCTATTGCGGCGACAGCCCGGAAGTGCGTGAAGGCACGCTGCAGCCGCTGTTCGAGAAGATCGTCGGCCATGTGCCCGCGCCGAGCGCCGATCCCGACGGCCCGTTCAAGTTCCTCGTCACGCTGCTCGACCGCGACAATTTCCTCGGCCGCATCCTCACCGGCCTGGTCGCCAGCGGCACGGTGAAGACCAACCAGCAGATCCACGCGCTCGACCCCGACGGCAATGTGGTCGAAGCGGGCCGCGCCTCGAAGATCATGGCGTTCCGCGGGCTGGAGCGCGTTCCGGTCGATCAGGCGAGCGCGGGCGACATCATCTCGATCGCCGGCCTCACCACCGCGACCGTTGCCAACACCATCTGCGACACCAGCGTCACCGAGCCGCTGCACGCGCAGCCGATCGATCCGCCGACGCTGTCGATGCGCTTTGCGGTGAACGACAGCCCGTTTGCGGGCCGCGAGGGCACCAAGGTGACCAGCCGCATGATCCGCGATCGCCTGATGCGCGAAGCCGAATCGAATGTCGCGATCAAGGTCACCGAATCGGCCGACAAGGACAGCTTCGAGGTCGCCGGGCGCGGCGAATTGCAGCTGGGCGTGCTGATCGAGACGATGCGCCGTGAGGGCTTCGAGCTGGGCATCTCGCGTCCGCGCGTGCTGTTCGGCGAGGACGAGAACGGCAACCGCACCGAGCCCTATGAAACCGTCGTCATCGACGTGGATGACGAGCATTCGGGCACGGTCGTCGAGAAGATGGCGCTGCGCAAGGCCGAGATGACCGACATGCGCCCCTCGGGCGGTGGCAAGACCCGCATCACCTTCAGCGCGCCCTCGCGCGGGCTGATCGGCTATCACGGCGAATTCCTGTCCGACACGCGCGGCACGGGCATCATGAATCGCCTGTTCGAGAAATACGGACCGTACAAGGGCGCGATCGCGGGCCGTCCGGTCGGCGTGCTGATCTCGAACGGCACCGGCGACACCGTGGGCTATGCGCTGAATGCGCTGGAAGATCGCGGCAGCCTGTTCATCGGATCGGGCGTGCCCGTGTACGAGGGCATGATCATCGGCGAAAATGCCAAGCCCGAAGACCTTGAAGTGAACCCGATGAAGTCGAAGCAGCTGACGAACTTCCGTTCGACCGGCAAGGACGACGCCATCCGCCTGACCCCGCCGCGCCTGATGAGCCTGGAACAGGCGATCGCCTATATCGACGACGACGAAATGGTCGAGGTAACCCCCAAGACCATCCGCCTGCGCAAGCGCTTCCTCGACCCGAACGAGCGCAAGAAGCAGAGCCGGAAGAAGGAAGCGGCGTAAGCCGGGCCTTCAGCATAAAATGAAAAGGGGCTGGTGCAGCGCTGCACCAGCCCCTTTTTCGTGGCTGCGGCGGGACGGGAAGTTACCGCCCCAGCAGTATCCGCGCCTGGCTCGCGATCTGCGCCAGCATCGCGACGCTCGGCGCGGCGTCGAGCCTTGCGCGGTCGACGAGGCCGCGGAACTGCTTGATCCTCGGCAGGTTGGCCTCGGTCCAGTTCGCGACATAATCCTGCGGGTCGCCGCCCTGCGCCTTGGAGAGAAAGTCGAGGCGCATCTGCTGGAAGTCGCGGGCCAGCCCGGAAACCAGCAGCCGCTCCCACGGATCGCTGGGCGACATGCGCGCGGCGGTCATCTGCGTCCAGTCGAGGCCCAATGTCGCGCCTAGGTCGGCGAACGCATGGGTCAGCGGCAGCGGGCCGGTGCCGCTATGGCTGGCAAGGTTGGCGAGGCCCGCCGCGCCGTCGAGCCCGGTCAGCCGCACGATATGCGCGGCATGGGTCGGGGCTGCGCCCTGCGCGGTCAGGTCCTGCGCCTGGCGCGCGGCCTGCAGCCGGGCCTCGGCGTTGAGCAGATCGTCCATGCCTGCGATCAGCGCATCGACGCCGGGCTTCAGTGCAGCGACGATCTCGCCGGGCATCAGGCCGTCGGGGCTGGCGCGCAACACGTCGGCAATGTGCACGCGCACGATATTGGCGGTCGCGTCGAACAGCATAAGGCGGACCTGTTCGTCCATCGCCGCATTGTCGAACTCGGCCCAGATCGCGGGCAGGCCGAACAGCCGCTCGGCCGCGATGAACGCGCAGGCGACATCGCCCAGCGTGCAGCCTTCCTCCTCCGCCAGCTCGAACGGATGGATCAGGCCCAGCCGGTTGATCATCCGGTTGGCGAGCTTGGTCGCGATGATCTCGCCGCGCAGCTGGTGCTGCATCAGCACATCGCCATAGGCTTCGCGCATCTGCGGCGGGAAGGCGGCGAGCAGCTCGGGCCGCATCGTCGGATCGTCGGCGAGCGGGATGCGCTCGATCGCGTCCTGCAGCGCCAGCTTGGCGGTCGAGAGCAGTACCGCGAGCTCGGGCCGGGTCAGGCCATGGCCCTCCTGCGCGCGGCGCTTGAACGTGGCATTGTCGGCCAGCCCCTCGACCTTGCGGTCGAGCCGGCCCTGTTCCTCAAAATGCTCGATCAGCCGCAGATAGCTGGGCAGCGCACGCGTGCCGCCCTTTTCGGCGATCGAAAGCCCGAGCGCTTGCAGACGGTTGTCCTCGAGCACCAGGCTGGACACGTCGTCGGTCATCGAGGCGAGCAGCGCGTTGCGCGACGGCTCGTCGAGCAATCCGGCGCGCATCACGGCGGCAAGGCCGATCTTGATGTTCACCTCGTTGTCCGAGCAGTCGACGCCGGCGGAATTGTCGATGAAATCGGTGTTGATCCGCCCGCCCAGCATCGAGAAGGCGATGCGCGCGGCCTGGGTGACGCCCAGGTTCGCGCCTTCGCCCACCACCTTGCAACGCAGCTGTTCGGCGTTGATGCGCAGCGGGTCATTCGAGGGATCGCCGACGTCGATATTATTCTCCGACGCGGCCTTGATGTACGTGCCGATGCCGCCGAACCAGATCAGGTCGACCTGCGAGCGCAGGATCGCGGAGATCAGCGCCGCCGGTTCGATCTCGTCCTGATCGATGCCCAGCATCGCCTTGACCTCGGCGGTCAGCGGAATGGCCTTCATCGATCGGGGGAAGACGCCGCCGCCCTTCGAGATCAGCGCCTTGTCATAATCGTCCCAGCTCGAGCGCGGCAGCGCGAACATGCGTGCGCGCTCCTCCCAGCTCTTCGCCGGATCGGGGTCGGGATCGAGGAAGATATGCCTGTGGTCGAATGCGGCGACCAGCTTGATCGCCTTGGACAGCAGCATGCCGTTGCCGAACACGTCGCCCGACATGTCACCGCAGCCCGCGACGCGCACCGGATCGGTCTGCACATCGACGCCCATTTCGGCGAAATGTCGCTGCACCGAGACCCAGCCGCCCTTGGCGGTGATGCCCATCGCCTTGTGGTCGTAGCCCTGCGATCCGCCCGAGGCGAAGGCATCGCCCAGCCAGAAGTTGAACTCCGCCGCAATGGCATTGGCAGTATCCGAGAAGGTCGCGGTGCCCTTGTCGGCGGCGACGACGAAATACGGGTCCTCGCCATCATGCACCACGACATCCGCCGGGTGCACCACCTTGCCATCGACGATATTGTCGGTAACCGACAGCAGCGTGCGGATGAAGGTCTTGTACGCCTCCTTGCCGCCGTTCAGCCAGCCGTCGCGGTCGGTCGCGGGATCGGGCAACTGCTTGGGGAAGAAGCCGCCCTTGGCACCGGTCGGCACGATGACGGCGTTCTTCACGCGCTGTGCTTTCATCAGGCCCAGCACCTCGGTGCGGAAATCGTCGCGCCGGTCGGACCAGCGCAGCCCGCCGCGCGCAACGGGGCCAGCGCGCAGGTGGATGCCTTCGACCTGCGGCGAATAGACGAACATCTCGCGCCAGGGCAGCGGGGCCGGGAGGCCGGGCACCTTGGCGCTTTCGATCTTCATCACCATGGCCAGCTTCGCCGCCGGAGCAAAGGCGTTGGTGCGCAGCACCGCCATCACCAGCGCGCGCAGCATGCGCAGCAGCCGGTCATCGTCGATCGCCGACACCTGGGTCAGCCCGGTGTTGATCGCGGCGAGATTCGCCTCGGTCGCTGCCTCGCGGTCGCCGGTAAACGCGGGATCATGCCGCGCGATGAACAGCGCAACCAGCGCGTGCGCGACATCGGGCGCATCGTGCAGCGCATCGACCATCGTGCCGATGCCATAGGGCAGGCCCGCCTGGCGCAGATAGCGATACCAGGCGCGCAGCCAGATGACGGCGCGCTGCTCAAGCCCGGTTGCGGCGATCAGCCGGTTGAACGGATCGTTCTCGGCCTTGCCCTCGAGCGTGCCGGAAATCGCCGCCTCGATTGCAGACGCGCGCTGCAGCAGCGCCTCGACATCGCCCTGACCGCGCAGGCTGAGCAGGAAATCGTGAATATGCCCGCCATCGGCCCCGCCCATCTGGGTCGGGATTTCCTCGAGCACGTCGAAGCCGAAATTCTCGAGCACCGGAACGGTCTCGGACAGCGGGATCGCGCCCGCCTGGCTATAGAGCTTCAGCCGCAGGTTCTGCGCCGCGTCCAGGCTCTTGCGATAGAGCCGCGCGCCGTGCTGCTCGGGCCCTTCGAGATTGCGCAGCCGCAGGATGTCGAGCGCGGCTTCCTGCGGGCCGTAATCGGAACGATAGGCCATCGGGAACTGCGCGGCATAACGGCTGGCCAGCGCGGCGGCGCGGCTGTCTTCGCCCTGCGCGATCAGCGCTTCCTCGACCGAGGGCTCCCAGCCGCGCACCATTGCACGCAGCGCGGCATCGAGCGCGGCATCGTCAATCTGGTCGGCACCATCGCGCACGTCGAGCACGTAGCGCAGCAGAGCGATCTCGCCGTCCTCGAGCGAGATCGACCAGCTCAGCGTCTTGCCGCCCGACGCTTCGATCAGCATCCGCTCGATCGCGACACGCCTGCCGGTCGAAACCTCGTCGCGCGGCAACCAGGCAAAGACGAACAGGTGCCGCTTGAGCGAGGATTGCACCGTGACCAGCTTCGAGCGCGGACGGTCGGCCAGCGACATTGCGGTCAGCGCGACGCGTTCCAGATTTTCCAGGCTGAACGCGATCAGCAGATCGTGCGGCAGCGCGGTCAGTGCATGCGACAAAGCCTTGCCCGCATGGCCGTTGGGCGCAAAGCCGAACTTGTCCATCAGCAGCTTCAGGTGCGCGCGCAGCACCGGCACGCGCTCGGGTGCGGCGGCGAGCGCGGCGCTGGTCCAGATGCCGCCATGGACGGAAAGCGCGGCGACGCGGCCATCCTCCCAGATCGGCAGGATGATGAGATCGAGCGGCGCGCGGCGGTGCACGGTCGAGATGAAGTTCGACTTGATGATCAGCGGCGCAGCCTTGCCGCTTTCGAACCAGGCAAAGGCGCGGTCGAACGAATGCGCGGCAAGCAGATGGCGATCCTCGCCCGCCATGCGCGCCAGGCCCAGCGGCGCTTCGGCAGAGCCATCGCGGCGATAGCGCAGATGCGCAAGCTGGGTCATGTTGCGGTCGAGGAACCAGCGCAGCAGCGCCGCGCCTTCGCCATCGGCCATCGCAGCGGCATCGGCCGCCATCGCCGCCTGCAGCATCGGCCAGTCGGTTACCGCAGCGCGCACATCGGCCATGGCCGAAAGCAAAGCGGCTTCAAGCGCCTTGCGCTGCCGGGCATCGGCGCGCTCGACCTCGAGATAGACGACGGACTCGCGCCGCTCGCCGGGGGCCTCGTCGGTATAGATTTCGCTCAGCAGTCCATCGGCATCGCGGCGCAGCGCCACCACCGGATGGATGACCCGATCGATCGCCAGGCCGAAGCGCGAGATGGTGGCAGCGATGGAATCGACCAGAAACGGCATGTCGTCGTTGATGATCGCGAGGCGCATGTGCCGTTGCCCGGCCTGTCCCGGGATCGATTCGATCGCGAGCACGGTATCGGGCGAGGCACGCCGCGCCATCGCCCTAAGCGCAAAATCGGCAGCCTGCTTGCTCGCCTCTGCGTCAAATCCCTCGTTCTCGCCCGGCAGTGCGCCCTTGAGAAACGCGTCGCTCAAGGTCTGGCGAAGGCTTTCATGCTGTTTCGGATCGGAAAACGGGGTGCTGGACGGCGCGTCTGCATCGGACGCAGCATTCTGGATGTCGGCCATGGGTTCCTCGTGCCCCGCGTGCGCGCTGGTTTGCCGCCTCTTTATGGGGTCTGCTGCCCCGGCTTATGCGCCATCGCTCGCGGCTTCTCAAGCATACAGCCGGGTAACCACGCCAAAATGACGTAATTTTCTTTCAGTCGATCGATTAAATGTTACGAGCTTTGCAGATAGCGTTCCGGGCTCAACCCGCGATCTTGCGCAGGATGCGATCGGCTACCGGGTCGTCCTCGCCGATAATGCCGATCACGCCGAGCGTGCCATTGGCATCGCGCCGCGCGACCAGCACCGCAAATTCGCTGTCGCCCAGGTCCACCGCGCTGACCGGCTGGGCAGGCGCCGCGCGCAGACGCTGGCGCGTCTCGTGCTTGCGGCAGAGCTTTTCGGTATCCTCGTCGCGCGCACGGCGCGCCTTGCGCTCGATCTGCACGATCGCCTTGAGCCCGCCGGGCTGCTGCGCGAGCAGGTCAGCGAGGCCGCCGCGCGGCACGTCGCGGCGCATCGCATGGGCGAGCACGCACGCATATTCGGCAAGCCGCGTCTTGTCATAGCTTGCGCCGAAGACAAGCTTGACCAGCGGGGTCATCGGTGCACGCGCCTGGGCCGCGATGCCGCTATCGGCCAGCAGCGCGGCATAATCGTCAGGCCTGCCGCGCGCCGCCAGCGCGAAATCATAGGCGCGTCCGATTGCGGCATAGAGCGCATGACGCGACCGGTCCTCGGTCGCCAGCGCGGCCTCGACATGGGCGCGGGCGAACTCAAGCAGATCGGCGAGCGCTTCGTCGCCGCCCGGCAGGTCGACCACCGGAAAGGGATTGGCTGCCGGCTCGTCTTCGAGCCCGCCGAAGCCGACCTCGATCAGGCCATCGGACAAATCGTCGAACATCGCATAGCCATCGAGCGACAGCGGCTCGTCGAGTGGCTCCGCGCCGATTTCACCCGGTGCCAGATTCTGCACGGGATCATCTTCCCAGACCGGCAGCGCGGGCTTGCGCGGGGCCTGTCTTACGGCTTCGTCGATCTGCAGGATCAGCTCTTCGGTGAGCTTGCGGTCGGCCAGTTCCTTCCAGTTGATCACGCCATAGACGAAGTCGATCGTGTCGTCGTCGGTCGAGAAAGGCAGCAGGATGCCGCGATACATGATCGTCGATCCGCGATCGTTCACATATTCGGCCTCGAATCCAATCGGCGCCTGGTTGGCCAGGATCTGCATGTAATGATCGGTGATTCGCGATAGCAGCGACCGGCCCGGCACCTCGTCGAGATAGGCGATCGACTCGGGCAGGTTGCTTTCCTCGCGGAGCGCCTTGCCGATGAAAGGGATTGCCGGGTTCTCGATTCCCGAGGTGAAATCGAGCAGCACGCTGTGCGGCCCAAAGTCCTCGATATTTTCCGGATCGAGGTCCTCGATCGACGGAAATACCCTATTTCCCAGCAACTTGGCCCAATGGTTATAGGCACGGACGTGCATCCGCCGCTCGTCGCTGCCAAAGGTCTGGGGCGGGTCCATCAGCGCTTCGTCATCGCTGCTTGCGTCTGCCGATGCCAGCAGCTCTTCGTCTGCGGCATCATGGCCTTGTCCGACATCGCGATATCCGCGCAGAGTATCCATGGAACGGTCCCAATCAGTGTCCTAGGCGGCCACTGTCTCGCAAGGAGGTAAAACTAGGGTTAATTAACCACATCAGTGCGTTAGCCAGACCCCGTGCCAGAGTTGGCGACGCTGCCGACTTCGCGTCCCCGGGCCGCAAGCTGCTCAAGGCGTCTTGCATCCGGCCCGCGAGGCTGATAACGGCACCGCTCGCACCGGCCAACCAAGGCCCCGCGCGCCGCTTTAGCTCAGTTGGTAGAGCACATCATTCGTAATGATGGGGTCACGTGTTCGAGTCACGTAAGCGGCACCATAAAATCAAGCACTTAGCCGAATTTTCTGAGGGGGTCTTGGTTCAATGTTACCAGTCCAGCGCCTCAGCGGCATCCTTCATGAAGCTCGGTGAGTAGCGTGCGTACACAGATTCGGTGACGCGCGTCGACGTGTGGCCAAGGTATTGGCTGATCTTCTGCATCGGAATGTCGGCCTCAGCCATCCACACGCCAGCGGTGTGCCTGAGCACGTGCGCCGAGCACTGGATGCCTGATCGCCGGCTTGCAGCCTGCAGCCTGTAGATTTCCGTTGAGATTTGACCCGGGAGGGTGGTGAGTTTTCGTTGAGATT
>LSHP01000121.1 GCA_001555775.1 Acidovorax delafieldii | reverse complement strand
GGGGAGAGGGCTCCACCGGCCCGCCCCAATACGCACCACCAGAACTCCCCTCCCTGCAAGAAAGGGGAACGCGCTTTATCGACGCCTGTCCCGCAAGCAATAGCCCAACCACCCCTGCTCATCCTTAGCAGCGGGCTTCAGCCCGCAAAGGCGAAGGACCCGCGCCCATGTTGCCGATATAACGGGGCCTCCGACAAGCTCAGGCCAGGCGGAGGGGGCAAGCTATGCCTACATGACGGCCTGATATAGGCAGGGCGCAGCCCATTTCCTGAAAGCCGGATAGAACATTGGTCAGCAAGAATTAGGTTCTGGCATGCTAATCCCCTCAACCAGCGGGCGGGCGATATGCAAATCTACGGGCGGGAAAGGATGGCGCTATAATCTTTGGCAGGAGGCCTGGCAGGTCGGCAGCTGATGAACCGAAAGCTGTAATCGAGAGCGCATCGGCCAAGGTCTGGATGAGCGGCGTGCTGGACAACTACGATATCGGCATGAAGCAGGGCGCGCGCGCGAAGTTTTACGGTCATGACTGGAATCCAGCTTCGTTGGAACTGCCAGTACCACCAGAAGAGGTTCTGGCAGCCTCTAAACGACACAGGCAAGGCTTTTCGCTGCAACGGTCGGAGTTTCCGGAAGCGATCGCGGTCTGGGACGAAAAGCGGTTCAAGAAAGTCAAAGACATTTTTATGGCTGGGCCCTTTTATGCTGTGAAGGGCAGACTTGCCGAAATCCTCTCTCAGTTCGATCTGGGAGAAGGTGGGCTGATCCCATTTACCATCTACAAAGCCGACCTAGAAACGCCTTACCCCGGTGAATTTTTTCTGCTGAACTTCGGCTGTCACAAAGAAACGGTTCTACCGGAGCAAAGCCGGAATGTCGTCAAGCGTGGCATCAGTGTCAAAACTGGACAGGAATTATGGAAAGTCAATGGCTGGTCCAAAGAAGGGGATGTCGTTGTTTCACCTGCTGTATTAGAGGGCCCTGACCTATGGTTTGATCCTGCTATCTACAATAAGGTCTTCATGAGCGACCTTTTGGTCAAGGCCCTGTCAGAAATCGGTCTGAAGGACGTATTCCATCTGGAGGAATGCCGCATCATCGCAGGCGACGCATGACGGAACATCTTTGCAATCGCCCCTTGTAAAAAAGCCCCGGACATCGCTGCCCGGGGCTTTCTCATTCACCTAACCACCACCCGCTCACTTCACATCGAACCGGTCGGCGTTCATCACCTTCACCCAGGCGGCGATGAAGTCCTGCACGAACTTCAGCTCGTTGCCGCGTTCGGCATAGACTTCGGACACCGCGCGCAGTTGCGAGTTGGAGCCGAAGACCAGGTCGGTGCGCGTCGCGTGCCAGCGGGTTTCGCCGGTCGCGCGGTCGGTGCCGACGAACTCCTCGTCGCCGCTCTCGTCGACGGTCTTCCAGGCCGTGCGCATGTCGAGCAGGTTGACGAAGAAGTCGTTGGTCAGCAGGCCCGGACGGTCGGTGAGCACACCCTTCCTGCTGTTGCCGGCATTGGCCCCCAGCACGCGTAGCCCCGCCACCAGCACCGCCATTTGCGGGATCGACAGGCCGAGCAGATGCGCGCGGTCGAGCATGATCTCCTCGGTCTTCACCGTCTGCTTCGTGGCAAGATAGTTGCGGAAGGCATCGGCGCGCGGTTCGAGCGGCTCGAAGCTCTCTGCATCGGTCTGCTCTGCGCTCGCATCACCGCGACCGCCGAGGAACGGCACCGAGACATCGAAGCCCGCATCCCGCGCCGCCTTCTCGACCGCAGCGCTTCCCGCCAGCACGATGGCATCGGCTACCGACAGGGGCCCACGCAGTTCCTCGATCTTCGCCAGCACCGTCGCCAGCTCCGCCGGGTCGTTCACCGCCCAGTCCTTTTGCGGCGCCAGACGGACGCGCGCGCCATTGGCTCCGCCGCGATGGTCGCTGCGGCGATAGGTCGAGGCCGAGGCCCAGGCCGCCTTGATCAGCGCGCTCCTCGGCAGGCCGCTTGTAAGGATCGCCGTCTTGAACGCCTCGACCGCCGCATCCGAAGGGTTTGAACCGGCGGGCACCGGGTCCTGCCAGATCAGGTCTTCGGCAGGGACTTCAGGGCCGAGATAGCGGACCTTTGGCCCCATGTCGCGGTGCGTCAGCTTGAACCAGGCGCGGGCAAAGGCATCGTCGAGCGCCGCCTGATCGTCGCGGAAGCGTCCGGAGATCTTGCGATATTCTGGGTCCATCTTCAGCGCCATGTCGGCGGTGGTCATCATCGTCGGCACCTTCTTGGAAGGATCGCGCGCATCGGGCGCCATGTCTTCCGGGTCCGGGTTGATCGGCTGCCATTGCTGCGCGCCCGCCGGGCTGCGGACGAGCTCATAGTCATACTTGAACAGCAGGCGGAAATAGTCGCCGCCCCATTGCGTGGGGTTGGGTGTCCAGGCGCCTTCGATGCCCGACGTTGTGATGTGTCCGCGCTCGATCTGTTCGGCATCGGTCGCCCAGCCAAAGCCCATCAGCTGCATCGCCTCGGATTCGGGTGCGCCGCTCAGCTGGTCGGGCGGCACCGCCCCATGCGCCTTGCCGAACGCGTGACCGCCAGCGGTGAGCGCGACGGTTTCCTCGTCGTTCATCGCCATCCGCTCGAAGGTGATGCGCATGTCGCGCGCCGATTGCAGCGGATCGGGCACGCCGCCCGGGCCTTCGGGATTGACGTAGATCAGCCCCATCTGGATCGCGGCGAGCGGGGCTTCGAGTTCCCATCCCTTGTCGGGCTGGATGCGGGGTTCCGCGCCCGTGTCGACCCAGGCTTCCTCGGTGCCCCAATAGACGTCGCGCTCGGGTTCGAACACGTCGGCACGGCCACCGCCAAAGCCGAAGACAGGGCCGCCCATCGATTCGATCGCGACATTTCCGGTGAGGATGAACAGGTCGGCCCAGCTGATATGCTTGCCGTATTTCTGCTTGATCGGCCACAATAGGCGGCGTGCCTTGTCGAGATTGCCGTTGTCGGGCCAGCTGTTGAGCGGGGCAAAGCGCTGCTGCCCGCTGCTCGATCCGCCGCGTCCATCGGCGGTGCGATAGGTGCCGGCGCTATGCCAGGCCATGCGGATGAAGAAGGGGCCGTAATGACCGTAATCGGCGGGCCACCAGGGCTGCGAGTCGGTCATCAGCGCGTGCAGATCAGCCTTGAGCGCCTGATAGTCGAGCTGCTTGAACGCCTCGGCATAATCATAATCCGGGCCCATCGGGTCGGGCGAGGTGCCGTTCTGCGTCAATATGTCGAGCTGCAGCGCATCAGGCCACCAGTCGCGGTTGGTCCGCCCCAGCAGCGCGCGAACGCCGCCATCCTTGCCGGAAAACGGGCAGTTGCCGCCCATGCCGCCATTCTTGCCTACGGTTCCGGTCTTCATGTCCATGGCTCGTCTCCTTCATCGAACGAATGACGCTAACATAGGAAAGTTCCATGAACGGCTGAAACGATCAAACTATGTCAGTTCAATCGAAGAGGTCGATTGAAGCCGAGCGAGGGCGCAACGCGACAAGGCCCGGCAAGCCGGGTTCGTCGCGAAGATCAGGATCGATACGAGGAAATGGTCGGGGAGAGAGGATTCGAACCTCCGGCCCCTGCCTCCCGAAGACAGTGCTCTACCAGGCTGAGCTACTCCCCGACCCAGACTTCATGGTGCCTTGCGGCGCCTGGGAGGCAGGGGCGTGCCTATAGCCACGGGTTTCGCAGACTGCAAGCGGCCTTTTGCGCTTTTCTTGTCGGCCCCGCGTTGGCGGAGCTTCGAGGCCCGTGCTAGGCATGGGCGCATGGAAACAGCAGTGCAGAGTCGCGCGCCGCAAACAGCCGCGCAGGATCATTTCGAATGGCAGTATCTCGACCTGATGCGCCAGGTCTGGACGCGCGGGCATAAGCGATCCGACCGCACTGGCGTAGGTACGCGCTCGGTCTTCGGGGCCAATATGCGCTTCGACCTTTCGGGCGATGCCATTCCGCTGCTCACCACCAAGCGCGTCTACTGGAAGGCGGCCGCGCGCGAGATGCTGTGGTTCCTCACCGGAGAAACCAACATCCGCCCGCTGGTCGCGCAGGGGGTGCATATCTGGACCGACTGGCCGCTCGATGCCTATCGCAAGGCGACCGGCGAGGCGATCGAGCGCGACGCGTTCGAGGCGCGAATCATCGCCGATGCCGATTTTGCCGAACGCTGGGGCGATCTTGGCCCGGTCTATGGCAAGCAATGGGTCGACTGGCCGGTTTACGAGCCGGTGGGCGAGGGGCTGTTCCGCCAGCGCGAACAGGGCATCAACCAGATTGCCGAGCTGGTCGAGAGCCTGCGCCACAATCCCGGATCGCGCCGGCATATCTTCGAAGGCTGGAATGTCGCCGAGCTCGACCGTATGGCGCTGCCGCCGTGCCACAAGACCTATCAGTTCTTCGTTGCGGACGGGAAGCTGACCGGGCTGCTCTATCAGCGTTCGTGCGACCTCGCGCTGGGCGTGCCGTTCAACATCTTCTCCGCCGCGCTGATCACGCGGATGCTGGCGCAGCAATGCGATCTGGAGCCGGGCGAGCTGATCTGGAACGGCGGCGATGTGCATCTGTACCTCAACCATGAAGAGCTGGTCGAAACCCAGCTTGGGCGTACGCCCTCGGGTGCGCCGAAACTTGCGATCACACGGCGGGCGACGAGCATTTTCGATTACCGGATCGAGGATTTCGAAGTCCGCGATTATGCGCCGCAAGCGCATATCGCCGCTCCCGTCGCGGTGTGAAGGGCAGCACTATTGACCTATCGCGAATCTTGAAATATTATGTCCGGGTAGGGCAATTAGTCGAAAGGCCAGCAAGAGCCGCCCCGACCCATTGCCCGCCAGCCCGAGAGGATATTTGATGGCCGATGGTCCTGCCCGCACGAACCTGCAGCCGCTTGCGCTGCACGTTCCAGAGCCCCGCTCGCGCCCCGGCGATCCGGTCGATTTCAGCGATGTCGTGATTCCCGCCGCCGGCAGCATGCCGCGCCCCGACGAGGCGATCTCGCCGCATGACATGCGCGATGCAGCCTTCGGTCTGGTCCGCGTGCTCGACGAGGAGCACAGGGCCGTTGGTCCGTGGGACCCGCGCCTCTCGCCCGAGACGCTGCTCAAGATCCTGCGCACCATGGCGCTGACCCGCGCTTTCGACGAACGGCTCTATCGTGCGCAGCGCCAGGGCAAGACCAGCTTCTACATGAAGTGCACCGGCGAGGAGGCGACCTCGGTCTCCGCCGCCGCCGCGATGCAGGGCGACGACATGGTCTTCCCCAGCTATCGCCAGCAGGGCATTTTGATGTGGCGCGGCTATCCGCTGGTCGAGATGGTCAACCAGATCTACTCGAACGCGGGCGACAAGCTGAAGGGCCGTCAGCTGCCGATCATGTATTCGGTGCCCGAGCTCAGCTTCTTCACCATCAGCGGCAACCTGACCACGCAATATCCGCAGGCCGTCGGATGGGCGATGGCGAGCGCGATCAAGGGCGATACGCGCATCGCCAGCTGCTGGTGCGGCGAGGGATCGACGGCGGAAGGCGATTTCCACAGCGCCATGACCTTTGCCTCGGTCTATAACGCGCCGGTCATCCTCAATGTCGTCAATAACCAATGGGCGATTTCGAGCTTCTCGGGCTTTGCCGGGGCCGAGCGGACCACCTTTGCCGCGCGCGCTCTGGGCTATGGCATCGCCGGCCTGCGTGTCGACGGCAATGATGCGCTCGCGGTCTATGCCGCGACCCGCTGGGCCGCCGAGCGCGCGCGCGCCAACAAGGGCCCGACGCTGATCGAGCATTTCACCTATCGCGCCGAAGGGCACAGCACCTCCGACGACCCTTCGGCCTATCGCAGCGCGCAGGAAAGCGCCGAATGGCCGCTGGGCGATCCGATCCACCGGCTGAAGCAGCACTGCATAGCGCTCGGCATCTGGGACGAGGAGCGCCACGCGGCGATGGACCTCGAACTCGCCGAAATGGTCAAGCAGGCTACCAAGGAAGCCGAGAAGAACGGTGTTCTGGGTCACGGCATGCACCAGCCGTTCGAGACGATGTTCGAGGACGTGTTCGAGGAACTGCCCTGGCATCTGCAGGAGCAGATGGCGCAGGCGCTGGAAGAAAGGGCCGCCAAATGGCCGAAGTGATCGATGCCGCAAGCGATACCCGCACCATGAACATGATCGAGGCGATCAACAGCGCCCTCGACGTGATGATGGCGCGCGACGACAATGTCGTCATCATGGGCGAGGATGTCGGCTATTTCGGCGGTGTGTTCCGCTGCACCGCCGGCCTGCAGAAGAAATACGGCAAGACCCGCGTGTTCGACACGCCGATCAGCGAATGCGGCATTGTCGGCGTCGCGGTCGGCATGGGGGCCTATGGCCTGCGCCCGGTGCCGGAGATCCAGTTTGCCGACTATATCTATCCCGGCATCGACCAGCTGATCTCCGAAGCGGCGCGGCTGCGCTACCGCTCGGCGGGCGAGTATATCGCGCCGATCACGGTGCGCTCCCCGTTCGGCGGCGGCATTTTCGGCGGTCAGACGCACAGCCAGAGCCCCGAAAGCCTGTTCACCCATGTCGCGGGCCTCAAGACCGTGATCCCGTCGACGCCTTATGACGCCAAGGGGCTGCTGATCTCGGCGATCGAGGACAATGACCCGGTCATCTTCTTCGAGCCCAAGCGCATCTATAACGGCCCGTTCAGCGGCTATTACGACCGCCCGGTCGAACCCTGGTCGAAGCACGCCGCCTCAGCCGTGCCGACCGGCCATTATCGCATCCCGCTGGGCAAGGCGAATGTGGTGCGCGAAGGCGAGGGGCTTACCATCCTGGCCTATGGCACGATGGTCCATGTCGCGCTCGCCGTGGTGGAGGCGAACAAGGTCGATGCCGAGGTGATCGATCTGCGAACGCTGCTGCCGCTCGATATCGAGACGATCGAGGCGTCGGTGAAGAAGACCGGGCGCTGCCTGATCGTGCACGAGGCGACGCGCACCAGCGGTTTCGGCGCGGAGCTTTCGGCACTGGTGCAGGAGCGCTGCTTCTATCATCTCGAAGCCCCGGTCGAGCGAGTCACCGGCTTCGACACGCCCTATCCGCACAGCCTGGAATGGGCGTATTTCCCCGGCCCGATCCGCATCGGTCGCGCCATTGCCAAGATCATGAAGGACTGACGCCATGGCCACCTATACCTTCAACCTGCCCGATATTGGCGAAGGCATTGCCGAGGCGGAAATCGTGGCGTGGCACGTCAAGGTCGGCGATCGGATCGAAGAAGACGGCCGTATTGCCGACATGATGACCGACAAGGCGACGGTCGAGATGGAATCGCCGGTCTCTGGCGTGATCCGCAAGGTCGCCGGGGCCGAGGGCGACGTGATCGCGATCGGATCGATGCTGGTCGAGATCGAGACCGAGGGCGAGGACGCGCCAGTGGTCGAATCCGCACCGGCGCCGGAAGTTATCGAGGCCGAGACGCCCAAGGCACCGCCCGTTGAGGCTGCGGCTCCTGCACCTGCTCCGAGCGCCGCGCCGGTTGCGCCCAAGGCGGCTTCCGGAGACGGGCCCCTGCCTTCGCAGGGGAGCGAATCGGGCGAGAAGGTGCTGGCATCGCCGGTCGTGCGTCAGCGCGCGCGCGATCTGGGGATTGATCTCGCCAAGGTGCGCCCGGCCGAGGGCAACCGCATCCGCCATGCCGATCTCGACGCCTATCTGAACTATGGCGGCACGCGCGCCGGACCGGGCCGCGCAGCGGACGAGGAAATCCGCGTCATCGGCATGCGCAAGCGCATCGCGCAGAACATGGCCGAATCGAAGCGCCACATTCCGCACTTCACTTATGTCGAGGAAATCGACGTGACGAAGATGGAGGAGATGCGCGCCGAGATGAACGAGTCGCGTGGGTCCCGGCCCAAGCTGACCGCGCTGCCGATCCTGATCGCCGCGATCTGCAAGACGCTGCGCGAGTACCCGATGCTCAACGCGCGCTATGACGACGAGGCCAATGTCGTCACCCGCTTCGGCGCGGTGCATCTGGGGATCGCCACCCAGACCGATGCTGGGCTGATGGTCCCCGTGCTGCGCGGCGCGGAAAGCTTGAGCGTCTGGGACATGGCGAGCGAGATCGCGCGGCTGGCCGATGCAGCGCGCAGCGGCAAGGCGAAGAGCGAGGAGCTTTCGGGCTCGACGCTGACGCTGACCTCGCTGGGTCCGCTCGGCGGTATCGCGACGACCCCGGTGATCAACCGGCCCGAGGTCGCGATCATCGGCCCCAACAAGATCGTCGAGCGGCCGATGGTGGTCGATGGCGCGGTGATCATCCGCAAGATGATGAACCTGTCGATCTCGTGCGATCACCGGGTGGTGGATGGCTATGACGCCGCCAGCTTCGTCCAGGCGCTCAAGCGCCGGATCGAGACGCCGATCTATATCTTTGCCGATTGATCATATTCTCCCCTCCCGCTTGCGGGAGGGGAAAGTGCTAGCGCACGATCGCGCGGAAGGTGACGCGGCGTGTCTCGCCCTGCATCAGCGTGTCGCCGACGCGCCAGCGCAGGTGCGTGACGTCTTCCGGATTGGCCGGACGCCAGTTGCCGTTGCCCAGCCGCACGCGCAGCGCCGACAGCGGTCCCCAGCTACGGCCGCCGTCGATCGAGACCAGCTCGCTGCCATCGACGGTCTCGTCGAGCCGTACGGTGCGGGGCAGGGGGTTGGTCACGGTGAAGCCCTGCACGGGGCGATTGCCCGTGTTGCGATATTCGACGACATAGATCAGCCGCTCGCCCGGGCTCACCTGCCGCGCGGGTTCAAGCCGTACGCGGCGCGCGCCATCGGGCTGTGGTGCGATTCGTTCCACGAAAATGGAGGCCTTGGTCATGACATCGCTCGATGCCAGGGCCGCGCCAGGCATCAGCATGGCGGTCAGCGCGAGTGCAGTGCGCAGAAGCATTCAATTCCCCGATTTGCCCCCGCCGGGATGGTCCGGCTGCGGCCACGGGTACGTCCGATCTTCCAACATATGGTTAATGGCCCAGCAGGAAAGATGAATCGATGCCGCTGGATTGTGCGCGACATAACGGGCAGATATAGGCCGAAAACGCCCGGATTTTGGGCCAAGGGCCTATTTGCGCATGTCTTTACCTCCAGCCGAACGTACCGAAACCGATGAATTGCGGCGTGACCGCCTGCTCGCGGCGCTGGCGCTGATCGCGGGTGTCGCGCTTTTCCTAGCCTTTCCGTTCGCCATGCGCGCCGGTTCCGAGTTCTTCCTGCCGCTGGCGGTCGCGATCGTGCTGTCGATCGCGCTGGTGCCGGCGCTCGAATGGATGGAGCGGCGTGGGCTGCCCTCGATGGCGGCGGCCTTTCTCTGTCTGGTTCTGTTCCTGACGATCGCCAACGGCGCGCTGGCGGTGATCGTGGTGCCGGCGACGGACTGGTTTCTGCGGCTGCCCGACCGGATCCCCAAGATCATGGAGAATCTGGCGCCGCTGATCGACCTCTATTCGGACCTGCAGAAGTTTGTCGACGATACGACGCGGCTGGTTTCGGGTTCGATGGTGAAGGCACAGGCAGCGGCGACCGCCTCGCCCGAATCACTGCTCGACCTGTTTGCCAGCGCTGCACCCGCCGTCGCGCTGCAGATGGCGTTTGTGATCCTGCTAATCTTCTTCTTCCTCGCGGGCTGGACCAAGCTGCGCGAGAACGCGATCAACAGTCGTGGCAGCTTCACCGGCGCGATGGCGACCGCACGGGTGATCCAGAACGTCGTGTCGGCCACCTCGGCGTACCTCACCACCATCACCGTCATCAACCTGCTGCTGGGTCTGTCGGTGGGGATTGTCGTGTGGATGCTGGGCATGGAATCCCCCGCGATGTGGGGCGGGATCGTCGCTCTGCTCAATTTCATCCCCTATCTGGGGCCGGTGCTGGCGGCGGTGCTGCTGGCGCTGGGCGGGCTGATGACCTTTGGCGATCTCGGCACCGCGCTGATTCCCGCAAGCGTGCAGGTCGTCTTTCATCTGGTCGAGGCGAATCTGATCACGCCCGCGGTGCTCGGCCGCCGTCTGACGATGAACCCGCTGCTGATTCTCGTGTCGCTTAGCTACTGGGCCTGGGTCTGGGGCACGACCGGCGCGCTGCTGGCGGTGCCGCTGCTCATCATCATCCAGACCGTCGTGGCGGCGGCTGGCAAGCCGGATATCGCCGGATTCCTGTTCGAATCGGGAACGCTCACCCGGCAGCCGCGCGATGGAGAGACGGCAGCGACCGAGCCACTTTCGCCGGTTCGTGGGAAAAATTGAAAGAGGCTGTTGACAGGCGGCGAGACCGCTTCTAGTGGCAGCGCTCCAACGCGATGCGGGTGTAGCTCAGTTGGTTAGAGCGCCGGCCTGTCACGCCGGAGGTCGCGGGTTCGAGCCCCGTCACTCGCGCCATTGGTCTGGTGAGACTTCACCGCAATGGTCACCTGCATGCGTTGGAAATCATTCGAAAATAGCTGAAACGATCAGGCCCGCCAGCGGCCTGTTTCCATCCAGATCATCAGTGGTCGCATCGGCGCGATCCAGATGATCCCGGCGATGCAATAGATCACCGATTGCACGGCGATGTGCCAGTTGCCGATGACGCTGGAAAAGCTGGCGACGATCACCGCCCAGAGGGTGATGATCCCCAGGATCGCGAAAATGCCCACGGGCTTGCGCATGGTCGGCTTCATGGCAGAACTCTCTCGTTGGTCGGCAGCAGGACCTGCTGCTCGGTGATCACCGCGTCGAGCGGCATGTCGTGATCGTCGGTCGGGACGCGCTCGGCCTGCTGCACGGTCCAGCCCAGACCGATTCGGCGGGTATCCGGATGCTGGGCGCACCAGCCATCATAATGCCCGCCGCCCTGGCCCAACCGGTTCAGCGAGGCGTCAAAGGCGACCAGGGGCATGAACAGTGCATCGGGCACCACTTGGGGCATCGCCATATGCGGCTGAGGTCCCCATGGGCCTTTTTCCAGCGTCTCTTCGGACCCGGTCCACAGCCGGAAGGCCAGCGGACCTGCATGCTCGCGCGTCCAGGGCAGGGCGATCATCTTGCCCATGTCGAGCATGTGCATCGCATAGCGCCCTGTCGGCACTTCGCCCGGCACGGCATGATACAGGCCGACGATCTCGGCGCTCTCGATCAGCGGCAGGATCGCGCGTGGCGGGCGGCCGAAGATCAGCGCGCGATGCGCTTGCGGAAGCGCCTGCCAGTGCTTCAAGCGTGCAGCGCGCATCGCCCGCCGCATCTCCCGCTTCTGGCTGAGTAGATCGGACAAGCGCGCACCTAACTGTCTGGAAGGGAAGGGGCCCGCTTAAGGGCCATGGTTGGAACCGCCTTGGCCGTTTGCTGGAATATCCTCTGACGCCAGTAACGTCAGGTGGGCGCCGTGTGCCTCTGGCCGGAGCCAGGACAGGGACAGCTCCCTTGGAAGATGTATCGCCTCAGGGATGTTCTCTGCAGCTCGTACCAGGCAGTCCCGAAAGGAGATTTAGGACGCAGCGCCCTGGTTCTCAAGCCCCGCCGCCAGATTCTCAATCCGTTTGGCCAGCTTCTCGATCGCACGCGCGGCCAGTTCGGTGTCGTTGTCGTGCGCCAACAGGTCGCCCTGCTGCGGCGGGGCGGGCTCCGCCTTAGCTGCACTGGCTGCACTCGCCGCGAGCGCTTCGGCGGCCCGGTCTTGGGTTTCGGCAAGTTCATCGGCGAGCAGCAGCCCGGCAAACAGCAGGGCGCGGGTTTCGGTCAGTCCGCCAGAGGCACTGGCCTTTCGCGCCGCAGTGTCGAGCATCGTGCCCAGCCGCGCCAGATGTTGTTCCTCGCCGGGCTGGCAGGTGACGCTGTAGATTCGTCCGCCGATGGTCAGGCGCATATCGGGCATGGTGCTTACTCCGCCTTGGCCAGCAGGGCGTCGATCCCGGCCAGCGCTTCGGCAGCGGCAGCCTTGAGCACCGCGTGGCGCTCCAGCAACTCGTCGCTGGCGGCTATGGTGTGCGACTGCAGATTTTCGGCAAGGCCGACATGCGCCGATTCCAGCCGTGACAATGCTCGCTCCAATTGTCCGATAGCCAGGATAAGTCGTTCATTTGCCATGGAATGACCTTATCAACAAATGGCGCAAAATCAACTTTAGGACAAAGTGAGGCTTTTGCGGAACTTGACGCGGTGCACCACGGACACCAAAGGGTGACGCCAAAGCCGACTCGGCCTGCGCATTTGCATATGCAAAATCCTGTTTCGGCGCAGGCATCTAGGCTCTGATCGAGGATCAGCAGGGAGTTTCAAGGGGCGATGTCCGTTCAGTTTCAAGATCTCGCCAACGCCATTCGTGCCTTGTCGATGGATGCGGTTCAGGCTGCGAATAGCGGCCATCCCGGCATGCCCATGGGCATGGCCGATGTCGCCACGGTGCTGTTTGGCGAGTATCTGAAGTTCGATGCCAGCGCGCCCGACTGGGCCGATCGCGATCGTTTCGTGCTCTCCGCCGGACACGGATCGATGCTGATCTATTCGCTGCTGCACCTGACGGGCTATGCGCGCCCGACGATCGAGGACATTCGCAACTTCCGCCAGCTGCACAGCCCGTGCGCCGGTCACCCGGAGAATTTCGAACTGCCGGGTGTCGAGTGCACCACCGGCCCGCTGGGCCAGGGCCTGGCGATGGCGGTCGGCATGGCCATGGCCGAGCGGCACCTGAACGCCGAATTTGGCGACGAACTGGTCGACCACCGCACCTGGGTAATCGCCGGCGACGGCTGCCTGATGGAAGGCATCAACCACGAGGCGGTGGGTCTTGCCGGGCATCTCACGCTCGGCCAGCTCAACGTGCTGTGGGACGACAACCGCATCACCATCGACGGCGCGACCGATCTGTCGACCAGCGAGGACATCCGCGCGCGTCATAGTGCGGCAGGCTGGCATGTCGTCGATTGCGACGGCCATGATCCCGAATCGATCCGCGCCGCGCTCGACGCTGCAGTAGCCGATCCGCGCCCGTCGCTGATCGCCTGCGCGACCGTCATCGGCAAGGGCGCGCCCAACAAGCAGGGCACCTCGGCGACGCACGGTTCGCCGCTCGGCGCTGCCGAAGTCGACGCCGCGCGCGCCGCTCTGGGTTGGCAGCATGCACCGTTCGTGGTGCCCGACGACATCCGGGCAGCCTGGGCCGATTTCGGCCAGCGCGGCGCTGCCGAACATGCCGCCTGGGCGGATCGTCTCGCTGCATCGGACAAGGCCGCCGAATTCAAGCGCCGCATGGCAGGCGAACTGCCCGCCGGGTTCAGCCTGTCGCAGCACGTCGCCTCGCTGCTCGCCGAGCCGCAGAAGGTCGCGACCCGCAAGGCTTCCGAACTTGCGCTCGAGGCGATCAATCCACGCCTGCCCGAAACCGTGGGCGGCTCGGCCGACCTTACCGGATCGAACAACACCAAGACCGCAGGTCTCGGCGTGTTCAATTCGGCCAATTATGGCGGCCGCTACGTCAATTACGGCATCCGCGAATTCGGCATGGCCGCGGCGATGAACGGCCTGGCGCTGCACGGCGGGGTGATTCCCTATGGCGGCACCTTCCTGGTGTTTGCCGATTATTGCCGCGCCGCGATCCGGCTGTCCGCGCTGCAGCGTCAGCGGGTCATCTATGTGATGACGCATGACAGCATCGGCCTCGGCGAAGACGGCCCGACCCACCAGCCGGTCGAACATGTCATGAGCCTGCGCATGATGCCCAATCTGCTGACCTTCCGCCCCGGCGACGCGGTGGAAACGGCGGAGTGCTGGGAACTCGCCCTGCAGGCCCAGTCCACCCCGACCGTGCTCGCGCTGACCCGCCAGAACCTGCCGCAGTTCCGCCGCGTCGAGGCCGAGGGCAACCAGTGTGCGCGCGGTGCCTATCGCATCAAGACCGCCGGCAACAAGCGCCAGGTGGTGCTGATCGGCACGGGTTCGGAAGTATCGCTGGCGCTTGCCGTCGCCGACCAGCTCGAAGCTGCTGGCATCGGCGCGGATGTCGTCTCGATGCCGTGCTGGTCGCTGTTCGATGCGCAGCCGGCAAGCTATCGCGCCGATCTGCTTCCCGCCGATGTTCTCAAGGTCTCGATGGAAGCCGGCGTGAGCTTTGGCTGGGAACGCTATGTCGGCCGTGATGGCCTCGCCTTCGGGATCGACAGCTTCGGTGCGTCGGCCCCGGCAGAGGCGCTGTTCGACCATTTCGGCCTCACGCCTGACAAGATCACGCCCGCCGTGCGCGCAGCCCTTGGCCAGGGTTGAGCTGGGGCTGACCCCAAACACAACGAATTGAAAGCAGGAGAATTCCCATGGCAGTCAAGGTTGCAATCAACGGTTTTGGCCGCATCGGCCGTCTGGTCGCGCGCGCGATCCTCGAGCGCACCGACCATGATCTCGAGCTGGTCGCGATCAACGATCTGGGCGATGCCAAGGCCAATGCCCTGCTGTTCAAGCGTGACAGCGTGCACGGCGCGTTCCCCGGCACGGTGAGCGCCGAGGGCGACAGCATGATCGTCAACGGCAAGGCGATCAAGGTGACCGCCGAGCGCGACCCCGCCAAGCTGCCGCATGGCGAGATGGGCGTCGACATTGCGCTCGAATGCACCGGCTTCTTCGCGGACAAGGCCAAGGCCAGCGCGCACCTGACCGCAGGTGCGAAGCGCGTGCTGATCTCGGCACCCGCCACCGGTGCGGACAAGACCGTCGTCTATGGCGTCAACCATGACGTGCTGACCGCCGACGATTTGGTCGTCTCGAACGCCAGCTGCACCACCAACTGCCTCGCGCCGATGGCCAAGGTGCTCAACGATCTGGTCGGCATCGAACGCGGCCTGATGACCACGGTGCACAGCTATACCAACGACCAGAAGATCCTCGACCAGATCCATGGCGACATGCGCCGTGCGCGCGCTGCTGCGATGTCGATGATCCCGACCACCACGGGTGCTGCCCGCGCCGTCGGCCTGGTGCTGCCTGAGCTCAAGGGCAAGCTCGACGGATCGGCGATTCGCGTGCCGACCCCCAATGTCAGCCTGGTCGACCTGACCTTCACCCCGGGCCGCGACACCACGGTCGAGGAAATCAACGGCGCGCTCAAGGCCGCCGCAGAAGGCTCGCTCAAGGGCGTTCTCGCCTATACCGACGAGCCGCTCGTCTCGATCGATTTCAACCACGATCCAGCCAGCTCGACCATCGACAGTCTGGAAACCGCAGTGATCGACGGCAAGCTTGTCCGCGTGATCAGCTGGTATGACAATGAATGGGGCTTCTCCAACCGCATGGTCGATACCGCTGGCATCATCGCCGGGCTGATCTGATCGCGGCAGACAAGACAAGGAGAGGACGCCAGCGCATGTTCAAGACCCTCGATGACCTGATAGCCGACCGCCACGGACTGGCGGGCAAGCCCGTCCTGGTTCGCGAAGACTTGAACGTGCCGATCCACGAAGGCCGGGTGTCCGATGATACCCGGCTGCGTGCTGCAATGCCGACCCTCGCCGAACTCGCCGATCATGGCGCCAAGGTGCTGGTGCTCGCGCATTTCGGGCGCCCCAAGGGCAAGGTCGATCCCGCGTTCACGCTGCGCCCCATCGCGCATGCGCTGTCCGAAGTGATGGGCCGCCCGGTCGGCTTTCTCGAATCGCCCGATCGTCACGCGATCGACGTGCTCGATCCGGGCAGCATCACCGTGCTCGAGAACAGCCGCTTCTTCCCCGGCGAGGAGAAGAACGATCCCGTGCTGGCCAAGCAGATCGCCTCGCTCGGCGATTTCTATGTCAATGACGCCTTTTCCGCCGCGCACCGCGCGCATGTTACCACCGAAGGGCTGGCGCATGTGCTGCCCGCCTTTGCCGGTCGGCAGATGGAAGCAGAACTGAAGGCGCTCGAGGCGGCGCTCGGCAAGCCCGAGCATCCGGTCGCGGCGGTGGTCGGTGGCTCCAAGGTTTCGACCAAGCTCGACGTGCTGACCAACCTGGTCGGCAAGGTCGATCATCTGATCATCGGCGGCGGTATGGCGAACACCTTCCTCGCCGCGCGCGGGGTCGATGTCGGCAAGTCGCTGTGCGAGCATGATCTGGCCGACACCGCCAATGCCATTCTCGATGCCGCCGATGCCGCCGGCTGCACCGTGCATCTGCCCTATGACGTGGTCGTGGCCAAGGAATTCGGCGCGAACGTGCCGTGCCGCACCGCCAATGTGCACGAGGTCGAAGCCGACGAGATGATCCTCGATGTCGGCGCGGCCGCAGTCGAGGCGCTGTCCGATGTGCTCAAGACCTGCCGCACCCTCGTGTGGAACGGCCCGCTCGGCGCGTTCGAATATCCGCCCTTTGACACGGCCACCGTGGCCCTGGCGCGCACCGCAGCCGCGCTCACCCGCGAAGGCACGCTCGTGTCGGTGGCAGGCGGCGGCGATACCGTGGCGGCGCTCAATCACGCCGGCGCAGCGGATGATTTCTCTTTCGTTTCAACCGCTGGTGGCGCTTTCCTCGAATGGATGGAAGGCAAGGAGCTGCCCGGCGTCAAGGCGCTCGAAAGCTGAGCGCCGATCCGCAACAATCAACCAATAAGCCTAAAATCAGGGAAGAGTGACAATGACCGACACCGCCGTTTTCAACGAGATGCTGGCCAAGATCGAATCGGGCCAGGGTTTCATCGCCGCGCTCGACCAGAGCGGCGGTTCGACGCCCAAGGCGCTCAAGGGCTATGGCATCGAAGACGGCGCGTGGGCCAATGACGAGGAAATGTTCGCGCTGATCCACGGCATGCGCAGCCGCATCGTCACCTCGCCCTGCTTCAATGGCGACAAAGTGATCGGCGCGATCCTGTTCGAGCGCACCATGGACGGTGAAGCCGGCGGCAAGCCCGTCCCTGCGCTGCTCTGGGAGCGCGGCGTGGTTCCGTTCCTCAAGGTGGACAAGGGCCTGGAAGACGAGGCGGACGGCGTGCAGCTGATGAAGCCGATTGGCGGTCTGGGTAACCTGCTCGAACGCGCCAAGGGCCTCGGCATTTTCGGCACCAAGATGCGCTCAGTGATCAACTCGGCATCGGAAAGCGGCATCGCGGCGATCGTGAAGCAGCAGTTCGAGGTCGCCGGCGAAATCCTCGACCACGGCTTGATCCCGATCATCGAGCCCGAAGTGAACATCAAGAGCGAGACGCGCGGCCAGTGCGACGCGATCCTCAATGCTGAACTGAAAAAGGCGCTAGATGCACTGCCCGAAGGTCGCCGCGTGATGCTCAAGCTCTCGCTGCCCGAGCAGCCCGGCCTGTTCGCCGATCTGGTGGCGCACCCGGCGGTGGTCCGCGTCGTCGCGCTGTCGGGCGGGTTCAGCCGCGCCGAAGCCTGTGTCGAGCTGGCCAAGAACCCCGGCGTGATCGCCAGCTTCTCGCGTGCGCTGCTGAACGATCTCAAGCACCAGATGAGCGACGAGGAGTTCGATGCCTCGCTCAGCGGTGCGATCGACGAGATCCACGCCGCATCGGTGGCCTGATCTCATGAACGACCCTGGCTGCCAGCTCTATCTGATTTCCCCGCTCGATGTGGGCGGGGATTTCCCGGATCGGCTGCGCGCAGCGCTGGAGGCGGGGCCGGTGGCGGCGTTCCAGTTCCGGGTCAAGGATATCGACCAGCACGCCGCCGCGCGGCTCGCCGCGCCGCTCCAGGCAATCTGCGCCGAGCATGACTGCGCGTTCATCGTCAATGACAGCATCGCGCTTGCCAAAAGGCTGGGCGCGGATGGCGTGCATCTGGGGCAGGGCGATGGCGATCCGCGCGAGGCGCGCGATGTGCTGGGCCGTGACGCGCAGATCGGCGCTACCTGCCATAACAGCCGCCATCTGGCGCTCGAAGCGGGTGAGGCGGGCGCAGACTATGTCGCTTTTGGGGCCTTCTATCCCAGCGAGACCAAGCAGGCGAAATATCAGGCCGAGCCCGAAATCCTCCATTGGTGGTCGTCGATGATGGAGCTGCCCTGCGTTGCGATCGGCGGGATCACGGTTGCCAATGCGGCCCCTCTGGTCGAGGCGGGGGCGGACTTTCTGGCGGTGTCAGGCGGCGTGTGGAATCATGCAGGAGGCCCGGCATCAGCCGTGCGAGAGTTCCTTGCGATCATGGCTGAACACCGGCGCACAGACGCGGCCTGAGCTTTCGAGCCGAGTCAGATAGCTGACGAAATCGGCCTCGAATTCCTCGACATCTGGGGTCCCTTCACCGCGCCCCGAATGCGCCGAGGCGATCTCGTTGCGGGTGCGGCCGAAAATGCCGGCGGCGGGAGTCTTGATGCTGAACAAGGGCATGATCGTTTGGTCCAATCCCCGGCGGCTTCATAGCAGCTTTGGGGCTTTCATTGCTATACTATCTGCGATGCGCGTTAGATAGGAAGAAACCGTCATCTTGACGTCATATCGACGGGGGAGCGGCTCCGCACGACCGATGCGATCTGTCCGCACCGATCGTACGCAAACGCGAGCCAAAGCGCTTGCCATGCCCGCATCATGCGCCTAGAGGGCCTGTCCATTCCCTGAAATCCAATGGAAACGAGCCTCGCATGAAGATCAGCGGTGTCGATATTCGCCCCGGTAACATTCTGGAACATGAAGGTGGCATCTGGAAGGTTGCCAAGATTCAGCACACCCAGCCCGGCAAGGGCGGTGCTTTCATGCAGGTCGAGATGAAGAATCTCGAGGACGGCCGCAAGACCAACATCCGTTATCGCAGTGCCGATACCGTCGAGAAGGTCCGGCTCGATACCAAGGACTTCCAGTTCCTGTTCGCCGATGGCGACGACTATGTCTTCATGGACCAGGAAACCTACGACCAGATCACCATTGCAGCCAAGTTGCTGGGTGACGAAGCTGCCTTCCTGCAGGACGGCATGCAGGTCACGCTCGAGCTCTATGACGAACGCCCGATCTCGGTGCAGCTGCCCGATACGATCGAAGCGACGATCGTCGAGGCCGATGCCGTGGTGAAGGGGCAGACGGCCTCGTCGAGCTACAAGCCTGCGATCCTCGACAATGGCGTGCGCGTGATGGTGCCGCCGCACATCAGCAGCGGCACGCGCATCGTCGTCGATGTCTATGCCAAGGAATATGTCCGCAAGGCGGACTGATCGGACCTGTATTCATGCCTGCCATTTCAGCCATCATCCGTGTCATGGAAAGCGCCGCGCGCAAGGCGGGCGGCCGCCTGCGGCGTGACTTTGGCGAGGTGGAGCATCTCCAGGTCTCGAAAAAGGGCCCGGCGGATTTCGTGTCCAAGGCCGACCAGCATGCCGAGCGCGTGCTCTATGACGAGCTGAGCAAGGCGCGTCCGGGTTGGGGTTTCCTGCTCGAAGAGGGCGGCGACATCCCCGCCGAGCCGGGCAAGCCGCGCTTCATCATCGATCCGCTCGACGGCACCAGCAACTTCCTGCACGGCATTCCGCATTTCGCGATCTCGATCGCGGTGCAGGAACCGACGCTCGACGGCAAGGGCTGGGGCGAGATCAGCGCGGCACTGATATATCAGCCGGTGACCGACGAAAGCTATTGGGCGGAAAAGTCGCGCGGTGCGTGGCTGCACGATCGCCGCTTGCGCGTGTCGGGCCGCCGCAATCTGAGCGAGGCGCTGATCGCGACCGGCATTCCGTTCCTCGGCCATGGCGACATGGCGGAATGGACGCGCATCTTCGGCGCGATCGCACCCGAGGTTGCAGGCATCCGGCGCTTCGGCGCGGCCTCGCTCGATCTCGCCTGGCTCGCCGCCGGCAAGTTCGACGGCTTCTGGGAAAGCGGCCTCAAGCCGTGGGACGTGGCCGCCGGCATCCTGCTGGTGCGCGAAGCTGGCGGTTTCGTCACCGATTTCCGGGGCGGCAACCAGCCGATGGAGCGCCAGCAGGTGATCGCAGGCAATGATGCGCTGCACTCGCGCCTGCACAAGCTGCTGGTCGGCGCGCTGCGCTGACCGGCTGGCCGCGACGGACCGTTACTCCGTCACGAACCTGCGATATTGCTGCATCTGGTCGAGCCAGACGCTCAGATTCTCGTTGAACACCGCCTGGGGAATGCCGCCCTTGTCGGTGTCGACGTCCATCACCAGCACCGGATCATTCTCGTCGTCGCGATAGGCGCGGACGAAACGCTTTTTCGCGTTCCATTCGTTGAGCTTTTCGAGGCTGAAATCCTTGCGGTCGTTGAAGCCGAAATAGAATTGCAGCGTCGCGCAATTGGTGCGGGCGTCATCGCAGTTCATCAATGCGACCAGAAAGGGCATGTCGTCATAGGCGCTGCGGATATAGGGATTGCCCTCTCCCTGCTTCAGTTCGCTCGGGAGGCCGCGCGCCTTGAGCACTGCCTCGATGCTCTGCGGACTGCTGGCCATCACATTCTGCGCCTGAGCGGGCTGGACCATGACCGCCGTGATCGCAACGGCTGCAAGAACGCCTGAACGATACCCCTTCATTGTCCCGATTCCCTCCATTTTGCCGGTGCATGCTGCGGCGCAACGATGCACTAGACCGGCAACCCTGTTCCGATTGTGCCGAAACGCACAGAAATGCGCAACTTTTCGTCGCTTTCTGCCCTGTAACCTGTGCGTCAAAAAAGGGGGTGATCCGGCTTGCGATAGGCGGTCCGCTGGCCTAAAGACGCCGCAAGCAACACGCACGAATGGGACGCGCGCATGGCCGAATATCTGCCGATCCTGCTGTTCCTGGCGGTCGCTCTGCTCTTGTCGGTGGCGTTTGTCTTCCTGCCGATCGGAGTGTCGCGGCTCACAGGAGCGCACAAACCGACTGTCGCCAAGCTGAGCGAATATGAATGCGGCTTTCCCGCGTTCGAGGATTCGCGCAGCCAGTTCGACGTCCGCTTCTACCTCGTCGCCATTCTGTTCATCATCTTCGATCTCGAAGCCGCGTTCCTGTTCCCCTGGGCAGTCTCGCTTGAACAGATCGGCTGGGCCGGCTGGCTCACGATGATGGTGTTCCTCTTCGAACTGGTCATCGGCCTGATTTACGCATGGAAAGTGGGAGCACTCGATTGGGAGTAAATCCGCAAAATCCGGCGCTCGTCACCGGCACTTCCGGCGCGGTCGTTCCGCCTGCCGGTACGCTGCCTGACGCCGGTTTCTTCAACGACATCAACGCCGAGGTTTCGGACAAGGGTTTCCTCGTCACGTCGACCGAAGAGCTGTTCCAATGGGCGCGCACCGGTTCGCTCTGGTGGATGACCTTCGGTCTGGCCTGTTGCGCGGTGGAGATGATCCACGTCAACATGCCGCGCTACGACATGGAGCGCTTTGGCGTCGCGCCGCGCGCCTCGCCGCGCCAGTCCGACGTGATGATCGTCGCGGGGACCCTCTGCAACAAGATGGCCCCGGCGTTGCGCCGCGTCTATGATCAGATGTCCGAGCCGAAATACGTGATTTCGATGGGCAGCTGCGCCAATGGCGGCGGCTATTATCATTACAGCTATTCGGTGGTGCGCGGCTGCGACCGCATCGTTCCGGTGGACATCTATGTCCCCGGCTGCCCGCCGACCGCCGAGGCTCTGCTCTACGGTGTGATGCAGTTGCAGCGCAAGATCCGCCGGGTGGGCACGATCGAACGCTGATTTGAGTGAAGGGCCTGCTGTGGAGGCGGGCCGGTTAAGGGACGCACATGGGACATTCGGCGCCACGCTATGCCGTTCTCGATGGCCTGGGCGATGCTGTCGCCGCCACGCTGGGCAACCGGCTGCTGGCGACGCGCTTCACCCAGGGCGAATATTGCTTCACCGTCCGCCGCGAGGCGGTGGCGGAGGCGCTCGACCTGCTGCGTGACGTGCACGAGTATCAACAGCTCATGGAGATCGCGGGCGTCGATTACCCGGATCGCGCAGAGCGGTTCGAGGTTGTCTATTGCCTGCTCAGCCTGACGAAGAACCACCGCATACGTGTCGCGTGCACGACCGACGAGGACACCCCGGTGCCGACCGTCACCCATATCTGGGAGGTTGCCGGCTGGCTCGAGCGCGAGGTGTACGACATGTACGGCGTGATCTTTGCCGGAAACCAGGACCTGCGCCGCATCCTCACCGATTACGGTTTTCGTGGTCATCCCTTCCGCAAGGACTTCCCGCTCACCGGCTATAGCGAGATGCGCTATTCGGAAGAGCAGGGCCGGGTAGTCTACGAGCCGGTGAAGCTGGCGCAGGACTTCCGCAATTTCGATTTCACCTCGCCCTGGGAAGGTGCGGATTACGTGCTGCCGGGCGACGAGAAGTCGCTGGGTGGTCCGCCGCCTTCGGCCACCCCGAAGACTACCGACAAGCCGGCGGACACCGGTGCGGGCGCGGCTGCCAACAAGGAAGCCGCCAAGCCCAGCGAGAATGCACCCAAGGAGGATAAGGCGTGATGGCCGAGTCGCTTCAGGACATGACAGTCGATGGTCTGGTCGAACAGGATTCGACCACCGGCGATCTGGAAATCCAGAATTACACGATCAATTTCGGACCTCAGCACCCGGCGGCGCACGGGGTGCTGCGCATGGTGATGGAGCTCGATGGCGAGATTGTCGAGCGCATCGATCCGCATGTCGGTCTGCTCCACCGCGGCACCGAAAAGCTGATCGAGTACAAGACGTATCTGCAGGCGCTGCCTTATTTCGACCGGCTCGATTACTGCTCGCCGCTGGCGATGGAGTACAGCTATGTGCTCGCGATCGAGAAGCTGCTGAACCTCGAGGTTCCGCTGCGCGCCCAGTATCTGCGCGTGCTGTTCGCCGAACTGACCCGCATCTGCAATCACATGCTCAATCTCGGTGCGCATGTGATGGACGTGGGCGCGATGACGCCCAACCTGTGGCTGTTCGAAATCCGCGAGGACTGTCTCAACTTCTTCGAACGCGCGTCGGGCGCGCGCATGCACAGCGCCTGGTTCCGCCCCGGCGGCGTGCACCAGGATGTGCCGCTCAAGCTGCTCACCGATCTCGCCGACTGGCTCGACACCTTCCCCAAGCTTTTCGAGGATTCGATGAGCCTGGTGGTCGACAACCGCATCTTCAAACAGCGCAATGTCGACATCGCCGTGGTGTCGAAGGACGACGCGGTGCGCTGGGGCTTTTCGGGCCCGATGATCCGCGGCAGCGGCATTCCTTGGGACCTGCGCAAGTCGCAGCCCTATGACGTGTACGATCGCATGGAATTCGACGTGCCCGTCGGCACGCGCGGCGACTGCTATGACCGGTTCATGGTCCGCGTCGAGGAAGTGCGCCAGTCCGCGCAGATCATGCGCCAGTGCCTCAACGAGATGCCCGAAGGGCCGATCGCCTCGCTCGACCGCAAGGTCGTTCCGCCCAAGCGCGGCGAGATGAAGCAGTCGATGGAAGCGCTGATCCACCACTTCAAGCTCTATACCGAAGGCTTCCATGTGCCGGCGGGCGAGGTCTATGTCGCGACCGAAAGCCCCAAGGGCGAATTTGGCGTCTATCTGGTCAGCGACGGCACCAACAAGCCCTATCGCTGCAAGATCCGCCCGACCGCGTTTTCGCACCTGCAAGCCATGGAGTTCATGAGCAAGGGGCACATGCTGTCCGACGCGACCGCCATTCTGGGCGCGATCGACGTTGTGTTCGGGGAGTGCGACCGGTGATCGAACGGTTGGCCGTGGCAGAGGCGATGATTGCGCATTACAACGCGCAGGACGCTGATGCCTATGTCGCGCTGATGACCGAGGATGCCTGCGAGGCAGGCTATCGCGGTGCAGTGCTGCGCGAGGGACGCGAAGGCGTGCGGGCAGGGCTCAAGGCGATGTTCGCCGAGTTTCCGCAAAACCGCGCGGAAATCCTGTCCGGCCATCTGCTCGGCGAGACGGTGGTTCTGCACGAGAAGGTCTCGCGCTCGGCCGATGCCGAGCCGTTCGAGGTCATGTCGATCTACAGTTTTGAAGGCGACAAGGTGTCGCGCGTGGAGTTTGTCCGCTGATGGCTGACGCAGCCCATATCCCCGATGAAGCCGAAACCCGCGCCCGCTGGGGCGGTTTTGCATTCACCGACGAGAATCTCGCCAAGGCGAAGACGATCATCGCGCGCTATCCCGAAGGGCGCCAGCGCAGCGCGGTGATGCCGCTGCTCGATCTCGCCCAGCGACAGGTGGGTGCGGAGACGCAGACGCAAGGATGGCTGCCGGTCCCGGTGATCGAATATGTCGCCGCGATGCTCGATATGCCGTATATCCGGGCCTACGAGGTCGCGAGCTTCTATACGATGTACAATCTCGCGCCGGTGGGCCGCTATCATGTGCAGGTATGCGGCACCACGCCGTGCCTGTTGCGCGGTTCGGACGATGTGATGGCCGCCTGCGCCAACAAGGGGCTCGTCAAGGGCAAGACGACGCCCGACGGCCTGTTCACGCTGACCGAGGTAGAGTGCATGGGCAATTGCGCCAATGCGCCCATGGTGCAGATCAACGACGACAATTTCGAGGATCTGGATTACGATCGCACGATCGGCATCCTGGAAGCCTTGGCAGCCGGCGAGAGCCCCAAGCCGGGCACCCAGATTCCAGGCCGTCATACCAGCGAACCCGAAGGCGGGCCGACCACGCTCAAGCAGATGGTCGATGCCAATCATGACTATCGGGGTGAATGGGGATGACGACGCCGGTCAAGGCCGGGGTTCCGCTGCTCGGCATCATCTTTCTGGCGCTGGCGATCTTCAAGTTCGTCCAGGGCGACGGATGGGTGGTCTGGGCGATTTTGGCGTTTTTGTTCGGCGGTTTCGGCATTTTCAGCCGCAGCCGTTCTGGAGGTAATCAGTCGTGAGTCTCGCTGACAAGGATCGCATCTTCACCAATGTCTACGGGTTCCAGCCCTGGAACCTGAAGGCAGCCGAGGCGCGTGGCGACTGGGACAAGACCAAGGACCTGATTGCCTGGGGCCAGGACAGGATCATCGAGGAAGTGAAGGCATCGGGCCTGCGCGGACGCGGCGGTGCGGGCTTCCCCACCGGCATGAAGTGGAGCTTCATGCCCAAGGAATCGAAGGACGGCCGTCCGAGCTTCCTGGTCATCAACGCCGACGAATCCGAGCCCGGCAGCTGCAAGGACCGCGAGATCCTGCGTCACGACCCGCACAAGCTGATCGAGGGCGCGCTGATCGCCGGTTTCGCGATGCGCGCGCGCGCGGCCTATATCTATGTGCGCGGGGAATATATCCGCGAGGCCGAAGTGCTGCAGGCCGCGGTCGACGAGGCCTATGAGGCTGGGCTGATCGGCAAGAATGCCGCCAAGTCGGGTTATGATTTCGACGTGTTCGTCCATCGCGGTGCGGGCGCCTATATCTGCGGCGAAGAGACCGCGATGATAGAGAGCCTCGAGGGCAAGAAGGGCCAGCCCCGCCTGAAGCCGCCGTTCCCGGCAGGCGCAGGCCTCTATGGCTGCCCGACCACGGTCAACAATGTCGAATCGATCGCGGTCGTGCCGACGATCCTGCGCCGCAGCGCGGCCTGGTTCGCCAGTTTCGGTCGCGAGAACAACAAGGGGACCAAGCTGTTCCAGATCAGCGGGCATGTCGAAAAGCCCTGCGTGGTCGAGGAAGCGATGAGCATCCCGTTCCGCGAACTGATCGAAAAGCATTGCGGCGGCATTCGCGGCGGTTGGGATAATCTGCTGGCGGTGATCCCCGGCGGATCGTCGGTGCCGCTGGTGCCGGCAGCCCAGATCATTGACGCACCGATGGATTTCGACGGCCTCAAGGATGTCGGATCGGGTCTCGGCACTGCCGCGATCATCGTCATGGACAAGTCCACCGACATCGTCCAGGCGATCAGCCGGCTCAGCTATTTCTACAAGCATGAGAGCTGTGGCCAGTGCACGCCGTGCCGTGAAGGCACCGGCTGGATGTGGCGCGTCATGGAGCGCATGCGCACCGGCGATGCCGATCTCAGCGAAATCGATACGCTTTACGAAGTCACGAAACAGGTCGAAGGGCACACCATCTGCGCTCTGGGCGATGCCGCCGCCTGGCCCATCCAGGGCCTGATCCGGCATTTCCGCCCCGAGATGGAACGCCGCATCATCGAGAAGCAGGGCACTGGTTCAATGATGGAGGCTGCAGAATGAGGAAGTTTGCAAAGGCGACACTGGCCGTGCTGGCCATGGCATCGATGACGGCTCCGGCGCTGGCGACCGGCGCTGGCTGGTGGAACATGCCTGACGAGGCGGTCAAGACCGCGCTCAAGCGCACCGCGCTGGGCGGGGCGGATACGATGCGCGCCTTTGCCCTCTGTGCGGTCAAGCGGAACCCCAAATATGTCGAGGCGCTGCTGGCCACGACCCAGGGCAGCCTGGAAGAGCGGGCCGCTTCGCGCAGCCTGACCCAAGCCAATTTCGATTGCATGCCGTCGGGCGAGTTCACGCTGGGCGGTCTTTCGGTGCGCGGCAGCCTTGCCGAAGCGATGTTCTGGACGCGCTATGCCGACGCCAATGTCGACGCGCTGAAGGTGCGCAGCGACGAGAAGGGCGAGAAGGAGCGGTTTGCAGACTGCGCAGCCGATGGCAGCTTGGACGAGGTTCGTGCGCTGATCGCCACCGCGCCCAAGAGCAAGGATGAAAGCGAGGCGCTCAATGCGCTGATGCCGCGTCTGCGCGATTGCATCGCAAAGACCAGCTTCAGTTCGATGGACAATGCCTCGGCGCGCTCGCTCATGGCAGAGTCGCTGTATCGCGCGGCCAAGCGCGGTGCGGTGAGCTGATCGATGCTGCTGGGCGGTGCGATCCTGATCAAAACCCGCGGCGTGCGCAATCACGCCGCCTCTGCATTGTACGACCGGGCGCTGGCAGCGTCCGGTGGTGGAGACAAGAATGCCTAAGCTTACCGTCGACGGGATCGAGGTCGAAGTCCCCCAGGGGGCGACCGTGCTGCAGGCCTGCGAGGCCGCCGGCAAGGAAATCCCGCGCTTCTGCTATCATGAACGGCTGAGCATTGCCGGCAACTGCCGCATGTGCCTGGTCGAGGTGAAGCCCGGACCGCCCAAGCCGCAGGCCAGCTGCGCGCTGCCCGCGATGGACAATCAGGAAGTTCGCACCAACTCGGACATGGTGAAGAAGGCGCGCGAAGGCGTCATGGAATTCCTGCTGATCAACCATCCGCTCGATTGCCCGATCTGCGATCAGGGCGGCGAGTGCGACCTGCAGGACCAGTCGGTCGCCTATGGCCGCGGCGGATCGCGCTATGACGAGAACAAGCGCGCCGTCACCGAAAAGTACATGGGTCCCATCATCAAGACGGTGATGACCCGGTGCATCCACTGCACCCGCTGCGTGCGCTTTGCCGAGGAAGTGGCCGGCACCGAGCAGATCGGCGCGATCGGTCGCGGCGAGAACATGCAGATCACCAGCTATCTGGAAAAGGCGGTCTCGTCCGAGCTTTCGGGCAATGTCATCGACCTGTGCCCGGTCGGTGCGCTCACGTCTCGCCCTTACGCTTATGAGGCGCGTCCGTGGGAGCTCAAGAAGACGCTCGGCATCGACGTGATGGACGCGGTCGGCACCAATATCCGCTTCGACAGTCGGGGCAGGGAAGTGCTGCGCGTGCTGCCGCGCGTCAATGACGACGTCAACGAGGAATGGGCGCACGACAAGACCCGCTATGCGGTCGATGGCCTGATGCGTCGCCGTCTCGACCGACCCTATGTGCGCCGCGAAGGCAAGCTCGTCCCGGCAAGCTGGGCCGAGGCGTTCCAGGCAATCGCCGACGTGAACGCTGGCTCCAGCGTCGCCGCTGTTGCTGGCGACCTGCTCGACTGCGAAACCATGTTCGCCGCGCGCGAACTGCTGGCGACAATGGGCTCGACGCTGATTGAAGGCCGCCAGACCGGCCTGAAATATGATGTTTCGAATCTCGCTGCGGTCAATTTCAACTCGACGCTGAACGGCATCGAGACCGCCGACGCGATCCTGCTCGTCGGCACCAACCCGCGCTGGGAAGCGCCGCTGGTCAACACGCGCATCCGCAAGGCGATCAAGCACGGTGCCAAGGTTTTTGGTATCGGCGCCGAGATCGACCTGACCTACAAGGTCGAATGGCTGGGCAATGACATGGGTCTGCTGGCGAAGCTGCCCGATGCGGTCGCCGAGGCACTGAAGGGGGCGAAGCGCCCCGCGATCATCCTGGGCGGTGGCGCGCTTGGCGTCGAGGGCGCGCATGGCGCGGCGCTGGCGCTGGCAGAGAGTTTCAATCTGGTCCGCGACACCGAAGACGGTCCGTGGAACGGCTTCAACGTCCTGCACATGGCGGCTTCGCGCATGGGCGGACTGATGCTGGGCTGGGCGCAGCCTGGCGGCATCGCCGATCTGGTCGCGGCCAAGCCGAAGCTGCTGTTCGCGCTGGGCGCGGACGAGGTCGACTTCACCAAGTTCGACGGCAGCTTCAAGGTGTTCGTCGGCCATCATGGCGACAAGGGCGCGGCGGCAGCGGATGTCATCCTGCCCTCAGCGGCTTACCCTGAAAAGAACGGCACCTATGTCAACGTCGAGGGCCGGGTGCAAATGAGCGACAAGGCCGTGTTCGCGCCGGGCGATGCCCGCGAGGACTGGTCGATCCTGCGCGCGCTGTCCGAAGTGCTGGGTCACAAGCTGCCATTCGACAGCTTTGCCGAATGCCGCGCAGCGATGATCGCAGCGGTCCCGGCGCTCGGTGTCGAAGGGTTGGCAACCTACGAATGGTCCCCGCCCAAGCTCGCCGCCAGCCCCTCGGGCGAGGTCGGCTATCCGATCAAGGATTTCTATCTCACCAACGCCATCGCGCGCGCCTCTGCGACGATGCAGCGCTGCTCGGCCGAACTGCTGCACGGCGAAGACATGCTGGAGGCCGCAGAATGACCGAGTTTTTTCAGTCCGCATTGGGCACCGGCTGGGGCTGGTTCGTCGCCAATCTCATCCTGATCCTGCTCATCGCGCTTCCGGTGATGCTCTCGGTCGCGATCGTCATCTATTTCGATCGCAAGATCTGGGCGGCGATGGCGCTTCGGCGCGGGCCGAACGTTGTCGGCCCCTTCGGCATCCTGCAGAGCTTTGCCGATGCGGCCAAGGTGTTCCTGCAGGAAACGATCATTCCCTCGAGCGCCAACAAGGGCCTGTTCCTGCTCGCGCCGATCATCACCTTCACCGTGGCGCTCTTGAGCTGGGCGGTGATCCCGTTCGACCAGGACATGGTGCTGGCAGACATCAATGTCGGGCTGCTCTACATTCTCGCGGTGAGCTCGCTCGGCGTGTACGGCGTCGTGATCGCCGGCTGGGCGTCCAACTCCAAATATCCTTTCTTCTCGGCGCTGCGTGCGTCGGCGCAGATGATCTCTTACGAGGTCTCGATCGGCTTCATCATCGTGACCGTGGTGCTGTGGACTGGCAGCTTCAACCTCAACGCGATCGTCGAGGCGCAGCGCGGTCATGGCCTTGGCTTCATCAACTGGTACGGGTTCAACCTGCTGCTCTACCCGATGGCGGTGATGTTCCTGATCTCCTCGCTGGCCGAAACCGCGCGCGCGCCGTTCGACCTCACCGAAGCGGAGAGCGAGCTCGTCGCAGGCTATCAGACCGAATATTCGTCGATGGCGTTTGCGCTGTTCTGGCTGGGCGAATATGCCAACGTGCTGCTGATGTGCACGCTCAACGCGGTGCTGTTCTGGGGTGGCTGGCTGCCGCCGTTCGAATGGGAGCCGCTTTATGCCGTGCCCGGCATCGTGTGGCTGATCATCAAGATTTCCGCCTTTTTCTTCATCTTCAGCTGGGTCAAGGCCACCGTTCCCCGGTACCGCTATGACCAGCTGATGCGGCTGGGCTGGAAGGTGTTCCTGCCCATCTCGCTGCTGTGGATTTTCCTGGTGTCGGGTTACCTGATGCTGACGAAATACGGGGTCTGATTACCATGTTGCAGACGATCAAGGCGTTCACGCTCTATGAGTTCGTGAAGGCCCATGCGCTGACGCTGAAATATTTCTTCAAGCCCAAGGCGACGATCAACTATCCGTTCGAGAAGAACCCGCTGAGCCCGCGTTTCCGCGGCGAGCATGCGCTGCGTCGCTATCCCAACGGCGAAGAACGTTGCATCGCGTGCAAGCTCTGCGAAGCCGTGTGTCCGGCCCAGGCGATCACGATCGAGGCCGAGCCGCGCGAGGACGGATCGCGGCGCACCACGCGCTACGATATCGACATGACCAAGTGCATTTATTGCGGTTTCTGTCAGGAGGCATGCCCGGTCGACGCGATCGTCGAGGGACCGAATTTCGAATATGCGACGGAAACCCGCGAGGAGCTGATCTACGACAAGGGCAAGCTTCTTGAGAATGGCGACAAATGGGAACGAGCCATTGCCGCCAACCTTGAAGCCGATGCCCCTTATCGTTAAGGCGCACTCGAATTCGATTCACGCACGGTCCCGATGTCCGCTGGGAGAGGCGGGCAGGGGCCTGAGACAAGACCAGCTCGATTGGGCGCATCGGGGGCTGTAAAGCTTTGATCCAGATTTTTGCCTTTTATCTGTTCGCGTCGGTGGTGATCGCCAGCGGTGCGTTCACGATCCTCGCGCGCAACCCGGTGCACTCGGTGCTCTGGCTGATCCTTGCGTTCTTCAACGCCGCAGGCCTCATGGTCCTGATCGGCGCGGAATTTATCGCGATGCTGCTCGTCATCGTCTATGTCGGCGCGGTCGCGGTGCTGTTCCTGTTCGTCGTGATGATGCTCGACATCGACTTTGCCGAGCTGCGCGGCGGCTTCATGAAGAACCTGCCGCTGGGCCTCGCGCTCGCCGCGGTGTTCCTCGCCGAGCTGGTGTTCGGCATCGGCGCGTATCAGGCGGGCAATATTGCGCTCGGCGAGCATGCACTGAACCCGGCGCGCATGGGTGCGAGCAACATCCAGGCGGTGGGTGAATTGCTCTACACGCGCTACATATTCCTGTTCGAAAGCGCCGGCGTCGTGCTGCTGGTCGCCATGGTCGGTGCGATCGTGCTGACCCACCGCAAGCGCGCTGGCGTGCGTCCGCAGAATATCGGCTCGCAGGTCCGTCGTCGTCCCGAAGACGCGACGCGCAACACCCAGCCTGCTGTTGGCCAGGGGGTTCAGCTATGATCCTTCGACAAGCTCAGGATGAGCGGCAAAAAGGAGCTTCGCGGCCATGATCGGTATCGAGCATTATCTGGTGGTCAGCTCCATCCTGTTCGTGATGGGCGTGCTGGGCATCTTCCTGAACCGCAAGAACGTGATCATCATCCTGATGGCGATCGAGCTCATCCTGCTCGCGGTGAACATCAACCTCGTCGCGTTCAGCGTTTTCCTCGGCGACATGGTGGGTCAGGTGTTCGCTATGTTCGTGCTGACCGTCGCCGCCGGCGAAGCGGCCGTCGGCCTCGCGATCCTCGTCATCTATTTCCGTGGCCGCGGCACGATCGCGGTTGACGATATCAACCAGATGAAGGGTTGAGGCACATGAGCATTACCCTCATCGTCTTCCTGCCGCTTCTGGCAGCGATCATCGCGGGCCTGGGCAACCGCATCATCGGCAATGTCCCGGCCAAGCTGGTGACGACCGCCGCCCTGTTCGTAGCCTGCGGCCTCAGCTGGCCGATCTTCCTCGGCTTCCTTTCGGGCAGCAGCACCGAATATGTCGTGCCGGTCCTGTCCTGGCTGCGCTCGGGCGATCTGCAGTTCGACTGGGCGCTGCGCGTCGACACGCTGACCGCCGTAATGCTGGTCGTCGTGACCTCGGTTTCGGCGCTCGTTCACCTGTATAGCTGGGGCTATATGGACGAGGATCCCGATCAGCCGCGCTTCTTCGCGTATCTCTCGCTGTTTACCTTCGCCATGCTGATGCTGGTGACCGCCGACAACCTCGTCCAGATGTTCTTTGGATGGGAAGGTGTGGGCCTCGCCTCGTACCTGCTGATCGGCTTCTGGTTCCGCAAGCCGAGCGCCAATGCCGCCGCGATCAAGGCATTTGTCGTCAACCGCGTCGGTGATCTCGGCTTCATGATGGGCATTTTCGGCACCTTCCTGGTGTTCGGCACTGTCTCGATCCCCGCGATCCTGGAGGCCGCACCCGGCATGGCGGGTTCGACCATCGGCTTCCTGGGTGGCCGTTTCGATCTGATGACCGTTCTGTGCCTGCTGCTGTTCGTCGGCGCTATGGGCAAGTCTGCGCAGCTCGGCCTGCACACCTGGTTGCCCGACGCGATGGAAGGCCCGACCCCGGTGTCGGCGCTGATCCATGCCGCGACTATGGTGACCGCGGGCGTTTTCATGGTCTGCCGCCTGTCGCCGATGTTCGAAACCAGCCCGACCGCGCTGACCGTCGTCACCGTCGTCGGTGCCTGCACCGCTCTGTTCGCGGCGACCGTCGGTCTGGTGCAGACCGATATCAAGCGCGTCATCGCCTATTCGACCTGTTCGCAGCTGGGTTACATGTTCTTCGCGGCGGGCGTCGGCGCCTATGGTGCGGCGATGTTCCACCTGTTCACCCACGCCTTCTTCAAGGCGCTGCTGTTCCTCGGCGCTGGCTCGGTCATCCATGCGATGCATCACGAGCAGGACATGCGCTATTATGGCGGCCTTCGTAAGCACATCCCGCTGACCTTCTGGGCGATGATGGCGGGCACGCTCGCGATCACCGGCGTCGGTATCGTCGGCGTCGCAGGCTTTGCCGGCTTCTATTCGAAGGACGGCATCATCGAAGCTGCGTTCGCGAGCGGAACCCAGGTCGGCCAGTTTGCCTTCACCATTGGCGTGTTCGCAGCACTGCTGACCAGCTTCTACAGCTGGCGCCTGATCTTCCTCACGTTCTTCGGCACGCCGCGCTGGATCGAATCCGAGCATATCCAGCACAGCGTTCACAAGACCCCGGCCCAAGCGGGCGCGGACACTACGGGCGGCTATCATCCGCACGAAAGTCCGCTGCCGATGCTGATCCCGCTGGGCGTGCTCACCGTGGGCGCGGTGGCTGCCGGTTTCGTCTTCCACCATGCGTTCATCGATGCCGAGCATGGCGCGGCGTTCTGGAACGGCAGCCTGTTCTTCAACGCGCACCTGATGCACGAGATGCACGAGGTTCCGCTCTGGGTGAAGCTTGCCTCGACCGTGGCGATGCTGATTGGCCTGCTGACCGCGATTCTGATGTATCTGGTGAACGCCAGCCTTCCGGCCAGGCTCGCGACCGCGCTGTCGCCGCTCTACCGCTTCTTCCTCAACAAATGGTATTTCGACGAGCTGTACAATCACATCTTCGTCAAGCCGAGCTTTGCGCTGGGCCGCTTCTTCTGGAAGGTCGGCGACGAGGGCACGATCAACCGCTTCGGCCCCGATGGTGCCGCAGTGCTGGTCACGTCGGGCAGCCGCATCGCGATGAAGCTGCAATCGGGTTTTCTCTACAGTTATGCGCTGGTGATGCTGCTGGGCCTTGTGGCCGCGCTGACCTGGCTGATGGTGCGCTGACATGAACGAACTGGGCTTTCCTATCCTGTCGCTGATGCTCGCCGTGCCGATGGTTGCGGCTATCGCCTGCCTGTTCGTCAGCGCGCAGGCTGCGCGCTGGATCGCGCTGCTCGCGACGCTGATCGATCTGGTGCTCGGCATCGTGCTGTGGATGCATTTCGATATCGGCGGCGCACAGTGGCAGTTCGTCGAGAAGGCGGCGCTTTTCGACCGCTTCAGCTGGGCGCTGGGCATCGACGGCATCGCGCTGATGCTCATCATGCTCTCGGTTTTCCTGATGCCCATCTGTATCGGCGCGAGCTGGGAAGCGATCGAGACGCGCGTCGGCGAATACATGGCCGCGTTCCTGCTGATGGAAGTGCTGATGATCGGCGTGTTCGCCGCGCAGGACATCTATCTGTTCTACATCTTCTTCGAGGCCGGCCTGATCCCGATGTACCTGATCATCGGCATCTGGGGCGGTGCGAACCGCATTTACGCGTCGTACAAGTTCTTCCTCTACACGCTGCTCGGATCGGTGCTGATGCTGATCGCGATGTTCTGGATGGTGAACGAGGCGGGCACGTCGGACATCCCGACGCTCATGGCCTATGACTTCCCGGTCGAGGCGCAGGCCTGGCTGTGGCTCGCGTTCTTCGCCAGCTTTGCGGTGAAGATGCCGATGTGGCCGGTGCACACCTGGCTGCCCGATGCGCACGTGCAGGCCCCGACCGCAGGCTCGGTGATCCTCGCCGGCGTGCTGCTGAAAATGGGCGGCTATGGCTTCATCCGCTTCTCGCTGCCGATGTTCCCGGAAGCCTCGGTCGATTACATGTGGCTCGTCCTCGCGCTGTCGATGGTCGCGGTCGTCTATACCTCGCTGATCGCCCTGGTGCAGAGCGACATGAAGAAGCTGATCGCCTATTCGTCGGTTGCGCATATGGCGATCGTCACCGTCGGGCTGTTCGCGTTCAACCGTCAGGGTCTGGAAGGCGCGCTCGTCGTGATGCTCAGCCATGGTCTGGTCTCGGGCGCGCTGTTCTTGTGTGTCGGCGTGATCTACGACCGACTGCACACCCGCGAGATCGATCGCTATGGTGGCCTTTCGATCAACATGCCGCGCTATGCGCTGCTGTTCCTGCTGTTCACCATGGCCTCGATCGGCCTGCCGGGCACCAGCGGCTTCGTCGGCGAATTCCTCTCGCTGGTCGGCGTCTACGAGGTGTCGAGTTGGGCCGCGATCGTCTGCACCACCGGCATCATTCTTGGCGCGGCCTACATGCTCTATCTCTATCGCCGCGTGGCCTATGGCGTGATCAAGTCCGATGACGTTGCCGCCATGCCCGATCTCAACAAGCGCGAGATTGCGCTGCTTCTCCCCATCGCGCTCGTCGTGCTGTGGATGGGCGTTTACCCCGAAAGTTTCATGGCGCCGATGCGCAAGGATGTGGGTGCGCTCGAAGCGCGGCTCGCCTCGGTCAAGCCTGCGGGTGACGCGCAGGTGAAGATGGGCAAGGCGCCTGCGCTGATGCCCGCCGCCCATGCTGAAAAAGGCCATCACTGATGAATTACGAACTTTGGTTCCAGCTGGCCTCGCCGGAAATCGTCCTTAGCCTCTCCAGCCTTTTCCTGCTGCTGATCGCGGCTTGGGGCGGCGTGCAGTCGTCGCGGCTGGTGAGCGTGCTGACCGTAGTCGCTCTGTTCGGCGCACTCGCGCTGTCGTTCAACTTCCTGCTGAACCCGTCGTTTGCTGAAGGCGCCGACGCGTTTTACGGCCAGTACCGCATGGACCGCTTCGCCTCGCTGTCGAAGATACTGGTGTTCCTTTCGGCGATCGGCTGCATCATCGTTGCGCCCAAATTCTTCGCGCGCGGCAATCTGATGCGCCCCGAATATCCGATCCTCATCCTGTTCGCGTCGATCGGCATGGGGCTGATGGTCTCGGCGGTCGATCTGCTGACGCTCTATGTCGGGCTCGAGATGCAGAGCCTTGCCGCCTATGTGCTGGCAAGCTTCCTGCGCAGCGACGATCGCTCGGCAGAAGCGGGCCTCAAATATTTCGTGCTCGGCGCGCTGGCGAGCGGCATTCTGCTGTTCGGCATGTCGCTGCTCTACGGCTTTACCGGGACGACCAGCTTTATCGGCATCCAGACGGCGTTCACCGATGGCGTGTCGACCGGCGCACTGTTCGGCATCGTCTTCGTGCTGTCGGGCCTGGCGTTCAAGATCAGCGCGGTGCCTTTCCATATGTGGACGCCCGACGTCTATGAAGGCGCGCCGACCCCGGTGACGACCTTCTTTGCCACCGCCCCCAAGGTCGCCGCCATGGCGCTGACCATGCGCGTTGCGATCGAGGCGTTCGGTGGCCAGCAGGCGGTGTGGCAGCAGATCGTGATCTTCGTGGCGCTCGCCTCGATCATCCTCGGCGGTGTCGCGGCGATCGGTCAGCAGAATATCAAGCGCCTGCTCGCTTATTCGTCGATCAACAATGTTGGCTTCATCCTGATCGGCCTCGCCACCGGCACGCCCGAAGGCGCGTCGGCGATGATGACCTATCTCATCATTTATGTCGCGATGACGCTGGGCAGCTTCATCTGCGTTCTCGACCTGAACGATCGCGAAGGCCGCCCGGTGGAAGAGATTGCCAAGCTTGCCGGACTGTCGAAGACGCGTCCGGGCCTGGCAGCGGCGCTCGCCGTGTTCATGTTCAGCTTGGCGGGCATTCCGCCGCTGTTCGGCTTCTGGGGCAAGTTCGTGGTGTTCGACGCTGCGGTCGCTGCCGGGCTGATCCCGCTCGCCGCGATCGGTATCGCGGCCTCGGTGATTGGCGCGTTCTATTATCTCAAGGTCGTCAAGGTCATGTATTTTGACGAACCTGCCGACGTCATCGCGCCCAGCGATTCCGCCGCGCGCATGGCGCTGGTGACGCTGACCGCTCTGTTCGTGTCGCCGCTCGGCTATTTTGCGACGCTGGCGCTCAGCCCGGTCACGGCAGGCGCAGCCAAGGCACTGTTCTGGGCAGCGTGATCGAAACGGTCGCGCTGACCGGCTCCACCAATGCCGACATGATGGCGCGCGCCGATGCGGGCGCGCCCGAGGGTCTGTGGCTGCGTGCCGAGCAGCAGGACGGGGGCAGGGGGCGGCTTGGCCGGCAATGGCTGAGCCCGATCGGCAATCTTTACTGCAGCACGCTCGTGCGGCTTCGCCCTGACGATCCGCCCGCGCACCTGCTCGCCTTCGTCACCGCGCTCGCGGTGCATGATACCGTGCTGCAGATCCTGCCCGATTGTGGCGCGCGGCTGAAATGGCCCAATGACGTGCATGTCGAAGGCGCCAAGCTTGCAGGCATCCTGCTCGAGCGGCGAGCCGATGCGGTCGTGGTCGGGATCGGCATGAATGTCGCGCTCGCCCCGGATGTTCCGGGACGCAAGGTTACCTGCCTGCGCGATCTGGGCGCCATGGCGCAGATCGATGCGGCTGCAGTCATCGAGCTGCTTGCCGATCGGTTCGCTGCCCGCCTCGCGCAATGGCGTTCGGTGACGTCTGCAACGCTGCTTGATGTCTGGTGCGCCGCCGCGCATAAGCCCGGCGAAGCGATGGCGGTCCAGCGCGGAACTGATGATCGCCTGGAAGGGGTTTTCGATGGCCTCGCCGCCGATGGCGCATTGCGACTGCGCCTGGCCGACGGTCGATCGGAGACGATCAGCGCCGGAGATGTCGATCTTGTCGGTTGATACCACAGGGTTTCTAACGAGGGGTGTGCGAAATGCTGCTTGCGATTGATGTCGGCAACACCAATGCCGTGTTCGCCCTGTTCAACGGCCGTACGATCAAGGCGCGCTGGCGAATTTCCACCGACCCCCGGCGCACAGCGGACGAATATGCGGTGTGGCTCAACCAGCTGCTCGCAATCGAGGGCTTTGTCCGGCAGGACATCGCCAATGTGATCATCTCGACGGTGGTGCCGCGTGCGTTGCACAACTTGCAGATGCTCTCGCGCAAGTATTTCGATGTCGAGCCGCTGGTCGCGGGGGTGGAGCCGGCGGACTGGCGCATCCAGATCGATGTCGATGAGCCGCGCTCGCTGGGGGCGGACAGAGCGGTCAACACGATCGCCGCGCACGCATTGCACCCCGGCGATCTGATCGTCATCGACTTTGGCACCGCAACCACCTATGACGTCGTGGATTATACCGGCGCTTACAAGGGCGGCATCATTGCACCAGGCATCAACCTGTCGCTCGATGCCTTGGTGAGCGCCGCTGCCAAGCTGCCCCGTATCGCCATCGAGATTCCGGATACCGACGGATCGGTGATCGGGCGCAATACCGAAGACCAGATGCAGATCGGCGTCTTCTGGGGCTATGTCGCGATGATGGAAGGGCTGGTTGCCCGGATGCGCGCCGAGATTGGTCGCCCCGCCAAGGTGATCGCCACCGGCGGGCTGGCAGTGCTGTTCGATCGGCACACGACGATATTTGATGCGGTCGAGCCGGACCTGACGCTTCAGGGGCTGGCCATGATCGCCGAAAGGGCTTTTTGACCAGATGACACCCGGTAAAGAATTGTTGTTCCTGGCCCTTGGCGGGTCGGGCGAGATCGGCATGAACGCCAATCTCTATGGCTGTGACGGCAAATGGGTCATGGTCGATCTGGGCATGACGTTCAGCGACCCCGCCTATCCGGGTGTCGAGCTGGTCTTTCCCGATCTGGAATTCATCGAGGAGCGCGCCGAGGATCTGCTCGGGATCGTGCTGACGCATGGGCATGAAGACCATATCGGCGCGCTGCCCTATCTGGCGGCAGACCTGGGCGTGCCGCTGTTCGCGACGCCCTTCACCGCCGATCTGATCCGCCGCAAGCTCGAGGAGCAGGGACTGGTCAACGACGTCACGCTCAATGTCGTCGAGAATGACGGCAGCCTGCAATTGGGCCCCTTCGGCTTCCGCTATCTGCCGCTCGCGCACTCGATTGCCGAGGGCAATGCGCTGTTGATCGACACGCCTTATGGCCGCGTCTTCCACACCGGCGACTGGAAGCTCGATGACGAGCCGCTGATCGGCGTGCCTTCTACCCCGGAAGCGCTCACCCAGCTGGGCGACGAGGGTGTGCTCGCTCTGGTCTGCGATTCGACCAACGTGTTCAATCCGGAAAGCTCGGGCTCCGAAGGCGAGGTGCGCGATGCGCTGATCGCGGCGGTCAAACCGCTGAAAGGTCGTGCGCTGATCACCACCTTCGCCTCGAACGTCGCGCGGCTGCATACGCTGGGCGAGGTGGCGCGTGCGACCAACCGCCAGCTGTGCGTCGCCGGCCGCTCGCTCGATCGCATCATCGCGGTGGCCAAGGCGAACGGCTATCTGCTGGATCTGCCCGAACTCGTCGATTTCGACACCGCCATGGGCCTGCCTCGGCGCGAGATACTGGTCGTGGCGACCGGCGGCCAGGGCGAGCCGCGCGCGGCGCTGGCACGCGTGGCCGAGGGTAATCACCAGATCAAGCTGGAAGAGGGCGATACCGTGCTCTTCTCGTCCAAGGTCATTCCGGGCAACGAAATCGCCATCGGCCGCATCCAGAACCGGCTGGCAGCGGACGGCATCCAGATGATCACCGATCGCCAGGCCGACATTCATGTCTCGGGCCATCCCGGACGTCCCGAGCTTGCAGAGATGTACCGCTGGATCCGTCCGAAGGTGCTGGTGCCGGTGCATGGTGAGATGCGCCACATGGCTGAACAGGCGCGGCTCGGGCTCGAGCTCGGCATACCGCATGCCGTCGTCCAGAAGAACGGCGATCTGGTGCGGCTGGCACCGGGCGAACCCGGCGTGATCGGGCACGAGCGCGCCGGACGGCTGGTGCTGGATGGCGATGTCATCCTGCCCGCCGATGGCCTGACCATGGGGGAGCGGCGCAAGCTGGCGCTGAACGGGCAGGTGAGTGTGGCGGTCGCGCTCGACAGCAAGGGCCGCCTGGTCGGCGATCCGGTGCTGCGTCCGCTGGGTCTGCCGGTCGAGGATGATCTCGACGCCTTCATTGCCGAGGCAGTGGAGGACGTGCGCGAAGCGATTGAAAAGCCCGCTTCAAAGGGCAAGGGCAAGGCGCGGGGACCGCAAACGAGCGATGACGTGCAGGAGGCGATCCGCCTTGCCGTGCGCCGCGCGGCGACCCGCTGGACGGGCAAGAAGCCCGTGGTTACGGTCTTGATGATCGAGGCGGGCTGACCCATTTTGAGCGCGGCCATCAGGGGCATATCGACATGAGCTGGACGAGCATTCTTGCCATCTATCTGCTTTTCTGGGTCATCACGGCCTTTGTCGTGATGCCTTTTGGTGTGCGCACGGCGGACGAGCTGGGTGTCGAGAAAGTGCGCGGCCAGGCCGACAGTGCGCCGGCCAATTTCAAGCCGCTCAAGGTCATGGCGATCACCACCGTGATCTCCGCAGCCGCCTTCGGCCTGTTCTATGCCAATTACATGAACGGCTGGATCGGCCCAGACGATGTGAACATCTTTGGCAAACCCCCGGGAGCGGAATAGGCCATTCGTCGCACAATGCACGATTTCTGCAATTGCCATGCGACTTCTGCAGCATTTGCTGCTATAGCTTCGTCATCGTGCGATCCTGATCCCAAGCCTACGCGCGACTGAGAGACCTGCGGCATCGCTGCTCCACGCTCTTGCTTGTACAGCAAATTGAGCGACAGCCTTGCCCGATATCAATCAGCTCTTCCAGAATCTCCACATCGCGCAACTGCGCGCGCTTTACGCTCCTACCGGCGGCGAGCGCGAGGCGCAGCGCGGGCATGTGCGGCATCATCGTGCGCAATTGCACGTCCACGCTTACCCTCAGCCCGGCAGCTTCCTGCCCTGCTGAAGCCATCGGAGCGTGTCCTTCATGGATGCGCTCTTCTTCCCTCGCAATGGCCGGAGCCGGGCGTTGCAGGGGTCGCAATCGAACTTCCGGCTCCAACCGCGCGGCAAGGATTGTCCACAACATTCGTGGCCTGCCGCGTTCTACTCTTAAGGAAATGACTATGCCTATTGGCACCGTAAAGTTTTTCAACGCCGACAAGGGCTATGGCTTCATCCAGCCCGATGACGGCGGCAACGACGCGTTCGTGCACATCAGCGCGGTCGAAGCGTCGGGCATGCACACGCTCGATCGCGACCAGCGCGTGAACTTCGAGCTGGAACAGGATCGTCGTGGCAAGATGGCGGCTGTGCGCCTGTCTTCGGCAGCCTGATCGTCTGCATTCGGCCTGCGGGGCGGCTCTGCCGCTCCGCAGGCTCGCAGAACCAAGAGCGATCCGCTCGCAATCGTTTACACGGACTTAATATGTCGGTGCTATTGTCAGCTTCTCCTGAAGGAGCCGCTTGATGCTCGACAAGTTTTTGCACGATCACGCCGTGTTGCGGCAGATGGGCGAAAGTCTGATCGCCCTGCTCGACCTTCCTGAAATGCCCGACCCGCAGGAACTGGCGGAAAGACGTTGGCGTCTCAGCAGCCATGTCATGCAGCATCTCGCGCTCGAAGACCGCTATCTTTATGCCAAGCTGCTCAACGACCCACGGCCCGATGTCCGTGCAAAGGGCGAGTGCTTTCAGCAGGAATTGTCCTCGCTGTTCGGCGACTATGTCGAACAGGGCAAATACTGGACGCAGGAGCGCATTGCCGCCGACTGGCATGGATACCGGCACAAGGCCAAGCAGCGCGTCCTGATCATGTTCGCTCGCGTCGACCGCGAGGAGGCCGAGCTGTTCCCGCTGATCGAGGACGCAACGATCGATGCTAGTACGAAGGTGCCGCACAGCACCAACTGGGCGCGCGATGCCTTTGCCATCAAGGATGCGATGGTTAACACGGCGGGCTTCAAAGCCGCCTGATCCTGACTGTCTGATTCCAACCGCCGCTGCACGGTTTTCCCCGCGCCGCTTATCGTCTAAGCGCAGCGGCATGTCTGAAGCGAATCCCGATATCCTTCCCGCAGGTCTCGCCGATCTGCTGCCCCCGCGCGCCGAACAGGCTGCCTGGCTGACCCGCAACGCGATGCAGGTTTTCGCCGCGCATGGCTATGACCGGGTGTCGCCGCCGCTGGTGGAATATGAGCGCTCGCTCGCCACGCGGATGCAAGGCACGGGGCGTCAGCATCTTTTCCGGATGGTCGATCCCTCCTCGATGCGCACGCTCGCCATCCGCTCGGACATTACTGTGCAGGTGGGGCGCGTCGCGACGACGCTGATGGCGTCGGCGCCGCGTCCGCTGCGACTGAGCTATGCAGGGCAAGTGCTGCGGATCGCGTCCGACCAGCTCGCGCCCGAACGCGAGCGGTTGCAGATCGGCGCGGAGCTGATCGGGCATGACAATATCGCCGCCGCGCAGGAGGTGGTGCGGATTGCGATCGAGGCGCTGGTCCAGGCGGGTGCCACCGGCATCACCGTCGACCTGACCTTGCCCGATCTGGTCGATACGCTCGCCAGCAGTGCGTTTCCCTTGCCGCCAGGCATGATCGGAGCGGTCCGGCGCGAACTCGACATGAAGGATGCCGGCGGACTGACTGCGCTGGGCGCGGACGCCTATCTGCCGCTGCTCTACGCTATGGGGCCGTTCGAGGCCGCGATCGACGCACTGGCGGCGATCGATGCCGGCGGCGCGCTGGCCAGCCGCATTCGCGCGCTGCGCGAGATCGCGGCTGCCTTGCCCGACACGGTGACGGTCACGCTCGATCCGACCGAGCGCCACGGCTTCGAATATCAGAGCTGGTTCGGCTTTTCGCTCTATGCCGACGGCTGCCCCGGCGCGCTGGGTCGCGGTGGCACCTATGCCATCCCGAACGGAAAAGGCGGCGAGGAGGTCGCGACCGGCTTCTCGCTCTATCCCGACGCACTGCTCGATCTGGGCGGTGTCGGCGAAGCCGCAGGCGCGGGCAAGCTGTTCCTTCCGCTGGGCCATGATCGCGGCACGGCGGCGCGTCTGCGCGCGATCGGCTGGCGTACGGTTGCCGCGATCACCGCCGAGGACGATGCTGCTGCGTTGGGCTGCACGCACCGCCTGATGGGACAGGATACCGTCGCGATCTAGAGGGATTTCAGGAACGCCTCGACCGAACGGGTCTGGGGGTTGCCGGGCTGGCCGAGTTCGCGGTTGATCGTCATGTGCGATTCCCCGTCCACGCCCTCGAGTTGAACCTTCGCGCCGGCCTGTTGCAGCGCTCGGCCCAGCGCATGGGATTGAGCGGTAGCGTCGGCCCGCCTCGAAACGTAGAGGATCAGCCAGCGCGGTGCATTCGGGGCGGCGGCGTGGAGCGTCGGCGAAAGCCTGGCCTGGCGGGCCGGTTCGGTGCCGAAGGCGGGCTCGTAGGTGCGCTTGGTCATGAAGCTGCCCTGGCGCATCTGTTCGGCGACGTCATAGGCGGCTCCGTCGAGCAGGATGACGCCGGACAGGTCAGTCATGTCCGGCCCCAGCCATTGCGGATCGGTGCCGACCAGCGCGGAAAGGTGCGCCCCGGCGCTATGGCCCATCAGGACGATCCGGTTGGCGTCGATGCCCAGCGTCGCGGCGTCGCGCTTCAATCGGGCAACCGCAGCGGCGACATCCGCCGCCTGCCGCTCGACCGGCGCTTCGGGCAGCAGGCGATAACCGACCGAGGCGAAGGCCCAGCCTTGCGCGTTGAAGAAATCGGGCTTCTGCTGGACCATGTCCTTGCTGCCCTTGCTCCACCCGCCGCCATGGACATAGACCACGACCGGATAGCCGCTGGCCGGGCGCGCTGTTTCAGGGGAGTAGAGGTCGAGCTTCTGCGCCGCATCGCTGCCATAGGCGATGGTCCGGGCGCGGGCGGTCGTTTCGGCGCTGGTGTCGCTCTGCTGCATGCGCCTGGCCATCGCCTGCATCATCTCGCCCTTGCACGGTTGCGACAGCTGGTCCTTCTTCTCGCGCAGACACTCGCGCATCTCGCCGCGGTTGAAACCGCAGAGCTGCACGACCTCGCGGCGGCATTCGCGCGACAACATGCGTCCGCCTTCGCGCGCCTGTTGCGCCAGTACCGGCGCGATCAGCAGACCCGCGCCCAGAATGACAAGTCCTTTCTTCAGCATGCGTCGTCCTCCAACCCTTGCCTCGAGGCAATTTGCCGCGACCGGTTCGCGAAGGTCCATCCTCGAAGTGCATCAAATTGTATCGCGGATGGGCGCAACGGACTGGACGCCAGCGCCTGGCGTCACTAGGACAGCCCCGCTTTGCGCGTGGCGGCCCCATGCGCTCCACCATCAAAAAGGGTTGGTTTGTGGCCAATGTAACCGTGATCGGCGCCCAATGGGGCGATGAAGGCAAAGGCAAGATCGTCGACTGGCTCGCAGAGCGGGCCGATGCGGTGATCCGCTTCCAGGGCGGCCATAATGCGGGGCATACGCTGGTCATCGGTGAAAAGGTCTTCAAGCTGTCGCTGCTGCCTTCGGGGATCGTGCGCGGCACGTTCAGCGTCATCGGCAATGGTGTGGTGCTCGATCCCTGGGCGCTGCGCGACGAGGTCGAGAAGCTGCGCGGCCAAGGTGTGGAGATCACCCCGGACAACCTCGCGATCGCCGATAATTGCCCGCTGATCCTTCCCTTTCACCGCGATCTCGACGCGCTGCGCGAGGATGCGAGCGGCCAGGGCAAGATCGGAACCACACGTCGCGGTATCGGCCCGGCCTATGAGGACAAGGTCGGCAGGCGGGCTATTCGCGTGTGCGACCTTGCGCATCTCGATGCGCTCGATCCGCAGCTCGACCGGCTGTGCGCGCACCATGATGCGCTGCGCGCCGGTTTCGGCGAACCGCCGATCGATCGGGCGAAGCTCGTCGACGAACTGGCCGAGATAGCACCGTTCGTGCTCGAGTTCGCGCAACCGGTATGGAAGCGCCTCGGCGAGATCCGCCGCGCAGGGGCTCGGATGCTGTTCGAAGGCGCGCAGGGTGTGCTGCTCGATGTCGATCACGGCACCTATCCCTTCGTGACGTCGTCGAACACCATCACCGGCTCGGCTTCGGGCGGCAGCGGGCTGGGTCCGCAGGCGAGCGGTTTCGTGCTCGGCATCGTCAAGGCTTATACCACCCGCGTCGGATCGGGTCCGTTCCCGACCGAACTCGAGGACGAAACCGGCCAGCGGCTCGGCGAGCGGGGCCATGAATTCGGCACGGTGACAGGGCGCAAGCGGCGCTGTGGCTGGTTCGATGCGACGCTGGTGCGGCAGAGCTGTGCCGTCGCCGGGGTGACCGGGATCGCGCTCACCAAGCTTGACGTGCTCGATGGATTTCCCAAGCTCAAGATCTGCACCGGCTACCGGCTCAACGGCAAGGTTCTGGATTATTTCCCGGCGCACGCGGGCGACCAGGCGGCGGTGCAGCCCATTTACGAGGAAATGGAAGGCTGGCACGAATCGACCGCCGGCGCGCGCAGCTGGGTTGACCTGCCCGCTCAGGCCATCAAGTATATCAAGCGTGTCGAGGAACTGATCCAGTGTCCGGTGGCGCTGGTATCGACCTCACCCGAGCGTGAAGATACCATATTGGTCCGCGATCCCTTCGCGGATTGAGGCAATCCAGGGGGGCTGGGACAGGCATGTCAGAAGACGCAGGGCTACGCTTTACCAACTGGCCTGCGGCTTCCCGCCCCCCATTGACGCTCGTCACCGACAGTGCGGAAACCGCAGCGCTGGTGGACGCAGCAGGATGGCGCGCCATAGGTTTCAGCATAGATCAGGCCGAAACCGCGGATATACTGGTGCTTGACTGGCGTTTGCAGGTGCCGGGGGTGCTTCCCGCGCTTGCAACGGACTGCGGATTGCTCGCACTGGTCAGCCTGGAGACTATGGACGCTGCTGACGCCGTGTTGGCGGGCCACAGTGTCCGCTTTGTCGTCGGCAGCAATCCCGTGCTGATGGCGACCGAGCTTTCCGAGCTCGCCGCGCTGGTACAGACCCGGCAGGCGCGCGATCCCAGCAGCGACGAACGCGCACGGCTCCAATCGCTGGCGAGCGAACTTGCGCGGCTGGCCGAACAGCTCGGCGCACTTTCGGAAGAGGGCGGTGACGACGGGGACGGCGCGTCGCTCGCCGATCGTAGCCTTGCCTACCAGGCCGAAGAGCCGCTCGACCCGATACCGGCCAAGCCACCCAGCGCGCAGCGCATTCGTCATCTCATCGCGATGCGACGTTTGCGCGACCGATTTTTCCGGTCCGATCTTTTCGCCGACCCTGCGTGGGATATCTTGCTCGATCTGACGGCATCGCGGATCGAGAAGAGGCAGGTTTCGGTTTCCAGCCTCTGCATTGCCGCCGCCGTGCCACCGACCACGGCGTTGCGCTGGGTCCGCATGATGACCGATCAGGGGCTGCTCGAGCGTCGCGCCGATCCTGCCGATGCGCGGCGGATGTTCGTCGATCTGTCGGATGCGGCCTTTGCCAAGGTGTGCGGCTGGTTCGCGATGGTCGAGCAGCGTGGCGGTCTGGGCGTGTGACTGCCACCATGCATGCCATCTTGGCAGCGGGGGCGGTTCTCCCTAGTTTGCGAGCATGACCAGTCCGTTCACCGAACTGAACGACCGCGCGCGCGACGTTTTCCGCATTGTTGTCGAGAGCTATCTCGAAACCGGTCAGCCGGTCGGATCGCGCACGATCTCGAAAACGTCGGCGGTCAATCTGTCGCCAGCCTCGATCCGCAACGTGATGCAGGACCTCGAGGAACTTGGCCTGCTCGCTGCACCGCATACGAGTGCGGGGCGCATGCCGACCGAGCAGGGTCTCAGGCTCTTTGTCGATGGGATGATGCAGGTCGCCGAGCCTTCGGCCGAAGAGCGTGCGGCAATCGAGAAGCAGCTGGAAAGCACCGGGCCGATCGAAGCTGCGCTTGCCGCCACAACCCAGGCGCTGTCGGGCCTGTCCGCCTGCGCCGGGATCGTCATGGTGCCGCGTCGCGAGCCGGTGCTGCGCCAGATGAACTTCGTGCGGCTTTCGGACAACCAGGTACTGGCGGTGCTTGTCGGGCATGACGGCAGCATCGAAAACCGCGTGCTCGAAATGGACCGACGCGTGACGGACAGCATGCTGGTCCAGGCAGGCAATTTCATCAGTGCCAGGCTTTCGGGGCGCAGTCTTTCGCAGGCGCTGGCGGCTCTTGAGGCCGAGATTCTCAGCGAGCGGGCTGCGCTGGACAATGCGAGTTCGGACCTTGTCCGCCGCGGGCTCGCCATGTGGTCGCGCGACGGGTCGGATCGTCCGGTGCTGATCGTGCGCGGACAGGCGAACCTGCTCGACAATGAGGCGGTGGCGGATCTGGAACGCGTGCGCCGCCTGCTCGACGAGCTTGAAGCGATGCAGGACATTGCCCATCTTCTCGATAGCGCGCGCGAGGCAGGATCGGCCCGCATCTTCATCGGAGCGGAAAACAAATTGTTTTCGCTTTCCGGGTCATCCGTGATAGCGGCGCCCTATCGTGACGGCGAGGGCCGTGTTGTCGGCGTGGTGGGGGTCATCGGCCCCACCCGCCTCAATTATGCGCGTATTGTGCCGATGGTGGACTTTACCGCGCAGAGCCTGACCCGATTGTTGAAATGAGCAGGAACACCGTGATTCAGGACGAAACCGTGACGCAGAACGACACCAGCAAATCCGCCGATATCGACGCCGAAGCGGCCGCCGAACTCGAGGGCGTGCCGGACAGCCTGAAGGAACAGGGCGATGGCCAGGCGGCGCTGGAAGAGCGCATTGCCGCGCTCGAAGCGCAGCTCGCCGAAGCGAAGCAGGACGTGCTCTATGCGCGCGCCGACACGCAGAATGTGCGCCGCCGTCTGGAAAAGGACGCGCAGGATGCCCGCGCTTATGCCGCGACCGGCTTTGCCCGCGACATCCTTTCGGTCTCGGACAATCTGACGCGCGCGCTGCAGGCGATCCCGGAAGATGCGCGCAATGACGAGGCGTGGAAGGGGCTGGTCGTCGGTCTCGAAGCGACGGGCCGCGAGCTCGAAAGCGTGTTCGGCAAGCATGGTATCTCGCGCATCGCCGCGATCGGCCTGCCGCTCGATCCCAACCAGCACCAGGCGATGATCGAACTGCCCAGCGACGAGGCAGAGCCCGGCACCGTGGTGCAGGAACTTCAGGCCGGCTACATGATCAAGGACCGCCTGCTCCGCCCGGCGCTGGTCGCGGTGGCGAAGAAGCCGGATTGATCGCCCTCAGCGCAAATTGACCCGTCATTCCCGCGAACGCGGGAATCCCGCTTTTTGGCCAAGGCTGCGCAGAAGCGGGACCCCCGCTTCTGCGGGGTGACGGGGTAAATCAAAGGTGTGTCAGACCGGGAACGGCACAATCTGCCGATAGGTCTCGATTGACGGCGCCCCCGGTACCTTGGCGCCCTGGCGCAGCATGAAAGCGTGGCGTACGAGTTCGGCCTGTTGCTCTATACCGTATTTGCTGAAGCGCTGGCCCGGCTTGATCGCATAGTCATAGCGGCAGAACGGGTGGCGCTTCAGCGGCAGGAAGATGCCCTGCTGATACTGCCAGACATGTACCATCTCGTGGATGAAAAGCGCCTGGCGCGACAGGCTCGCGCAGCTGAAATCGTCACAATAGGCGCTGCCGCCCGGATGGAAATGGATATGCCCCATCGGCGCCATGATCGTGCGCTTGGGCTGGAAGAATATCCATTTCTTCAGCCTTATGCGCACACGATCATAAGCGATCGCGTCGCCGAATACCGAACGCGACAGATCGATCTCCGTCTTTGTCAGGGGGCGGTCGATCGGCGCGGTTGCCATTAGTGATGGGCCATGCCGTCTTCGGGCTTGATCGCATTGAGCGTCGCATCGACCTCGATCTTCTCGCCATTGGAGAAGGAAAACAGGAAGGTCGCCTTGCCCGCCTTGCGCGAGGCATTGTCGAAGCCCCAGACCATCACATGCTTACCGCCCGGCTCGAACTCGACCTTGCCGCGCGTCGGCACCGCGACTGCCGTGATCGGCTTCATCGTCGACATGCCGTTCTCCTCGACCGTCTCGTGCATTTCGAGCCGCAGGATGTTCGGCGAGGTGATCGAACGCAGGACGGTGTCGCTGGGACCGCCCTTGATGGTGAAATACAGCACCGAAGGACTGCCCTCGACCGGTGAGAGCTTCACATAGGCCTTTTCGACCAGCAGCTGTGCGGGCGGCTGGCACGCGGCGAGCAGGGCCAGCGCGAGCCCAGTGACCATCAGCGTAACTATGCGCAGCATCGGCGAATTCTCCCTCATCATCCTGTGCCGGAACGGGCCGGATCGGCCATGGCCGTGATGTAGATACTGCGATGCCTTGTGCCAAGCGAAAGCCATCCTATATCCGCCGACGGGGACGGAATTGCCGGATGCTTGGGGGCATGACGGCGGTTCGTATTCTTTCATCTGCATATCGAAAGTTACGTGGGAAAAGCATTATGGCAAAAGTAATCGGTATCGACCTTGGCACCACCAACAGCTGCGTGTCGGTGATGGACGGCGACAAGCCCAAGGTGATCGAAAACGCGGAAGGCGCGCGCACCACGCCGTCGATCGTCGCCTTCACCAAGGATGGCGAGCGTCTCGTCGGTCAGCCGGCCAAGCGCCAGGCCGTTACCAATCCGGAAAACACCGTGTTCGCGGTCAAGCGTCTGATCGGCCGTCGTTTCGACGATCCGCTGACCAAGAAGGACATGGAGCTGGTGCCCTACAGCATCGTCAAGGGCGGCAATGGCGACGCCTGGGTGAAGGCGGGCGGCAAGGATTATTCGCCTTCGGAAATCAGCGCGTTCACGCTGCAGAAGATGAAGGAAACGGCCGAGAGCTATCTGGGCGAGACGGTCACGCAAGCGGTCATCACCGTTCCGGCCTATTTCAACGACGCCCAGCGTCAGGCGACCAAGGACGCGGGCAAGATCGCAGGCCTTGAAGTGCTGCGCATCATCAACGAGCCGACGGCTGCCGCGCTCGCTTATGGCCTGGACAAGAATGACGGCAAGACCATCGCGGTCTATGATCTTGGCGGCGGCACGTTCGACATCTCGATCCTCGAGATCGGCGATGGCGTGTTCGAAGTGAAGGCGACCAATGGCGACACCTTCCTGGGCGGCGAAGACTTCGACTCCAAGCTCGTCGAGTTCCTGGCCGAGGACTTCAAGAAGGCCGAAGGCATCGACCTGACCAAGGACAAGCTTGCCCTGCAGCGCCTGAAGGAAGCGGCGGAAAAGGCGAAGATCGAGCTGTCGTCGGCACAGACCACCGAAGTGAACCTGCCCTTCATCACCGCTGACCAGAATGGCCCGAAGCATCTGGTGAAGACCATCAGCCGCGCGGACTTGGAAAAGCTGGTCGCCGACCTGATCAAGCGCACGCTCGATCCGTGCAAGAAGGCGCTCGAAGATGCGGGCCTCAAGGCCGCCGACATTGACGACGTCGTGCTGGTAGGCGGCATGACCCGCATGCCGCGCGTGCGCGAAGTCGTGAAGGAGTTCTTCGGCAAGGAACCGCATACCGGCGTGAACCCCGACGAAGTCGTCGCCATGGGCGCGGCGATCCAGGCGGGCGTGCTGCAGGGCGACGTCAAGGACGTGCTGCTGCTCGACGTGACCCCGCTGTCGCTGGGTATCGAAACGCTGGGCGGCGTGTTCACCCGCATGATCGACCGCAACACCACGATTCCGACCAAGAAGTCGCAGACCTATTCGACCGCTGACGACAATCAGCAGGCGGTGACGATCCGCGTCTTCCAGGGCGAGCGCGAAATGGCGGCGGACAACAAGCTGCTCGGCCAGTTCGACCTGGTCGGCATTCCGCCCGCACCGCGCGGCGTGCCGCAGATCGAGGTGACGTTCGACATCGACGCCAACGGCATCGTCAACGTCTCGGCCAAGGACAAGGGCACCGGCAAGGAACAGCAGATCCGCATCCAGGCGTCGGGCGGTCTTTCCGATGCTGACATCGACCAGATGGTCAAGGATGCCGAGCGCTTTGCCGAGGAAGACAAGAAGCGCCGCGAAACCGCCGAGGCCAAGAACAACGCCGAAAGCCTGCTGCACAGCACCGAAAAGCAGCTCGAGGAGCATGGCGACAAGGTCGACGCTGCGGTCAAGGGCGAGATCGAGACTGCGATTGCCGAGCTCAAGACCGCAGTCGAGGGCGGCGAGGCCGATGCGATGAAGTCGAAGACCGAAGCGCTGGCGCAGGCCGCGATGAAGCTGGGTCAGGCGATCTACGAGAAGGAGCAGGCGGCAGCCGCTTCGCCGGCAGCCGAGGCTGCTCCGGCTGAGGACAATGTCGTCGACGCCGAATTCTCGGAAGTTGACGGCGACGCGAAAAACTGATTGCCGGATTGATGTTCGACAGTCCGGCCGGGCGGGACTGCGGGGCAGGGGTGGTTACGGCCACCCCGGCGTCGCGATCCCGCCCGGTCGCTGCATGATGAATCGCGACCCATGACCATGACCACAGCCAAAGATTATTACGAGCGCCTGGGCGTATCACGCAACGCGGACGATGCCACGCTCAAGTCCGCCTATCGCAAGCTCGCGATGCAATGGCACCCGGACCGCAATCCGGGCGATGCCGAGGCAGAAGCCAGGTTCAAGGCGATCAGCCAGGCCTATGACACCCTGAAGGACCCCCAGAAGCGCGCTGCCTATGACCGGTTCGGGCATGAGGCTTACGAAAGCGGGATGTCGGGCGGCGGTGGCGGTCATGGCTCAGCGGGCGGCTTTTCCGATCTCGGCGATATTTTCGACACGATCTTCGGCGGCGGCTTTGGCGGAGCAGGCGGTCGCCGCGGCCCGGTGCGCGGCGCGGACCTGCGCTACGACATGGAGATCACGCTCGAAGAGGCCTATCATGGCAAGGCGAGCGAGATCACCATCGATGTCGCCGCGACCTGCGACACCTGCGATGGGTCGGGCGCGGAGCCGGGCACCAAGGTACGCACCTGCAACCTGTGCGGCGGCAGCGGCAAGATGCGGGCGCAGCAGGGCTTTTTCGTGGTCGAGCGGACCTGCCCGAACTGCCATGGCAGCGGTCAGGTGATCGAGAACCCGTGCCGCACCTGCCGCGGCGAGGGCCGGGTTGACAAGCAGCAGACGCTGTCGGTCGATATTCCGCCGGGCGTCGACAACGGCACGCGCATCCGTCTGTCAGGCAAGGGCGAGGCCGGTCCCAAGGGGTCGCCGCCGGGCGACCTGTACATCTTCATCCATGTTGCACGGCATCGCATTTTCGAGCGCGACGGCACGACGTTGATCACGCGCTGCCCGATCAGCATCACGACAGCGGCTTTGGGCGGCGAGCTCGAGATTCCCGGGCTCGATGGCAAGCGCCACCGGATCAGCATTCCCGCCGGTATCCAGTCGGGCAAGCAGCTGCGCCAGCGCGGCGCCGGCATGCCGGTGCTGCAGGGCCGCGGCACGGGTGACATGGTCATCCAGATCGATGTCGAGACGCCGACCAAGCTCAGCGCCCGTCAGAAGGAACTGCTGCGCGAATTCCAGGCGACTGAAACCGGTCAGGAAAGCCCGGAAAGCACGGGTTTCTTCGCCAGGCTCAAGGAAATGTGGGACGGAATCGGGGAATAAGGCGGGATCATCGCTCCCGCCTCATCAATCAGATATCCTCGGCCAGCCGTCCGTAGAGCTGCGGGCGGCGGTCACGGAAAAAGCCCATGCCTGCACGATGCTTGCGCGCCTGGGCGAGGTCGAGCGTCGCGACCAGCACACCGGTTTCCTCCGCGCCATATTCCAGGATCAGGTCACCCCATTCGTTGGTGATGAAGCTGTGCCCGTAGAAGCTCTGATTGCCCTCGGTGCCGATGCGGTTGCTGGCGATCACCGGCATGCAGTTCGACACCGAATGCCCCTGCATCGCGCGCCGCCACATGCGGCTGGTGTCGAGCTCGGCATCATAGGGCTCCGATCCGATCGCGGTCGGGTAGAACAGCAGCTCCGCGCCCATCAGCGCCATCGCGCGCGCGCATTCGGGATACCACTGGTCCCAGCAGATGCCGACGCCGATCCGCGTGCCGCACACGTCCCAGACCTTGAACCCGGTATTGCCGGGGCGGAAATAATATTTCTCCTCATAGCCTGGACCGTCGGGGATATGGCTCTTGCGGTACACACCCATGATCTCGCCATCGGGATCGATCATCGCCAGCGAGTTGTAATGATGCGGTCCGTCGCGCTCGAAAAAGCTGGTGGGGATCGCGACCTTGAGCTGTTTCGCCAGCTTCGCCATCGCGCGCACGCTCGGGTGCTCGGCGGTCGGGTGCGCGGTCGCGAACAGGCATTCGTCCTCGACCTGGCAGAAATAGGGGCCTTCGAACAGTTCGGGCGGCAGGATGATGTCGGCGCCCTTGTCGGCCGCGTGCGCGACGAGATCGCTGACAGCATCGATATTCTCGGCCAAACCGCCACCCAGCGGCAGCTGCAGGGCAGCGACGGTAATCTCGGTCATAGCGAAACGTTGATCCCAATGCGGGGCAGGAGCGCGACCATGCCCAGATACAAGATGATGGTGAGGCCGCAGCCTGCGCCCAAGCTCAGCCAGAAGCTCACGCCCGAGCGGAGCATCCACGGAATGAGCAGGAACATGGGCAGTGTCGGCAGGAAATACCAGAAGGCAGCCGAGACATAATTGGCCACCAATTCGCGGTCGCCGCTGTCATTCCAAAGCCAGATCATGCCAAGCGTCGAGACCAGCGGTATCGAGGCGATCAGACCGCCCAGCCCAGGGCTGCGCCGCGAAACCGTGGCGATGATCGCAACGAGAATGCCCGAAATCACTGCGCGCAGGACAAACGCACCCATTATCGCCCCCCGGCGTCAAAGGCTCGCCACCAACCCGATGGCCAGCGGCGAGCCTGTCATCACTTCTTGCGGAACAGCATGGTCATGCGGTCGGATTCACCGATCGCGGCATATTTGGCCTTGTCCTGATCCTTGAGCGCATAATTGGGCGGCAGGGTCCACACGCCATCGGGATAGTCGGCGGTGTCCTTGGGATTGGCGTTGATCTCGCTCTTGCCGACCAGCTCGAAGCCGTGCTTCTCGAACATGGCGACGACATCGGCTTCCTTGAGATAGCCCTTCGAACCATCCGCATAAGCGGCGGGGGCATCGGCCTTGGCGCGGTGCTGTTCGATGCCGATCATGCCGCCGGGCTTGAGCATCTTGTGCATCGCGTCGAGCTCGCTGCCCAGAATGCCCCAGCGGTTCATGTTGTGCAGCATGCGCAGGATCAGGATGCGATCGACCTTGCCGTTGAGCTCGGCGGGCACAGCATTGGTCACATAGGCATGGATCTTGTCCGCCGCTAGGCCGGTCGCCTTGACGGCGCGATCGGGATAGCTGGTCGGATAGGCCGCCATCTGTGCCTTGCGCTGTTCGCTGAACGATGCGGCGATCGGCGAGACGCCGAGCGCGACATATTTGCCGCTGGTCGCGGTCAGCGGAGCGAGGATCTTCGTGTACCAGCCGGCATCGGCGGCATATTCGGCGACGACCATCTCGGGGCCGACCTGGAAGAACTCGAGCGTCTCCTTGGGGTGGCGATACTTGTCGCGGGCCTTGTCCTCGCCGCGCAGATCGGCAGCTACGGCAGCATCGATCGCCGAGGAGGCAGAGGCGCTCTCGGCTGCAAGGGCAGGCGCAGCGGTCATCAGGGGCAGGGCGGTGCCTGCGATCAGGGCAGACAGGATCATGGTGCGCATGGGGGGCAATCCTCTTTGTGGTTGTTGCTGGGGAACTTAGGACGGGTCCTGCGACTGGCTATACCTGCCACTGCAGGTCCAATCAATCGAGCAGCGGCATCTGTTGGCTGGCGCAATGGAAGCTGCCGCCGCCTGCCAGCACCGCATCGGCGCGCAGGCCGATGGTCCTGCGGTCGGGGAAGCAAGCGCCAATGGCTTCAACCGCCGGACCGTCGGACGCGGTGCCATAAGTTGGCACGACGACCAGATGACTGGTGATCGCGAAGTTCATATGGCTCGCCGGTTGCACCTTCACCTCGCCCTCGGCATCGACACGCTCTACCAGGCCGGGCGAGGGGATCGGCACGACCTTCAGCCCGAAGGCTTCGGCTCGAAGCTTCGCATTGGCATAGATCGCCGCATTGGGATCGTCCGCGCCGCTCGGCACCGGCAGCGCCAGCGTCCCCGGCGCCACGAAGCGCGCGAGATTGTCCACATGCCCGTCGGTATGGTCGTTGATCAGGCCATCGCCGAGCCACAGCAGCCGCTCGATGCCGAGATCGCGCTTCAGCCGCGCCTCGATATCCGCGCGCGTCAGTTGCGGGTTGCGATTGGGATTGAGCAGGCACTGCTCGGTGGTGACGCCGAGCCCAGTGCCATCGACATCGATCGCGCCGCCCTCGAGCACCCAATCGGCGCTGGCGCTATCCAGACCGGCCTCCTCGGCGAGCAGGCCTCCGATCTCGGTATCGCCGGGCATGACATATTTGCCGCCCCAGCCGTTGAAGCCGAAGCGCTGGGCGAAGGGATTGCCGTCCTGTCCCCGCACGACGAGCGGCCCGGTATCGCGCAACCAGATATCGCCATAGGGGTGCATGCAGATGGTCACCACATCGCCCGCGAGCTCGCGCGCCAACGCCGCGTGGGTTTCATCGGGCACGATCAGCCGCGCCTCTTGCCCACTCTCGGCGACAGCGCGCGCGAACGCGGCGATCTCCGCCTGGGCAGCGCTCAAAAAGCCGTTCCACTCATCGGCCAGATGCGGAAATCCGATCCAGATCCAGCGCTGCGGAGCCCATTCGGGCGGCATCATCTGCGTCATCGGATCACTGGCCCGCCCGGCTCTTGTCGCGGATGGCGCGGAACTCGTCGCCTTCCACCCAGTTCGGCCAGTCCTTCGACATCGCCAGGCTGCGGCCGATGCTGTAATAGAGCGAAAGGTCGTCGATCACGCCCGTCCAGTCCCAGTTGGGATTATACTCGTCCTTGGGCCCGTGATAGCGGTTGACGGTATAGTCCTTGCCGGCTGCTTCGCCCGCTGGTTTGCCGCCGTTCACCAGATCGTCGCCACCATCGATGTACAGCATCGGCACGCCCTGCTTGGCGAGGCTGAAATGGTCGGAGCGGTAGTAATAGCCGTTCTGCGGCATCGGGTCGGCTTCGGCCACCCGGCCTTCCTTTTTCAGCGCGACGGCGAGAAAATCGTCGAGCTGCGACTTGCCCTTGCCGATCACGGTGACATTGCGTGCCTTGCCCGCCATCAGGAACGCATCCATGTTGATGCCGCCTGCGGTCTGGGACAGCGGATAGACCGGGTTCTCGCCATAATAAGACGATCCCAGCAGCCCCGATTCCTCGCCGGTGACCGCGAGAAAGACGACGCTACGATCGGGCGCACCCGCCTTGCTGAACGCTTCGGCCAGCGCGACCAGCGCGGCGGTGCCGGTGGCATTGTCGACCGCGCCATTGCAGATATCGTCACCATCATCGGCGGGCTTGCAATGGCCGAGATGGTCCCAATGCGCGGTATAGAGCACATATTCGTCGGGACGCTTGGCGCCAGGCAGGATGCCGATGATGTTGTTCGAAATCGTGGTTTCGATCGCATTGGCGAAAGACACCGACGCCTTGAGGCCCAGCGGCACAGGCTTGAAGCCCTTGCGCTTGGCCGCTGTGCTCAGGGTCGCCAGGTCCTGGCCTGCGCTCGCCAACAGCTTCTCGGCGGCTTCCTTCTGGATCCAGCCATTGGCCTGGGTCTCGCTCGCGCCCTTGTCGGCGCTTTGCGCGAAGAATTGCGGGCCGGTCCAGCTCGATTCCACCACGCCCCAGCCATAGGCGGCAGGCACGGTATCGTGCACGATCAGCGCTGCGGCAGCGCCCTGGCGCGCGGCCTCCTCATATTTGTAGGTCCAGCGGCCGTAATAGGTCATCGCCTTGCCGCCGAACTCGCCGTCGAGGCCGGGGCTGTCATAATCGGGATCATTGACCAGAATGACGACGGTCTTGCCCTTCACGTCGAGCCCGGCATAGTCGTTCCAGCCCTTTTCGGGCGCGTTGATGCCATAGCCGACGAACACGACGTCGCTGCCCGCGATGTCGATGGTCGGCGCCTCGCGATAGGTGCCGATCACCATGTCCTTGCCATATTCGAAGCTGAGCGGCGTCTTGCCGCCGGTGATCGTCAGCGGGCTGATTTTCCCCGCCTCGATGCTGACCAGCGGAACCTGTTGCAGCCAGCTGTCGCCATTGCCTGGCTTGAGCCCCGCCTTGGCAAATCGGTCGGTGAGCAGCTCGATCGTCTTCTGTTCACCGACGCTACCGGGCGCCCGGCCTTCGAACGCATCCGAAGACAGCATCCGGGTAATGTCCTTCATCGTAGCTTCGGAGATCGGCTGGGGGGCAGTCTCGGGAATATCGATAGGCGTTACCGATTGGGCAGCCAACGGGCTTGCTGCGAGTATAGCCAATGGCGCGGCTGCGAGTTTGAACAGGGTCTTGAGATACATGATCGATCTTTTCGCCGGAGAAATGGATGCGCAGGCCCCATGCCCGCTGGTCGCGGCTGTTTGCCAGTTGCGTCCGCGTCAGGCAAGCGGATCGGTCAGGCGCGGCGCGCGCCATGCTTGTGATTTGCAACGAATTTCCGTATCGCGGCTTTCAGAGTTAACATGTGTGAATGACAGGCGCGTGTCAGGTTTTTCGAACCGCTGCTTGTCCAGTCTTGAACGATCGCAAATCAGGCCTTTTCGCTATGGCGTTTGACACTACAGCCGACGCCTCGCCCGAGACTGGCCCTCCGCTCGATGACGACGCGTTCAAGGCCCAGCTTGCGTCGCTCATTCCGCACTTGCGCGCCTATGGCCGCTCATTGAGCGGCAATCGCGATGTCGCGGATGACCTGGTTCAGGACACCATGCTCAAGGCCTGGGCGGCACGCGGCCGTTTTGCCGCTGGCACGAACATGCGCGCCTGGACCTTCATCATCCTGCGCAATTCCTTCCTCTCGCAGCGCAGGCGTGCGCGGTTCACCACCGAATGGGACGATGTCGTCGCCGATCGCATCCTGTCGATGCCGGCAGGGCAGGGCGATCAGCTTCACCTGGCAGATGTCCAGCGTGCGCTGATGCAGCTGCCCGAAAGCCAGCGTGAGGCGCTGATCCTGGTCGGCGCAGGCGGCTTTTCCTACGAGGAGGCAGCCGACATTTGCGGAGTCGCGCTTGGCACGATCAAGAGCCGTGTGGCGCGCGGACGCTCGGCGCTGGCCGCGCTGATCGAGGATACCGCAGCCAGCGAGGGTAGGGCAGAGCGGACATCCGACCCGATGGCCGCGATCATGGCCGATGTCGACCGGGTGAGCGGCGGGCTGGTCGGGCGCAGCGCCGAGGACGACTGAGCGCAGCTGCACCCCGATTGCCTCTGCCCGCGCGCCGGGCTAGCACCAGCGCCATGCCAGTCCACCCAGAACTTGCCGAAGCGCGTCAGCGCGCCGCACGCCATGCACCGTTCCTGGCCGCTGCCATGGCGCGCGCACCCGACCTTGCCGACCGCCTCCAGGAGGAGGGTCTCGACGCCGCGCTGGATCATCTTCGCAATCTCGGCCGCGAGGGGCCGGTCGCCGAAGCGCTGCGGCGTCGCAAGAGCGGGCTTGCGCTGGTCCTGGCGCTTGCCGATCTGGCCGGCCTGGTCGGCGTCGACCGGGTCACCCGCATCCTGTCCGATTTTGCCGACCAGGCGCTGGACGCGGCTCTGGCCGACATCATTGCGCGGCGCACGCCAGATGCCGAACCTCGGGGCTTCGCGGTCATCGCGCTAGGCAAGCACGGCGGACAGGAGCTCAACTATTCGTCGGATATCGACCCGATCTTCATCTACGATCCGATGACACTGCCCTGCCGACCACGCGAAGAGGCGGCCGATGCTGCGCAGCGTATTGCGCGGCAACTGATTGATATGATGAGCCAAAGAGATGGAAACGGCTATGTCTTCCGGATGGATCTGCGTCTGCGTCCAGCGGCCGAGGTCACGCCGCTGGCCATCCCTGTCGATGCGGCGCTGTCGCATTATGAATCGCAGGCGCTGACCTGGGAACAGGCCGCCTTCATCCGCTCGCGCGCCGCGGCGGGCGACCGCGTGCTCGGCGACTATTTCATGGAGGCTCTCCGTCCGTTCATCTGGCGGCGCTCGCTCGACTTCGGGACGATCGACGAGATTGCCGCGCTCACCCGCCAGATCCGCGATCATTATAACAAGGGGCAGACGCTCGGTCCGGGTTACGATCTCAAGCGCGGCCGCGGCGGCATTCGCGAGGTCGAATTCTTCACCCAGGCGCACCAGCTCATCCATGGCGGACGCAATCCGGCGCTTCGCGTGCGTTCGACGCTCGACGCACTCGGTGCGCTGGAGGATCAAGGGATCATCCCCGGGCATGAGGCGAGGCTACTGGCGGGTCATTATCGCACGCTGCGCACCTTCGAACACCGGCTGCAGATGATCGACGACCAGCAGACGCACAGCCTGCCCGTTGACGCGCCGGCGCTCGACAATGTCGCTAGGCTGCATGGAATGACCGATGGTGCAGCGATGATCGCGGCACTCCAGCCGGTGACACGGGATGTCGCAACCGTCTATGACGCGCTGATCGCCTCGCAGCGAGGTCAGGGCGATGAGGCGGTCGTTCCACTGAGCAACGATCCCGAATTGCTTGCCGAGGCGCTGGATCGCGCCGGCTTCGATCAGCCGGACAAGCTCGCCGAGCGGATTCAGGGCTGGCGCGGCGGAGCGGTGCGGGCCTTGCGCACCGCAGCGGGCCGCAAGGCGTTCGAGGAAGTGCTGCCCGCGCTGCTTGCGGCCTTTGCCGATGCGCCCGATCAGGCGGCCGCGCTCAACCGGTTCGACGATCTGCTGCGGCAGCTGCCCAGCACGGTGAATGTGTTCCGCCTGCTTCAGGCGCGGCCTGCGCTGATGCAGACGCTGGTCGATATCCTGAGCCATGCGCCGGTGCTGGCCGAGTCGCTGGCGCGCCGGGGAGACCTGCTCGACGGGTTGATCGACGCCAGCGCCTATGATCTGGTGGGCAGCGTCGAACAGATTGCCGAACGCCTCGCCCGCGAGGAGCCGGGCGACGACTATCAGCAGCGGCTCGATGCGGTGCGCGTGCGCGTCGGCGAAATGCGCTTTGCCCTCGGGGTGCAGCTGATCGAGGGGCGGCACGATCCGGTCGCCATTGCGGGCGGCTATGCCCGTGTCGCGGAGGCGGCGATCTGTCGTCTGGCCGATTGCGCCATCAGCGAATTCATCGCGGTGCATGGCCGGATGCCCGACAGCGAGCCGGTGATCCTCGCGCTCGGGCGGCTCGGCGGCGGGGCGCTGACCCACGCCTCCGACCTTGATCTCATTTTCCTGTTCAGCGGAGAGATCGGGCTGGAATCGGACGGCAGGCGCCCGCTCGGAAGCACGCAATATTACAACCGGCTTGCGCAGCGGATTATCGCGGCGCTTTCCGTGCCGACGGCGGCAGGCGCTTTGTACGAGGTCGATACGCGGCTGCGGCCCAATGGCGCGCAGGGCCTGCTGGCGGTATCGTTTGCCAGCTTTGCCGAATATCAGCGCGATCAGGCCTGGACCTGGGAGCATATGGCGCTGTGCCGGGCAAGGGTGGTTTACGGATCGCAGGAAAGCCGCGAGCGGCTCGAGGCGATCATTGGCGATGTTCTGCATGCCCCGCGCGATGCCGCCGAGCTGCGCGCAGCTGCGTTGAAGATGCGCGAGGATATTGCCGCGCACAAGAAGCCGCTCGGTCCGCTCGACGTCAAGCTGCTGCCTGGCGGCCTGGTCGATCTGGAGTTCATCGTCCACACGCTGCAACTGACCCACCGGGTGGGCTTCCACCCGGATCTGCGCCAGGCGATCGATGCGTTGGTTATAGCGGGGCTTGCAGATGCCGCGCTGGCTGAAGCGCATGACCTGATGACGCGGCTGCTGGTCGCGCTGCGTCTGGTAGCGCCCGATTGCAGCGAGCCCCCGCCCGCAAGCCAGGCACTGGTGGCGCGGGCCTGCGGCTGCGGCTCCTGGCCGGAGCTGCTCACAGCGATCGATTGCGCGCGCGCCAGTGTTCAAACCGCCTGGCAGCACCTATTTGGCGCGAGCGCGCCTGCAACCAGCGCATGAGAGAGAAGGACAGACGATGACCGATATTGGCGACACCATCCCCGACATTGCGCTGACCGCGCCCGATGGCAGCAGCGTTTCCGCCTCCGATTATGCCGGCAAGGCCTTGGTGCTGTATTTCTATCCTAAGGACGACACCAGCGGCTGCACCAAGGAGGCGCAGGAGTTCAGCGCGCATCTTGCCGAGTTCGAGGCGGCAGGGGTATCGGTGCTCGGCGTGTCGAAGGATCCGCCGAAAAAGCATCAGAAGTTCATCGAGAAATACGGCCTGACCGTGCCGCTCGCCAGCGATTCGGAGACCGACGGGTTGGCCGAGGCGATGGGCGTGTGGATCGAGAAATCGATGTACGGGAAGAAATATATGGGAATGGACCGGTCAACCTTTCTGGTCGGCAAGGATGGAAAGGTCGTGCGCGTCTGGCGCAAGGTAAAGGTCGCCGGGCATGTTGCCGAGGTGCTGGAGGCCGCCAGGGCCAATTGAGACGTCGCGAATCATGGTTAACCACAAGGGCTCGCCAACCGATTTGGCGGGCCCTTTTTGCTGGCGTGACGAAAATTTCCAATCGTTCCGGCCTGCAAAAGGTTAACGGAAGGCTTGGATCGACGCTGCGGCAGGACGATTCTGAGGCTTTCGCCGCCCGGATTCGGGCCGAAAACCGTCTCATTCATGCACGATTAAACGATTCAACGCGCCAGCCAGACGCTTCAACGCGCGGTGGGCGGTTGCGGGTTGCGGTGCACAAAGCTTTCCATCTACCCATGGTTCAACGAAATCGGAGGGAAGGGGTTCCAACGATTTTTGTGTTTTTGTGCTCCGCCTTTCACAAGGCGCCGGAGCACGAAGGGCACCCGCAAGGTCCGAACGGCCCGGTGGTTGCCCTTGCAACAAGGTGCTGAATATTCATGGTCGCAACCAGAATTGTCGCAACGGTCCTTACCACCACCACAGCCGGTCTGCTGTGCGCTGCATCACCCGCTTTTGCTGAAGGCAACGCCACTGACATCGCTGCTGCCGTGCCGCAGGTTTCGACCGAAGGCGCTCTGGGAGCCCAGGATACCGAATTCCGCGCCCTGTTCGCCGACTGGAAATCGATGGAGAACCGCGATACCGGCCGCGTCTCCATCCCCTCGCGCAAGCCCGTCGATGCCTTCAAGCTGACCAGCCAATACGGTTTCCGCGCCGATCCCTTCGCCGGACGCCGCGCCCGCCACAAGGGTCTCGACATGGCGGGTCCGATCGGTACGCCGATCTATGCCACCGCCGACGGTATCGTGGGTCGCGCTCAGTGGGTCGGTGGTTACGGCCAGTATGTCGAAGTCAACCATGGTGGCGAAATCCAGACGCGCTACGGCCACCTCTCGCAAATTCTGGTTCAGCCCAACCAGCGCGTCACCAAGGGCCAGGTCATCGGCCTGATGGGTTCGACCGGCCGCTCCACCGGCAGCCATCTGCACTATGAAGTGCGCATCGCCGGAAACTCGGTCAATCCGATGCCCTTTATCTCCTCGCGCGACTATCTGCTGGCCATGCAGGATGGCGGCAAGGTCGCCCAAGGCGGTCCCGCCGAGTAGTCGCTCGCAATTTTTGCAGATCTTGACATCAAGCGCCGGTTCTCCGGCGCTTTTTGTTTGTCGGCCGCACAACCCCGCGCTTTGCCATTGCTTTAATCGCGCGATTAAACAATGATGCCTGCGTAGTCGGGAATCGTTACGGAACACGCCGAATGGCGGGACGGACCTTTCCCTTGATCAGGAGGGAATGTCGCAATGCATCCATCGGTCCACGCCCAGAATCAGGCCGACAAGCCGGCTATCATCATGGCGGGTTCGGGGCTTCAGGTAAGCTATGCCGAGCTGGATCGCCGCTCGAACCAGGTCGCACAGTATCTGCGCCAGCAGGGTGTCGGTATCGGCGACACCGTTGCTCTGTGTCTGGAGAACCGGGCGGAATATTTCGACATCGTCTGGGGCGCGCAGCGCGCAGGCCTTATCTTCGTGGCGATTTCCAACCGGCTGACCGCGGACGAGATAAGCTATATCCTGCAGGATAGCGGCGCCAAGCTGCTGTTCACCTCCGATTATCTCGGGGCGCATCTGCCAGCGATCGCCAGCGCCTGTCCGCACGTGCCGATCGTCAATCTGGACGATGCCTCCGCCACCGCTGCCATCGCCGCGATGCCCGATACGCCGATCGCCGATCAGCGCGCGGGCTCTGACATGCTCTATTCTTCAGGTACCACCGGACGTCCCAAGGGCGTGCGTCTGCCGCTGCCGGAAGATGGCGACATCGCCGCGAGCAACACGCTGGTGATGCTCGCCCAGGGCGCATTCGGCTTCGGCCCGGACAGCATCTATCTCTCGCCCGCGCCGCTTTATCATGCCGCGCCGCTGCGCTGGTGCATGAGCGTGCACAAGCTGGGCGGCACCGTGATCGTGATGGAGAAGTTCGATCCTGAAGCCGCGCTGCAGCTGATCGAGCGCTACAAGGTCAATGTCAGCCAATGGGTTCCGACGCATTTCACCCGCATGCTCAAGCTGCCCGAGGAGGTGCGCACGCGCTATGACGTGTCGAGCCTGAAATCGGCGGTGCATGCTGCCGCACCATGTCCGGTGCCGGTCAAGCAGGCGATGATCGACTGGTGGGGGCCGGTGCTCAAGGAATATTATGCCGGCACCGAGGGCAATGGCTTCACCTTTATCTCGAGCGAGGACTGGTTGACGCACCAGGGCTCGGTCGGGCGCTCGCTGCTCGGCACGATCCGAATCTGCGACGAAGAGGGCAAGGAGGTGCCTGCGCGCACCGAAGGCACCGTCTATTTCGAAGGCGGCGGCAAGTTCGAATATCACAACGACGCCAGCAAGACCAAGGAAGCGACGCATCCGCAAGGATGGACAACGCTCGGCGATGTCGGCTGGGTCGACGAGGAGGGCTTCCTCTATCTCACCGACCGCAAGAGCTTCATGATCATCTCGGGCGGCGTGAACATCTATCCGCAGGAGATAGAGAATCTGCTGGTCAGCCATCCCAAGGTCGCCGATGCGGCGGTGATCGGCGCGCCGTGCCCGGATATGGGCGAGCGCGTCGTCGCGATCGTGCAGCCGCTCGACCTTGCCGAGGCGGGAGATGCGCTCGCGGCCGAGCTAAGCACCTATTTGCGCGGATCGCTTTCGGGGGTGAAGATGCCGCGGCAGATCGACTTCCGGGACGAGCTGCCCCGTCACGCCACCGGCAAGCTCTACAAGCGCCTGCTGCGCGACGAATATTGGGCAAAGGCCAAAGAGGCCGAAGCCGTGGCAGGAGCCTGATCCATGGCGACCATAGCCCCCGCCGTGCTGCCGCCCGAGATCGCGTCGGCCATCGTCAATCCCGTCGCCTATGGCGAGTGGAACGGCATCAAGGAAAAGTTCCGCTGGGCCCGCGACAATATGCCCGTCGGGCTGGTCCAGGCGGAAGGCTATATGCCTTTCTGGGCGATCACCCGGCATGAGGACATCATGACGGTGAGCAAGGACAATGCACGCTTCCTCAATGCGCCCAAATCGGTGGTGCTGGGGCCGATCGCGGTGCAGATGCTGACCCACATGATCACCGGCGGCAGCCCGCATCTGGTGCGGTCGCTGGTCACCATGGATGCGCCCGAACACATGGACTATCGCAAGCTCACCCAGAGCTGGTTCATGCCCAAGAACCTGGCGAGCCTGGAAGAGAAGATCCGCGGCATCGCGCGTGCATCGGTCGATGCGATGCTGGCGACGGGGGGCACGTGCGATTTCGTGCACCAGGTCTCGGCGCTATATCCGCTGCATGTCGTGATGCAGATCCTCGGCGTGCCGCACGAGGACGAGCCGCTGATGCTCAAGCTGACGCAGGAGATGTTCGGCGGCGAGGATCCCGACCTCAACCGCGCGCGCTCGGTCGAACTGACGCCCGAGCAGGTCACCCAGTTCGTGATCGAAGCGGTGCGCGATTTCGAGGGCTATTTCATGAAGCTCGCCGCCGACCGGCGCGCCAACCCGCAGGACGATGTCGCCACCGTCATCGCCAATGCGGTGATCGATGGCGAACCGATCAGCGACCGCAATGCCGCCGGCTATTACATCATTGTCGCCGCTGCCGGGCACGACACAACCTCCGCCTCGACTGCCGGCGCGATGTGGGCGCTGGCCAAGGATCCCGACCAGTTCGCGCGGATCAAGGCCGACCGCAGCCTGCTGCCCGGTCTGATCGAGGAGGCGATCCGCTGGACCACGCCGGTGCAGCATTTCATGCGCACGGCGGCCGAGGATTGCGAGATCGGCGGACAGCGCATCGCCAAGGACGACTGGCTGATGCTGTGCTATGTTTCGGGCAATCATGACGAGCGGGTGTTTCCCGATCCCGACCGGTTCGATGCCTCGCGCGGGCCCAACCGCCATGTCGCATTCGGGGCAGGGGTGCACCAGTGTCTGGGCCTGCACCTCGCGCGGCTGGAAATGCGCATCCTGTTCGACGAGTTGCTCGATCGGATCGATAGCGTGGAGCTGGCGGGCACGCCGCAGCGCGCGAGCAGCACCTTTGTCGGCGGCCCCAAGACGCTGCCGATCCGCTTTGTCCCGAGTTGAATTGACAGTGGTTTGCGGCGGGCACCCGGTATAGCGTGCGCGCCGGACTTATATGACAACAGCCCGGATCGTTCGATACCGGGCCGGCATCACAGGAAAGGAATGTTCCGATGGTTCAGCAGTACAGCGTCCTCATCAACGGCAAGCTCGAAAAGCCCGGCAAATGGATCGATGTCGTCAATCCCGCCAACGAGCAGGTGATCGCCCAGGTTCCCGATTGCGGACAGGAAGAGCTGGACCGTGCCGTCGCCGCTGCCCGCGCTGCGTTCAAGACCTGGAAGAACGTGCCGATCGACGAACGCCGCGCGGTCATTCAGAAGATTTCCGCCGCGATCAAGGCCAATGCCGATGAACTGATGCGGCTGCTGACCAGCGAGCAGGGCAAGCCCCACGCCCAGGCAGCTGGCGAAATCCATGGGGCCGCAGCGATGGCAGCGGCGCAGTCGACGCTCACCCTTGAGGACGAGATCAACGAGGACAGCGACACCCGGCTGTCGCGCACCCGCCGCGTTCCTGTGGGTGTCGTCGGCGGCATCGTGCCTTGGAACTTCCCGGTGATGATGGCGGTGCAGAAGATCGTGCCCGCGCTGCTTTCGGGCTGCACGATGGTGCTCAAGCCCTCGCCGTTCACGCCATTGGCCACGCTGCGCATCGTCGAGTTGATCGCCGACGAGGTGCCGGCGGGTGTGCTCAACGTCATCACCGGCGGCGACGATCTCGGCCCGCTGATCACCTCGCATCCCGATATCGACAAGATCACTTTCACCGGATCGACGGCGACCGGCAAGCGGGTGATGGAATCGGCATCGAAGGATCTGAAGCGCATCACGCTCGAGCTCGGCGGCAACGATGCCTCGATCGTACTGCCCGACGCCGATGTGAAGAAGGTTGCCGAACAGCTGTTCTGGTCGAGCTTCACCAATGCCGGACAGATCTGCGTCGCGGCAAAGCGCATCTATATCCACGAGGATATCTATGACGAACTGTCTGCCGCAATCGCCGAATATGCCAAGGGCGTGAAGGTCGGCGATGGCGCCGAGCAGGGCACTGCCGTCGGCCCGATCCAGAACAAGAAGCAGTATGAGCGCGTGCTCGACCTGATCCAGGATGCCAAGGACAATGGCTACAAGTTCCTGGTGGGCGGCGATCACGATCCCTCGATCCCCGGCTATTACGTGCCGATCACCATTCTCGACAATCCGCCCGAAGACGCGCGCATCGTCGCGGAAGAGCAATTCGGCCCGGTGATGCCGCTGATGAAATTCTCGACCGTCGAGGAAGCGATCCAGCGCGCCAATGCGTCCGATTACGGCTTGGCAGGTGCGGTGTGGACCGGCAATCCGGAAGAGGGCGTGAAGGTCGCCGAGCAGCTCGAGACCGGCACGGTCTGGGTCAACGAATATCTGCACCTTTCGCCCTTCGCACCGTTCGCGGGCCACAAGCAGTCGGGCTTCGGTGCCGAATATGGCAAGGAAGGCCTGCTCGAATTCACCTATCCGCAGGTGATCACGGTGAAGCGCGAAAAGGCGGTGGCTTGAGCGATAAAGCCCTCTCCCCTTGAGGGGAGAGGGTTGGGAGAGGGGGAGTGCGCGACATTGCCCCTCTCAACTTCGCCTAGTCGGCAAGCCGACAAGGCTCCGTATCTCTCCCCTGAAGGAGAGAGAGCTTTGCCGCGACAGCATTGACGTGTTCGCCGCATCTGTTTAACCGTTCGATTAAATCCATTGCGGAGTCGGCGTGAACAACCGCCGGGCCGCGCAATCTGCAAGGAGAGGCCCTATGGCTCATGCATATATCGTAGATGCGGTTCGCACCGCTGGTGGCCGTCGCGGCGGCCGTCTCGCTGGTGTTCACCCGGTTGATCTGGGCGCAGCGGTGTTCGACGCGATCGCGGCGCGCAACGATTTCGATCCCAAGGCGATCGACGATGTCATCACTGGCTGCGTGATGCAGGGCGGCGAGCAGACGATGGACGTGGGCCGAAATGCGGTGCTCGCCTCGAAGCTGCCCGACAGCATCCCTGCCGTGACCATCGACCGTCAGTGCGGATCGTCGCAGCAGTCGATGCAGTTTGCTGCCCAAGCGGTGATGAGCGGTACCCAGGACATCGTGCTGGCGAGCGGCATCGAGAGCATGACCCGCGTGCCGATGGGCTCGACCGCAATGCTCTACATGAAAGCCGGCATGGGCAACTACAAGTCGGCGCGGCTCGAGGAAGCGTTTCCCGGCGTGATGTTCAGCCAGTTCGATGGCGCGGAAATGATCGTCAAGAAGCACGGCCAGACCAAGGAAGCGCTCGATGCCTATTCGCTCGAAAGCCACCGCCGCGCGGCAGCCGCGACCCAGGCGGGCGCGTTCGACAACGAGATCGTTCCGGTCGAGATCGAAACCCCCGAGGGCAAGGAATGGCACAAGGTCGATGAAGGCATCCGCTTCGACGCCACGCTCGAGGGCATTGCCGGCGTCAAGCCGATCTCCGAGACCGGCGTGCTGTCGGCGGCCAATGCCAGCCAGATCTGCGACGGTGCCTCGGCGGTGCTGATCGTGTCCGAACAGGCGCTGAAGGACCATGGCCTTACGCCGCGCGCGCGCATCCACCATGTCTCGGTGACCGCAGGCGATCCGGTGATCATGCTCGAGGAACCGCTGTTCGCCACCGAGCGGGCGCTCAATCGCGCGGGCATGAAGATCGACGATATCGATCTGTATGAAGTCAACGAAGCCTTTGCCCCGGTGCCGCTGGCCTGGCTGTCCTATCTCGGTGCCAGCCATGATCGCCTCAACGTCCATGGCGGCGCGATCGCGCTCGGCCACCCGCTCGGCGCGTCGGGCACCAAGCTGATGGCGACGCTGCTCAACGCACTCGAAAAGCGCGGCGGCAAATACGGTCTGCAGACGATGTGCGAGGGCGGCGGTCAGGCCAACGTCACGATCATCGAACGCCTGAGCTGACTTATCGCTCCTCCCCGGCTCGGGGAGGGGGACCGCGAAGCATTGGAGGGGAAGCGTCGAGGTGCATTGCCTCGATCGAGGCACAATCCCGCTACCCCTCCGTCAGTCCTTCGGACTGCCACCTCCCCGCCGCGGGGAGGATTGAAATTTGATCATTCTTCAGGAGACACCTTAATGAAACTCGATTCCTCCATTTCCGCCGTCGTCACCGGCGGCGCTTCGGGCCTGGGCGCCGCGACCGCGCGCGCTCTCGCCGCCAAGGGCGTCAAGGTCGCCATTTTCGACCTGCAGGAAGAAAAAGGCACCGCGCTCGCCAATGAGATCGGCGGCGTGTTCTGCGAAGTGAACGTGACCGACGATGCGAGCGTCGACGCCGGTTTCGCCAAGGCCCGCGCCGCGATCGGTCAGGAGCGTATCCTGGTGAACTGCGCCGGTACCGGCAACGCCATCAAGACCGCCAGCCGCTCGAAGGAAGACGGCAGCATCAAGCATTTCCCGCTCGATGCGTTCAACTGGATCGTGCAGATCAACCTGGTGGGCACCTTCCGCTGCATCGCCAAGTCGGCCGCCGGCATGATGACGCTCGATCCGCTGCCCGATGGCGATCGCGGCGCGATCGTCAATACCGCATCGGTCGCGGCCGAGGATGGCCAGATCGGCCAGGCGGCCTATTCGGCATCGAAGGGCGGTGTCGTCGGCATGACGCTTCCCATCGCGCGCGACCTTTCGAGCGAAGCGATCCGCGTCAACACCATCCTACCGGGCATTTTCAATACCCCGCTGCTCGCCGCCGCGCCGCAGCCGGTCAAGGATGCGCTGGGTGCATCGGTTCCGTTCCCCAAGCGTCTTGGTGACCCGGAGGAATATGCGCAGCTTGCGCTGACCATGATCGAATGCGGTTATTTCAACGGTGAAGATGTCCGTCTCGACGGCGGCATCCGCATGGCACCGCGCTGATCGATAAAGCCCCGCTCGCGTGTCGGGCGGGGCCTATTCCTTTCCGGGAGGCTGGCATGCACTATAGTACGATTCGCTACGATGTGGCCGATGGCATCGCCACGATCACACTCAGCCGCCCGGAAAAGATGAATGCCTTCACCAACCGGATGATGGCCGAGATGATCGATGCGTTTGACGCGATCGATGCCGACGATTCCGTCCGTGCGGTGATCGTGACCGGCGAGGGCAGGGCCTTTTGTGCAGGCGCAGACCTGACCCCCGATGGCGGGGGCGGGCCGTTTTCCAGCGACGATCCGGTTACCGATCTGTCCGACGAACGCGTTCGCGATGGTGGCGGGTTGCTGACGCTGCGGATCTTCCAGTGCAAGAAGCCGGTGATCGGTGCGATCAATGGCGCGGCCGTCGGCATCGGGGTGACGATGCAGTTGCCGATGGACATGCGGCTGGCCTCGACCAGCGCGCGCTTCGGCTTCGTCTTCGCCCGGCGCGGAATCGTGCCCGAGGCGGCTTCGTCCTGGTTCCTGCCGCGCCTGGTCGGGCAGCAACAGGCACTCGAATGGTGCATGACGGGGCGTGTGTTCGGCGCCGATGAAGCGCTCGCTGGGGGCCTTGTGCGTTCGGTGCATGCGCCCGAAGAGCTTATGCCCGCTGCAATCGCGCTCGCGCGCGAGATTATCGACAATACCGCGCCGGTTTCGGTCGCGCTGACCCGGGCGATGCTGTGGCGGATTCCGTCCGCGCCGCATCCAATGCACGCACACCGTGTCGACAGCCGTGCCATCTACACGCGTTCGCGTTCGGGCGATGCTGCGGAAGGCATTTCGAGCTTCCTCGAAAAGCGCGCGGCCAACTATCCCGACCGGGTTGCATCGGACATGCCGGAATTCTATCCATGGTGGGATGAACCCGGATATGAATAACGCTGCGCCCGAGAGTGAGCTCAATGCGCGCGACCAGCTGATCGAAGCCGCCAGCCAGATTATGCGCGATGGCGATCAGGTCGATCTGTCGCTGAGCGAGCTTTCCCTGCGCTCCGGGCTGAACAGCGCGTTGGTCAAATATTATTTCGGCAACAAGCAGGGGCTGATGCTCGCGCTGCTCGAACGCGACATGCGCAACATCGTCAACAGCCTCGATGCACTGCTCGCCAAGGACCTGCCGCCGGACGAGAAGTTGCGCGTGCATATCCGCGCGGTGATCGGAACCTATTTCCGCTTTCCCTATCTCAACCGGCTGCTGATGCGGATGGTGCGCGATGCCGCACCCGAAGTGTCGCGCAAGATCGCCGACGATTATCTCGTGCCGATTTCCAACGCCTATGAACGGCTGATCGAGGAAGGCGTGCAGAAGGGGCTTTTTCGCCCTATCGATGCGGGCCTGTTCTACTTCACCGTCACCGGGGCTGCAGACCGCTTCTTCTCCGCGCGGCTCGTGCTGCATCATTGCTTCGGTCAGTCCGAGATGACCGAGCAGATGCGCGACGATTATGCCGACCATACTCTGGATATCATCATGCCCGGCCTGTTGGTGAACCCAGGCAGCGCTTGACACCGGTTAACCGTAACGCCGGGACGAGCCGTTCGTTACATACGTTCGAATTACGGTAATAAACTTACAACTCTGAGCAATTTTCCTTAGAGCGGAGGAATGACCAATTCCGCCGCCCGATTCCCGAGTCACTCCGCCGACGCCGCCGATTCTGCGCGGGGCGTTTCTCGCGCCGTGTCTGCAATCGATGAGCAGGCGTTTGTCGAGGCCAGCGAGAAGCTTGCCAGGGCCTTGGATCACGCCGCGGCCGGACGCACGCATTCTGATATTGCCGAGGCGCGGCTGCGCCTGCGCGAACTGGCGGTGAAGCTGCGCGATGCGGGCTATTGGCGTACCGACAAGCATGGTCTGCGCGCCACCGTGTCGCTGCTGTGGCAGGCCGATCGCTATGTCAGCGAGCTGGCACTGAAACAGGACCAGGCGGGTGGGGGCTCAACACCCCGGACATGAATTCGAGTTCTTCAGGCCTGCCGGGTCGCAAACGGAAGCAGGTATGGAGTGGCGGGTCGGCAGCGGCTTTGAGGCAAGCACTGCGCCGGCCCGCCAACATTTTGCACGATTTGAATGTTACTGTTTAATGACAGTCAAAATGCCAGAATGTAACCTGGCAAAAGCCGCGTGATACCTTATTTCGCCGCGGTCCAGGTCTGCGCCTGGCAGAACATCGCGATGCAGCCCTCAACGCTCAGTGTTCCATTCTTTCCTGCCGTCACGATCGACCTGTAGGTCTTGCCGCTTTCGGGATCGTAGATCTTGCCGCGCCACTTCTTGCCGTCGGGAACGAACCCGCTGAGAATGGGCAGGCCGACCAGCTTGCGCTTGCGCAACGCTGGATCGGGATTGTTCACATCGGTCGACACGCCATTCTTGGGCTGTTCGATGAACCGCGTCAGTCGTCCGCATATGTTCTGGCCGCACGGGGCGATCGTGACCACGGCGCGCTTGCCCTTGGTGTACCACTGACCCTGGATGGATTCGGATGCCTGTGCAGGGACAGCCATGAGGGACAGCGATGTCCCCAAAATAGCGGCGATTGCCGACCAGCGCATATTGTTCTCCATCCAGCTTGTGATTAGCCTGTCCGCCAATCCCGCGATAGCCGGGACGCCAGCCAGGAACTTGGCGAGGTCATAACGCGGGGAGAGACGGTGATGAAGCGGATTTTTGTGGGATTTGCATCGGTATTGGCCCTGACCTCGGCGGCGCCGATCCTAGCCAAAGAGCTTGCCGTCGCGCCCGGCCCTGGTGCGCAGGAGCGGTTGCAGGAAGCCTTGATTCTCGCGCAGCCCGGCGATGTCGTGTTGCTGGGCGAAGGACGCTTCGATCTCACCGACGGGCTCTCGCTCGATGTCGCGGGTGTCACGCTCAAGGGCGCGGGTCCCGAAAAGTCGGTGCTCAGCTTCAAGGGGCAGCTGGCGGCGGGCGAGGGGCTACTTGTCACGTCGGACAATGTGGTGCTGCGCGATTTTGCGGTCGAGGACAGCCGCGGGGACGCGATCAAGTCCAAGGGCGCGGACAATATCGTCTGTCACAATATCCGCGTCGAATGGACCGGAGGGCCGAAAGAAACGAACGGCGCCTATGGCATCTACCCGGTCGAATCCGAAAATGTACTGATCGATTCGGTGCTGGTGATCGGCGCGTCCGACGCTGGCATCTATGTCGGCCAGTCGCGCAACATCATCGTGCGCGATTCGATCGCCCGGTTCAATGTTGCGGGCATCGAGATCGAGAACAGCTTCAACGCCGATGTCCATGACAATGTCGCGACCAAGAATACCGGCGGCATCCTGGTGTTCGATCTGCCCAACCTGCCGCAACAGGGCGGGCATAATGTCCGCGTGTTCGACAATGTCGTGGTCGAAAACGACACGCCCAATTTCGCGCCGAAGGGCAATATCGTCGCCAGCGTCCCCGCCGGTACAGGCGTGATGGTTATGGCCAATCGCGATATCGAGATTTTCGACAATGTGTTCGATGGCAATGGATCGTCGAACATCATGATCATCGGCTATCGGCAGAAATTCGACGACGCCAAATACCAGCCGATGGTTCGCAATGTCCGCATCAGCGACAATGCGCATGGCAAGACCGGATTTGCGCCGCAGTTCGCAGGCGGCGAGATGCTCGCATCGGCCTTTGGCGGCAGCGTGCCGCCGATTATCTGGGATGGCGTGGGCGGGGCCGAAGCCAGGGTTTATTCGAGCGACGATGTGCCGGTGCTCAACCTGGGCATGACGAAATCGGACCAACCCATCGAGACAGCGCAGCCAGCGCTCGCCAAGCTCGCGGGCGACGCAGCGCCCACGCTGCCGAAGATCGTCATGCCCGACGCCATGGAAGCGGCCATCCGGTGAAACGCTGGCAAGGCCTGGCTGGCGGTGTTGCTGCGGCGTTGCTGGTAAGCGCGCTGCCGGCACCAGCGGTCATCAACGATTCCGCGATTACCGAAGCGGCGCTGCCGCGCAAACTGTCGGAGTTCGGATTCTTCGCAGGGCCCGGTGCGACCGATCCGGCCCCCGCTCTGGTGGCCTACAGCCTGCGTACCCCGCTCTTTTCCGACTATGCCGAAAAGCAGCGGTTCGTTTACGTGCCCCAGGGCGCGCGCATGTCCGCCAATGCCGATGGCCGGATCGAGTTCCCGGTGGGCAGCGCGCTGATCAAGACCTTCGGCTATGGCAGCGGCGCTGCCTTTCGACCGATCGAAACCCGCGTCCTGCTCCGCCGGGCAAACGGTTGGGAGGCCTTGCCCTATGTCTGGAACGCCGATCTGAGCGATGCCGATCTGAAGGTCGCGGGCACGCGCCTGCCGGTGACCGTGACCCGGGCCGATGGCCGGCGCAGCGAGATCAGCTATGCTGTGCCGAACAAGAACCAGTGCAAGGAATGCCATTCGTCCGCCGGCGCAGTGGTGCCGATCGGCCCGATCGCGGCGAACATGGATTTCGCACCATCCGGCGCTGCGGCGTTCCGCAAGCGCATTGACTGGGCCGCAGCGCCGATCGCCGCCAACGGACCGATCTGGAACGACGCTTCCACCGGCACGCTCGATCAGCGTGCGCGCGCCTATCTCATGGTCAATTGCGCGCATTGTCACAACCCCACCGGATCCGCGAGCAATTCGGGGCTGTTCCTCCATTACGGCGCGGCAGCGGATCGGACGGCCACCGGGTTCTACAAGCGCCCGGTAGCAGCGGGGCGGGGCAGCGGTGGGCGTGAGTTCGCGATCCACCCGGGCCAGCCCGACCAGTCGATTATGATCCATCGCATGGGTTCGACCGAGCCGGGAGTCGCCATGCCCGAGGTCGGCCGATCGATGGTGCATGAAGAGGGCGTTGCGCTCATCCGCGAATGGATTTCATCGCTCCGTTCGGAATAGCCTTTGCGCGTCGCTCCAGCTGGTCTAGCAGACGGTCGAACCGGCGTTACAGGGGCAAAAGGCAATGAGCGAGTGGACCATCGGCGTGATCGGCGGATCAGGCCTTTATGCGATCGACGGGCTCGAGGATGCCCAGTCGATCCGCGTCGACAGCCCGTTCGGCGAGGCATCGGACGATATCGTCATCGGCACGCTCAACGGCCATAGGTTCGTGTTCCTTCCCCGTCACGGCAAGGGGCATCGCCTGAGCCCGAGCGATGTCAACGCGCGCGCCAATATCGACGTGCTCAAGCGTGCCGGTTGTACTGATATCCTGGCAATTTCCGCTATCGGCTCGCTGCGGGAGGAGCTGCCGCCGGGCCAGTTCGTGTTGGTCGATCAGTTCATCGACCGCACCGTGCACCGTCCGAGCAGCTTTTTCGGCACCGGCATGGTCGCCCATGTCTCGATGGCAGAGCCCGTCTGCCCCCGGCTGTCGGCGCTGGCCGCCGATGCTGCGCGAGCGGCGGGTGCGCCAGTGCACCAGGGAGGAACCTATCTGGCGATGGAGGGCCCGCAATTTTCGAGCCGGGCCGAGAGCCATATGTACCGCGCCTGGGGCTGTGACGTCATCGGCATGACCGCGATGCCCGAGGCCAAGCTCGCGCGCGAGGCCGAGCTTCCCTATGCGCTGGTCGGCATGGTGACCGACTATGATTGCTGGCGCGAGGGCGAGGATCATGTCGAGGTCGGCGCGATCATCGCTCAGATGAATGCCAATTCGGCGAGAGCCCGCCAGCTGGTGATCGAACTGGCGAAGATGCTGCCTGAGAGGCGCGAGTCCAGCCCGATCGACACCTGTCTCGATTTCGCGCTGATCACTGCGCCCGAAGCGCGCGATCCGGCGCTGCTCGCCCGGCTTGATGCCGTGGCGGGGCGCGCGCTCAGGCCGCGCTGAAAAAGGGATCATCGCGCCGGACGCACTGTGCGTCCCGGCGCCAGCGCCCAGCGGGTGATCGCCGCGATACCCGTCGTCCCGCCGCGAACCGCGAGCCGCGCCGGTAGTGAGATCGACAGTCCGTGCATGTGGCGAGCCCAGCGCGGCAGCAGATCGACGCCGGCCTGCATCGTCATGTGATGGAACGGCGCAAGCTGCGGCGATGATGGCGGCTGGTTGAGCAGCAGATCCGCGATCTCGCGCGTCCGCTCGTCGAACCGGAGCCGGGGCCGCGCCTTGGCCACCAGCCGCTGCGCCTCGCGATGGCTATAGGGCACAGGGTCCGCACCCAGCAGCCGCCCGATCTGTGCCATCTCGGCGAAATAGCGGTCCCGCTCGGCCATGGTCATGTGCGGCTTGCGATAGCGGACATAGGCATCGAGAAAGCAGAGGCTCTCGGTCACATGCACCCAGGCCAGCGATGTCGGATCATTGGCTTTATAGGGCGTGCCATCGGGAAGGGTGCCGTGCACATGATCGTGAATGCGGCGAATGCGCGCGATCTCGCCCAGTGCCTGTGCGCGGTCGCCATAGGTGGTGCGGGCCAGAAATGCCGCGGTGCGCCGCAAGCGCCCACGCATGTCCTGGCGAAACACCGAATGGTCCCATACGCCCGCCAGCACCATGGGATCCAGCATCTGCATCAGCAGCGAGGCGATGCCGCCGATCATCATCGAGGTGACATCGCCATGTACCTGCCAGCAGACCGAGTGCGGGCCGAACAGCCCGCTATCCTCGCGCGAGATCTCGATCGTCTGCCCACCGGGTTCCGCAAAGATGCGGCGGATTTCGCTTCCGATGGAATCGCGCAAGCCTGGCATGCTGACAATATGGGGCATGCAAAGGGGTTTGCCAATCATGACCGCCTATCGTCTCATGCAGTCATAGCCGTTTATTCTACACGACTTGCCGGGCCGCGAGCCCCTCCATGGTAACGCTTTGCTAATCGCGCTTCTTTATGTCGTGGCAGATGTTTGGACAGAAGCAATCAGAACTGGCAACGGGAGACGCGCCAGCACCTGCTGTGCTGTCTGCAAGATCGCTGCTGGCGATCTGCGCGCTCTGGCCTGTGGTCATGGGTGTTCGCACTGTAGCGATGCTGCTGACGGCGGCGGCAACAGGATTTTCGCTGGCCAGCCTCAACCTGCCATTCGTGCTTGCAGCCGCCTTGTCGATCCTGATCGACCTCGTGATCTTCCTGCCCGGACGCAGCGATGCCATTCGCAAGATCCTCGGAGACAGCTTCCCGCCGATGCTGTCGGCAATCGTCTGCATGTCGACGGTCTGCTTCTCGTTTGCCGTGGTCAGCCTTGTGGCGCACGGCCAGGAAGCCGGCGTCCTGATCGGCATGATGGCGTTGCTGGGCGCGCTGCTTCCGACCCTGGCGGTCATGGTGCCGCATCGCATGCTGATGTTCTTTGCGGGTATGTCGACTGGACTCGGCGTGTTGCTCGCCGCCTGGGATCTGCGCTTTGCGGTGGGCACGCTGGTCTTTTTGCCGGCGATGCTGCTGATCGCGCTCATCCGCGGCAAGGACGATCGCGACGAGGAGGCGGCGCTCGATCTGCAGAAGCTCAACAACGAGCGCGCGCGCTGCCTGCTCTCCGATTACGAGAAATCCGGTCGCGGTTGGTTCTGGGAGACCGACCGCCAGGGCCGCATCGTCTATATCAGCGCCGAGGCGGTGACCGCGATACAGGCAGACCCGGCGACGATCATCGGCCAGCCCTTGAGCTCGGTCATCTGTTCGCCGGGTGCCGATGGCGGCGGCAGCGAACGGACGTTCAATTTCCACTTCTCCGCCCGCACCGCGTTCAGTGATCTCGCCGTGCGGGTCGCGCAGTCGGAAGAGGAACGGGCTTGGTCGCTTTCCGGCGCGCCGTTCTACAATGAGTTCGGCCAGTTCGTCGGGTTTCGCGGTCATGGCACCGACCTGACCGAGGTAAAGCGTTCGCACGAGGCGGTCACCCAGCTCGCGCGCTACGACAATCTCACCGGGCTTGCCAATCGCTTGTACATCAAGGAGCTGTTCGAGAAGGCGCTGGTCGGCCATCGCGGCGAGCCCAGCCCGTGCTCGCTGTTCCTGCTCGACCTCGACCGATTCAAGCAGGTCAACGACACGCTCGGCCATCCGATTGGCGATGCGCTGCTCAAGCAGGTGTCCGAGCGGCTCAAGCGCACCATCGGTGACAGCGGCGAGGTTGGCCGTCTGGGCGGCGACGAGTTCCAGGTCGTGCTGCCCGGCATCATCAGCGAGGACCGGCTGGCGGATATCGCGCGATCGGTGATCATCAATCTGAGCCATCCCTATATGGTCGAGGGCAACCAGATCGTGATCGGTGCTTCGGTGGGTATCGCCATTGCCGATGGACGTACCCATTCAGGGGCCGAGACGCTGATCCGCAACGCCGATCTTGCGCTCTACTCGGCCAAGGAAAACGGCCGCGGCATCTGGAAATTCTACAGCGAGGACATGCACAAGGTCGCGCATGAGCGGCGCGCGCTCGAGGGCGAGCTGCGCGCTGCGCTTCAGGCTGGCGGGATGAGCATCGCCTATCAGCCGGTGGTCAATGTTGCGACCGAAACGATCAGCGGGTTCGAGGCGCTCGCGCGGTGGAACCACCCGGTGCGCGGACCGATCAGCCCAGGCGTGTTTGTTCCCATTGCCGAAGAATCGGGCCTGATCATGCAGCTGGGCGAATGGGTGCTGCGCACCGCCTGTGCCGATGCTGCCACCTGGCCCCGATCGGTGCGTATCGCGGTCAACGTCTCGCCGATGCAATTTGCCGACCCTGCCTTCCCGTCGATCGTGCTCAACGCGCTCGCGCAGAGCGGGCTCGAGCCCGAGCGGCTCGAGCTGGAAATTACCGAGAGCGTGTTCCTCGACGACAAGCTCGATGCGACCCGCATCTTCGAACGGTTGAAAGGCATCGGCGTGCGCCTGGCGCTCGACGATTTCGGGACCGGCTATTCCGCGCTCGGTTATCTGCGCAGCGCACCCTTCGACAAGATCAAGATCGACCAGAGCTTCGTGCGCGGTGCATCGCAATCGGGCAGCGCCAACAGCGCGATCATCCGCTCGATCGTCTCGCTCGCCGAAGCGCTCAACATGGAAACCACCGCAGAGGGCGCCGAGACGATCGACGAGCTCGAACTGATCCGCTCGCTGGGGTGCAGCCATGTGCAAGGCTATATCTACGGCAAGCCGGTCGGGCTCGCTGAAGCCACCCAGCGTCTGGCCGGTGTCGAGAACCATGTCGAGCCGGTAGGTCACAAGCGCAGCCGCGAGACCCGCTACAAGGTGCTGCGCACGATCGGCATCTATCACGATGGCTATTGCTACCCGGCGCGGATCAAGAACATCTCGCCCGGTGGCGCGCTGATCGAGGGATTGTGGGACGTGCCGCCCGGTACCGAGTTCGAGATAGCGCTGGGGGCAAATCTGAAGGTGCGCGCGGTGGCACGCTGGTCGGTCGAAGATCGCTGCGGCCTGCAATTCACCGCGCCGATCAGCCTTGAACGCTTCCGCCAGTCCAGCCCGCCGCAAATCGCGACCGGCTATCCCGAACAGATGCGCGCATGAGGCGGTGACAGGCCGGTTACGCAAGGTTAAGAACGGACGTCCAACTCAAGGCTGGAGTCTGCTGCATGATCCGTTCGCTCGTTCCCGTTTCCGCGCTGTCGCTCGCCCTGGTGGTCGCTGCCTGTAGCGCGGGTGCAGACAAAGCCGAGGCACCGCTGCCCGAAGGCGCCTGGCAGCTGGCGGCGGATCAGTCGAATGTCGGTTTCGTCTCGGTCAAGGCTGGCAATGTCGGCGAGGCGCACAGCTTCAAGAAGCTCTCCGGTTCGGTAGAACCCGATGGCACGGTGGCCGTCGCGATCGACCTGGCCAGTGTCGACACGGGGATCGATATCCGCAACCAGCGGATGCGCGACATGCTGTTCGAAGTCGCGAATTTCCCCGACGCCAAGCTCACCGCCAAGATTGATCCCAATGCGATCAAGGCGCTGAAGCCCGGCGAGCGCAAGACCATAGCCGTCCCGGTCACGCTCGATCTCCACGGCACGACAAATGCCATCGAGGCGCCGCTCACGGTGACCCGTTTGGCTGGCGATTCGGTGCTGGTCGAGACCGCCAAGCCGCTGATCATCGACGCATCCGCGGTCGGGCTGGAGGCCGGGGTCGGCAAGCTGCAGGAAATCGCCAAGCTTCCCGCGATCAGCACCGCCGTGCCGGTGACCGCATCCCTGGTGTTCAAGCCCAAGGGCTGAGGCCGGCACAGGCTCTGCCAAGAGCCGCTTGCGCCCGAGCATAATCTGTCATAGCCTCTGCCAAAAGGTGGTTGAACCCATCACGGCAGGGAGGATGCATGGCCGGGAAGAGGTTTCTCGCGGCAATTGGCTTGGCGCTGTCGCTGGCGGCGGCAGGGCCAACCGCGCCGCGTATGCCGACCGATCCCGCGAGCGGCCCTGCTTTTCCGAACCGTCCGCCCAATTTCGTCGTCCTGCTGGCCGACGACCTCGCGCTGATGGATCTCGGCATCTATGGCGGCGAGGCGCGGACGCCCAACATCGATGCGCTGGCGCGACGCGGACGCATGTTTACGCGCTATTACACCTCACCGCTGTGCTCGCCTTCGCGCGCCATGCTGCTGACCGGGCTCGACAACCACCGCACCGGTGTATCGACCATACCCGAGGTGATCCCGAACGAGCATATCGGCAAAAAGGGCTATTCGCTGCGCTTCGAACCCGGTGTCACGACCATTGCCAGTCGGCTGAAGCAGCGCGGCTACCGTACCTTCATGACCGGCAAATGGCATCTCGGCCACGAGGCTGGGGACCTGCCCAATGCGCATGGTTTCGACCGGTCGTTCGTGCTCGATGCATCGGGCGCGGACAATTGGGAGCAGAAATCGTACATGCCCTATTATGCCGATGCCCCCTGGTTCGAGGACGGCAAACCGGCACGCCTGCCCAAGGACTTCTATTCCTCACGCTTCCTGATCGATCGAATGGTCGATTATCTGGGCGAAGGTGACCAGCAAAAGCCGTTCCTTGCCTATATCGGCTTCCAGGCGATCCATATTCCGGTCCAGGCGCCGCCCGAATTCACCCGCAAGTACAAGGACACTTATCGCGAGGGCTGGGCCGCAATGCGCAAGGCGCGCTGGGAACGGGCGCAAGCGAATGGACTGATTCCGAAGGGGGCACCGCTCGCCGATCCGCCCAAGGGCTTGCGCCAATGGGAAAGCCTGTCGGGCGAGGAACAGGCGCTGTTCGCGCGCAACATGGCGATCAATGCGGGCATGATCGAGGCGATGGACCACCATATCGGACGGCTGGTCGCGCATTTGAAGCGCACCGGCGAGTATGACAACACGGTGTTCGTGTTCACCTCCGATAATGGACCCGAGCCCAGCAACCCGCTCGCGACGTCGCGCACCATGCAATGGTGGCTCGACAATAACGGCTACAGCGTCTCGGCCGACAACTGGGGCGGCAAGGGCACCTATGCCTTTATCGGCCCCGAATTCGCCAATGCCGCTGCCTCGCCCGGTGCGATGTTCAAATTCTATAGCGCCGAGGGTGGGCTGCACGTGCCGATGATCATGGCGGGGCCAGGCATCGCGCCTGCCGCCCCCAGCGCCGCGATGACCACGGTGAGCGACATCGCGCCGACGCTGCTTGCGATGGCGGGCGGCGCGCCCGATGCGAGCGCTTTCGATGGCCGCTCGCTGGTGCCGCTGCTCGCCGGGCAGGCCGATGCGGTGCGCACACCGGAGACCGCGACGGGCTTCGAGGTCTCGGGCAACGCCGCGCTCTTCAAAGGCAGCTACAAGCTGGTGCGCAACCTCAAGCCCTATGGCGATGGCATCTGGCGGCTGTACGATATCGGCTCCGACCCCGGCGAGACCCGCGATCTGAGCAAGAGCGACCCTGCGAAGTTCAACGAGATGATGGCCGAATATCGCGTCTATGCGAAGCGCAACGGCGTGCTCGAGATGCCCGATGGCTATGACTCCACGATGCAGATCGGCAAGAATACCGTGCGCAAGATGGCTGCGCGCTACTGGTACGTCCTGCTGGGCGCAGGCGTGCTGATGCTCGTCCTGCTCTATGGTGGCTATCGCCTGCTCCGCCGGAAAGGACGTGCGCGCCCTGCTTGACCGGTTCGTATTATTGACATAGCCTGTGACAATAAAAGCGGAGGAGAGAATGGCTGTCGAACTGCTCGGGGCACCGGGATCGCCCTATACGCGCAAGATGCTGGCGCTGCTGCGCTATCGCGGGATCGACCATCGCATGATCTGGGGCAGCCATATGCAGCCACCCGCAGGCTATCCGGTGCCCAAGGTCAAGCTGCTGCCCACCTTCTATCTCGGCGAGGGCGATGCGCGCGAGGCGGTGGTCGATTCGACGCCGATCATCCGCAGGCTGGAGGCGGAACATCCTGGCCGTTCGGTGCTGCCCGAAGACGAGCTGCTCGGCTTTCTCGACCTGCTGATCGAGGATTTTGCCGACGAGTGGATGACCAAGATGATGTTCCACTATCGCTGGCATTTTGCGGCCGACGCCGCCAATGCCGGACCGCTGCTGATCTTCTGGCAGAGCCCGACCTATCCCGATGATCAGGCGCAGCAGATGGCCGACGGCTTTGCCAGGCGGCAGATCGACCGGCTGTATGTCGTGGGCTCCAACGACATCACCGCGCCGATCATCGAGGCGAGCTACGCGCGGCTGATCGGCATTCTCGATCGGGCGATCGCGCGCACCGGCTTCGTGCTGGGCACGCGGCCGTCTGCGGCGGATTTCGCCATCTATGGCCAGCTGACCCAGCTCGGCATCGTCGATCCCACGCCTGCCGCGATCATGGCCCGGTCGACGCCGCGGCTGCGCGCCTGGCTCGACAGGGTGGAGGACCTGTCCGGCCTGCCCGACGGGGCCTGGCTCGATCACGATGCGCTGGGCGACCAGCTCGGCGAATTGCTGACCGAGATCGGGCGCGTCTATGCACCGTTCCTGATCGCTAACGCCCGAGCCGCCGCTGCCGGGCAGAGCGATTTCGAGACCGAGATCGATGGCAAGCGCTGGACGCAGCCGGTCTTTCCCTATCAGGCCAAATGCCTGGTCACGCTTCGGGCTGCACGCCAGGCGCTATCGGCCGAGGCGCGGGATCGGCTCGATGCGCTGCTCGGCGGAACCGGTTGCGAGGCAATGTTCGCCGAGGAGGCGGTGGCATGATCAAGCGCATCCTGTTCGGCCTGCTGCTGGTCATCGTCGCGGGTGGCACCTGGGCCTGGTTCAACAAGAGCAAGGTCCTGCTGTTTGCCGCATCGCATATGGGCAAGCACGAAATCGCGCCGAACGAACCGGTGGTCTGGCAAAAGGGTCCCGAAACTGCGGCGCTGCCCGCCGACAAGCGCCCTCCCAATATCGTGTTCATCCTGGCCGATGATCTGGGCATCAACGACATCTCGACCTTCGGCGGCGGCGTCGCGGGCGGCAAAGTGCCGACGCCCAATATCGACCGGCTGGCGGCGGAAGGCGCGATCTATTCGCAGGCCTATGCCGGGACCGCGAGCTGCGCCCCGTCGCGCGCGATGATCCTGACCGGGCGTTACCCCACGCGCACCGGGTTCGAATTCACCCCCACGCCCGACGGCATGGGCCGCATCGTCAAGGCGCTGTCCGACGAGATGGATTCAGGGCTGCCGCCGGTGACCTATCTCGACGCGGCGGTGGAAGGTGCCCCCGATTTCGACGGGCAGGGCCTGCCGGGCAGCGAACGGACGATCGCGGAAATCCTCAAACCCGCAGGCTATCACAGCGTGCATATCGGCAAATGGCATCTGGGTGACGGTCCCGAATTCAGCGCCAATGCACAGGGGTTCGACGAAAGCCTGTTGATGGCGAGTGCGATGCATCTGCCCGAGGACGATCCCAATGTCGTCAACGCCAAGGTCGATTTCGACCCGATCGACAAGTTTCTCTGGGCGCGGATGCAGTTCGCCACCAGCTATAATGGCGGCAAATGGTTCAAGCCGGGCGGCTATCTGGCCGATTACTGGACCGACGAGGCGATCAAGGTGATCGAGGCGAACCGCAACCGCCCGTTCTTCCTCTATCTGGCGCACTGGAACGTTCATACCCCGCTTCAGGCGACAAAGGCGGATTATGATGCGGTCGGCGACATCAAGCCGCACCGGCTGCGCGTCTATGCGGCGATGGTCCGCGCGCTCGATCGCTCGGTCGGGCGCATCATGCAGTCACTCAAGGACCAGGGTCTCGACGACAATACCATCATCGTCTTTTCCAGCGACAATGGCGGGGCGGGCTATATCGGGCTGCCGCAGGTCAACGCGCCGTATCGCGGATGGAAGCTGACGCTGTTCGAGGGCGGCATCCGCGTGCCGATGTTCGTGCGCTGGCCGGGACGGATAGCGCCGGGAACCAGGGTCGACACGCCGGTTGCGCATATCGACCTGATGCCGACCTTCGCCAGGGCAGGCGGCGCGAAGCTGCCCGCCGGCCTCCAGATCGATGGCGTCGACTTGCTCGGCCCCGATCCCGCCAATCCGGTCGGCAAGCGGCCTGACGATGCCATCTTCTGGCAGAGCGCCTATTATCGCGTGGTGCGCCAGGGCGACTGGAAGCTGCAGGTGACGGAACGCCCGCGCAAGACCTGGCTGTTCAACCTGAAGGACGACCCGACCGAGAAGCGCGATCTTGCTGCGGCGAATCCGGCCAAGGTCGCCGAGCTCAAGGCTCTGCTCGCCAAGCACCAGCAGGGCGCGCGCAAACCGCTCTATCCGCACACGATCGAGGCTCCGGTCGCGGTGGACAAACCGCTCGGAGTGAAGTTCAGGAAGGGCGACGAGCTCGTCTACTGGCCGAACTGATGGCCGCGCTGCTACCCCGGTCGGAGCCGGTTGCCGCGTCGGCTCCGTCGCGCTTTCTCGTCCTGTGCGGGGTGCTGGCGGTGGTCCCCGGCATGATCCATGTGTTCCTGCCCGATGGCGGGGCGGGGGTGATCGCGGGGATCGACCTGTCGCGCGATGCTGTCCGCATCGTCTCGATGTTCGCCTGGGCCGGCGCGACGCAGATCGCATGGGGGCTCATGATGCTCGCGATCGGCCTGTGGTATCGCGGGCTGGTGCCGCTGGCGCTCGCGCTGCTGCTGCTCGAAAAGACGCTGCACGCCTTGAGCTTCTGGGTGCTCAAGCCCGGCGATCATCATCCGCCGGAAAGCTATGTTGTGCTGGTGGCAGTGCCGGTTATCGGGCTGTTCCTGGCGCTGGCGCTGCGGCGTCCCTGACGATGCGGAAGCCGATATGGTTGGAGGAGAAGTCATTCTCCTGCGGCTGGCGCGCGGCGGGGCGATAGCGCGCGCAGAAGTTCGCCGCGCACAGCCAGCTGCCGCCCTTGATGATCATGTGGGCGTCGTCCGCCGGGCTGTCGGTCCATTCCCAGACATTGCCGATCAGGTCGTGCACCCCGTTGCGATCGGCCGGGAAGCAGCTGGCAGGGGCCGTGCCCGAAAAGCCGTCCTTGCCCTCATCCTTGACCGGGAAGACACCCTGCCAGTGGTTGGCGCGCGGCACGCCCTTGTCGTCAATGGCGCCGGAAAAGCGGTTGGCGGGATCGGGCAGGCCGCTGCTCGCGGCATATTCCCATTCCTCCTCGCTCGGCAGACGGCCGCCCGCCCATTTTGCATAGGCCCGCGCGTCGGCAAACGTGACATGCACGACCGGATGGCGGCCCTTGCCATCGATGGACGAACCCGTGCCCTCCGGCGCTCGCCAGGTTGCGCCCTTGCGCAGCACCCATCGACCGTTCATGCCCTTTGCATCGCGTGTGAACACGGCCGATCCTGCGCGCGGGTCATTGCTGGTTGCGGCTCTCTCTGCTTCCGTGACATAGCCGGTGGCCTCAACGAAGGCGGCGAACTGGTCATTGGTGACCTCATGCGCCTGGATCGCGAACCCCTCGACCCTGAGCCGCATGGACGGGCGTTCCTCGGGATAGAGCGGATCGGCACCCTTGACATAGGAGCCAGCAGGCAGGGGAATGAATTTGCCCGGCTCGAACACGTCCGCAGGGCATTCGCGCCCAGCTGGCTCAGTGCGCCCACTATCGGGTTCCGACTGCGAACCGCAGCCTGCAACCGCCATGATCAACGCGGCCCCGGCAAGCCAGAACGCGCGCCGCAAGCTTAGTCCACCAGCCGCGAAATTGTCAGCCGCACGACGTCGGCGGCCTGATCGGTGCTGAGGCCCTGATCCTGGCGCAGTCGCCGCCAGGTCTGAAAGCCGGCGCACATCTCGATCGCCGAGAAGCGGGTTGCATCCTTGCGGATAGTGTCGGGCAGCACCCCTTCCAGCCCGGTGCGCTCGAGATGCACGAAGCGTTCGTAATTCAGCATCAGATAGTCCGAGCTGAACCGGCGGATGCTCGCGGCAATCTTGAGCGGCATGATGCGTTCGTAAATCATTGCGCGCCGATCCAGCAGTTGATCGAGCTGCGCGCGCCAGCCTTCGCCGGTGAATGGTTGCTGGATGATCGGCATGATCTCTGCCTCCATCCGCTCGGTCATCTCACTATAAAGGCTATCCATTTCCTCGAAATGGCGGAATACGGTGCGCGCGCTGACGCCTGCCTTTTCGGCGATTTCGGCAGCGCTGGGCTCCATCTTTCCAGCCATGATGATGTCGAGCATGGCATCGACGATCGCCTGGCGGCTACGCTCGCTGCGCTGTTTGCGGCCATCGGGATGGCGCGGTGGGGGTGTCTGGATCATGTAAAACCGCTTATCCCCAAGATGAGCCTATGTCACGCCTTGGTGCCGACCATGCCGATGATCTGCTGCATCCAGGGCATGTTGATGGCCTCGGGCGACAGCACGCTTTCAATATTGAGCTGCCCGTCGAGCCCGGCGCTGCGATGCACCGCGATTTCGCGCCATTCCTCGGACATCGACATGCGCACCATGTCTGCGCGCTTGGGATAGACGCCGATCGCGACCTCATCCCACAATTCTCCGACCTGTCCGAGCGAGAGAAACGTCACGTCCGCCGCGAACATCGCGACTCCGCCGAACTTGGGCAGCAGCTGCGATACCGCGCGGCCATAGATCATATAGGCCTCGCGCCCGGTCAGATCGGTCTCGCGGCCGTCTTCATATTCCGCCTTGTCCTTGAACTTGAGCAGGTTGATCATGAAGATTGGCCCATCGGGATCCGGCTGCATCAGCCCGGCGAGCGTTTCCGGATTGCCCGGAAAGACTTCGTTCTGGACGGTAAAGGGCTGCGGCATCTTGTGATCCTCTCGGCATGGCTTTTCCGAAAGGCTATATTTTGACACTGGCAATGTCAATAAATGGTGTCTGGCTTACCCATGCTCCCGCAGCACACGCAAAAACGCCTCGCCATAGGCCTCGAGCTTGCGGGTGCCGACACCTGAAATGCGCGAAAGCGCATCCATGGTTTGCGGCAGCCGTTCGGTCATCTCGCGCAACGTGCTGTCATGGAAAATGACATAGGGCGGCACGCCTGCTTCCAGCGCCAGGTCGCGGCGGCACGCGCGCAGCGCCTCGAACAGCGGGTTGGTCACCGGATTGACCGCATCGCCGCTGCGCCGACCGCGCCGCGCACGCTTGGGCGGCAGCACCAGCGGCAGCTGAACCTCGTCGCGCAGGATCGCGCGCGCCTCGGGGCCGAGCATCAGCCCGCCATGCTCGTTGGTCGCCAGCGCATCGCGCACCTGCAACGCCCGGGCGACGGGCTTGAGCAGCAGCGCCTCCTCGCCATCGACGATGCCGAAGACCGACAGCCGGTCATGCCCGCGCTGCTGCACCTTGTCGGTCGATTGTCCGCGCAGCACCGCCTCGACATGTCCCAGGCCAAAGCTTTGCCCCGTGCGGTACACGGCGGAGAGCAGTTTGCGCGCGGTCTGCGTCGCATCGACGCTTTCGGGCGGGCTCAGGCAGTTGTCGCAATTGCCGCAGGTTTCGGGGGGGCTCTCGCCGAAATGGCGCAGCAGCACCGCGCGGCGGCATCCTCCGGTCTCGACCAGCGCCCCCAGCGCCGCGATGCGCGCGCGCTCGCCCGCCTGGCGCTCCGCCTCGATCTCGCCGATCCGCATCCGGGCGCGGATGAAATCCTCGGCGCCCCAGAACAGATGCGCATCTGCCGGCTCGCCATCGCGGCCGGCGCGGCCCGATTCCTGATAATAGCCTTCGATCGACTTGGGGAGGCCCGCATGCACGACAAAGCGAACATCGGGCTTATCGATGCCCATGCCGAAGGCGACGGTCGCGACCATCACCATGTCCTCGCTGGCGATGAAGGCATCCTGGTTGGCGCGGCGTTCCTCGGGTGGCATGCCGGCATGATAGGCGCGCACCTGCCTGCGGCCATCGCGTCCCAGCTGCTCGGCGAGCTTTTCTGTCCCCGCGCGGGTCTGTGCATAGACAATGCCGGGCCCCGGATTAGCGGCGACCAGATCGCCGATCTGCCGGGTGAGGCCATCGCGCGGGTGCACGGCATAGCGGATATTGGGCCGGTCGAACCCGGCGATCACCATGCCATCGGGCGCGATGCCGAGCTGCTTGAGGATGTCCTCGCGCGTGTGCGCATCGGCGGTGGCGGTCAGCGCGAGCCGCGGACAATCGGGAAAGCTGTCGAGCAGCGGCCGCAGCAGCCGGTAATCGGGGCGGAAATCGTGCCCCCATTCGGACACGCAATGCGCCTCGTCGATCGCGAACAGCGCGATCGGCGCGCGCGCCAGGAGGCTGCGAAAACCTTCGGAACTGGCCCGCTCGGGCGCGACATAAAGCAGGTCGAGTTCGCCCGCGCGGAAGCGGTCCTGCGTTTCCTGCCAGTCTGAATCGACCGAGGTGAGGCTGGCGGCACGAATGCCCAGCGCCTGCGCGGCGCGCAGCTGATCGTGCATCAGGGCGATGAGCGGAGAGATGACGACGCAGCAGCCATCGAGCGCGACGGCAGGAAGCTGGTAGCAGAGCGACTTGCCCGCACCGGTCGGCATGATCGCAAGCGTGTTCTGCCGCGCCAGCACGCGCGTAACGACCTGTTCCTGCACCCCGCGAAAGGCGGAAAAGCCGAAGGTCTCGTGCAGGACGTCGAGCGGATCGCGGGTCATCCGCCCGCTCTTATGAGCGCCGGGCAGCGCAGGGAAGGGGAAAAGCGCGGTTATGCGGCGTTGTCGATGCCGAGCTCGGTCAGCTTGCGGTAGAGCGTCGAGCGGCCGATGCCCAGACGGCGCGCGACCTCGGTCATGCGTCCGCGGTAATGGCCGATAGCAAGCCTGATCACGTCCGCCTCGATCTCCTCGAGCGGGCGCAGATTGCCATCCTCGGCATAAAGCGTGATGCCGATGCCATCGTGCGGAGTGGTGGTCCGGCGCGGCTCCTCTTCGCCGAGCATGTTGGTGAGCTGCGGAAATTCCGCTGTGGTCAGCGCATCGCCATCGCAGAAGATCGCGGCGCGGAAGAGTGCATTCTGCAGCTGGCGGACATTGCCCGGCCAGTCATAGCTCGACAGCAGCGACAGCGCTTCGTCGGTAATGCCTAGGCCACGCAATCCCGGCTGCTCGGCGATACGCGCGAGGAAATGGCGGACGAGTGCAGGAATGTCGCTCGATCGGTCGCGCAGTGCCGGAATGGTGATCTGCACCGGTGCAATCGCGAAATACAGGTCCTCGCGGAACGAACCCTCTTCGACCATCGGCTTGAGCGGCGTGTTGCTGGCGCAGATGAAGCGCACATCGCAGCGGAAGCTGTGCCGGGCGCCCAGCGGGCGGACTTCGCCCGAACGGATCGCATCGGCAAGCTTGGCCTGCGATTCGAGCGGAAGCTGATCGACCTCGTCGATGAACAGCGTGCCGCCCTCGACCCGCTGGATGATGCCGACATGCCGGTCGAACGCGCCGGGAAAGGCGCCGCGCTCATGCCCGAACAGCTGCGATTCGATCTGACCTGACGATGCGCCCGCACAGGTGACAAGCCGCAGCGCGAGCTTGGAGCGCGGGCTGGAGGCATGGATCGCGCGCGCGATCATTTCCTTGCCGGTGCCGCTTTCGCCCTCGATCAGCACCGGCGTGTGCGTCCGCGCCGATTTTGCGGCTATGGCGAGCGCGGCACGGAAGCGCGGCGAGGAGCCGATCATCTCGTCGAAGTCGAGCGGAGCCGCGATCTTCTCGGTGAGCGGGCGCAATTCGTCGGCATCGTCCTTGCGCGCGGCAGCGTTGAGCGCGGCGACGAGCCGATCGGGCGCGATCGGTTTGATCAGATAATCGGTGGCGCCCGCACGCATCGCCTCGACCGCAAGCAGCGGCGAGGTGCTGGTGGTCAGCATCAGGATTGGCAGCGCCGGACGGCGCGATTTCAGTTCCTTGATGAGTTCGGCAGCTTCGTCGCCTGGCACCCATTGGTCGAGAATGATCGCATCGAGCATCATCCCCTCCTGCGTGCCGAGCATCGCGATCGCGGTCTCCGAATCGTGCGCGAATACCGTGCGCCAGCCGGCCTTGGCCGCAAGCGCTGCGACCAGGCGGCATTGCGCCGGCTCGTTATCGATCAGCATTACCCGGCGGATCTGCTGGTCTGCGTCTGTGCGTTCCTTGGCCATCACCGTCATCCTTAACGGCATGTGGTAAAAACCCCATTAAAGCTAAGCTTGTGCCAACCCTAGCGATTTGAAGCTTGCGGGATTGAGCGACACCCGGCATTCGGTTAAGGCGAACCGATATCAACTTCGGCACCAATAACGGGGAAGGCTCTGACCATGGCCAACGACACGTCCAACAATTTCGAATATGCCAAGCAAACCTATGAAGGCTTCATGGGCCTGCTGAAGACCGGCACGATCGTGGCGGCACTCGTGACGGCGTTCGTCGTCGTTCTCATCGCCAGCTGACCGGCGGCGGCATGAAGATCGCGGTCCTCAAGGAGCAGGCATCGGGCGAACGGCGCGTTTCGGCGAGCCCCGAAACCGTCAAGAAGTTCATCGGATTGGGAGCGACCGTGGCGGTGGAAACCGGTGCGGGCGAGTTCGCCTCGATCTCCGACGCGGATTTCGCCGCTGCCGGGGCCAGCGTGGGATCGCGCGCCGATGTGCTCGGCGATGCCGATATCATCTTCGGCGTCCAAGGACCCGATCCGGCCAGCCTTGCAGGGGCCAAGCCCGGCGCGATGATCGCCGCCTCGCTCAATCCCTTCGGCGAGCGTGCGCGCATCGATGCCTATGCCGCCGCAGGCTTCCAGGCCCTCGCGCTCGAATTTATGCCGCGTATCACCCGCGCGCAGTCGATGGACATCCTGTCCTCCCAGTCGAACCTGGCGGGTTACAAGGCAGTGATCGACGGCGCGGCCGAGTACGGCAAGGCCTTCCCGATGATGATGACGGCAGCGGGCACCGTGTCCGCCGCCAAGGTGTTCATCATGGGTGTCGGCGTCGCCGGGCTACAGGCGATCGCCACGGCCCGCCGCCTGGGCGCGCAGGTCTCGGCGACCGACGTGCGTTCTGCCACCAAGGAACAGATCCAGTCGCTCGGCGCCAAGCCGATCTTCGTCGAGAATGTCGCGGGGATCGAGGGCGAAGGCGCGGGTGGCTATGCGACCGAAATGTCCGACGAATACAAGGCGGCGCAGGCCGAGCTGGTCTCGTCGCACATCGCCAAGCAGGACATCGTGATCACCACCGCGCTGATCCCGGGGCGGCCCGCGCCGCGCCTGATCTCCGACGCGCAGATCGCCAGCATGAAGCCCGGCAGCGTCATCGTCGATCTGGCGGTGGAGCAAGGCGGCAATGTCGAAGGAGCGGTCGCCGGCGAAATCGTCGTCAAGCACGGTGTCAAGATCGTCGGCCACCGCAACGTGCCCTCGCGCCTCGCCACCGATGCCTCGGCGCTGTTCGCACGCAACCTGTTCAACTTCTTCTCGGCCTTCTGGGACAAGGAAGCCAAGGCTCCGGCATTCCCCGATGACGACGAAATCGTCCAGGGCGTCCGCGTGACCATGGGCGGCAAGGTCGTCAGCGAGAGGCTGTTGAGGTGACATCTGCTCGCGCCGCCTTGCCTGACCTGCCGATCCTCGCCGACCTCAAGGCGCTCGAAGGTCGGTTGCGAAAGGAGGGGGTGTGCAGCCTTTATCTCTTCGGTTCGCACGCCACGGGTGATGCTTCGACCAGTTCCGATATCGATCTTCTGTTCGATATCGCGCCCGATGCGCGGTTTAGCCTGTTCGATCAGGCGCGGATCAGCCGCGAGCTTGGCGAAACGTTGAAAGCCAAGGTCGATTTCATTCCTCGCCGGGCTTTGCACCCTTTGCTCAAGTCGCGGGTCGAGGCTCAGCAAGTTCGGATTTTTGGTTGATGGCGGCAGACCGCGATGCGCTGTATCTCAGCATCATCGCAGAAGCCTTGGACGACATACGCCGCCGCATGGAGGATTGTGATTTCGGCAGTTTCCTCGCTGATCGTGACGAGCAGGCGCTGACGGCGTTCAGGCTTTCGATTATCGGGGAAAATGCCAACAAGCTGTCGAATGAGTTGAAATCCCGGCATCCGCATTTGCCATGGCTCGATATGATTGGGTTTCGCAACATCGTTGCCCATGAATATCACAGGGTCGATCCCGCGATGGCGTGGCAGGCGGTTCAATCGCTGGACGAGATAGAAGCGATGGTCAGCGAAGAAATGGCCAGACCAGACGAATAGGGGAATATATGGACTTTATATCAATCCTTTCCATCTTCGTGATGGCCTGTTTCGTGGGCTATTATGTCGTCTGGTCGGTGACGCCCGCGTTGCATACGCCGCTGATGGCGGTGACCAACGCGATCTCGTCGGTGATCATCGTCGGCGCGCTGGTCGCCAGTGCCGAGGCGGTGTCGCCGGTGGCGAAATATCTGGGTCTGCTCGCGGTGGTCTTTGCTGCCGTGAACATCTTCGGCGGTTTTGCCGTCACCGAGCGCATGCTTGCGATGTACAAGAAGAAGGAGCGCAAGTGATGGCTCTGGGGGCAGCAATGAACATCAACCGATCGCTCACCTTCGCCGCCGCTGCCTGCAGCGCGCTCACCTCGGTTCCCGCTTTCGCTTCGGGCGGTGATGCCGCTCCGGTGAGCCCCTGGGTGTCGCTGGCCTATCTGGTCGCGGGCGTGTTCTTCATCCTGGCGCTGCGCGGTCTTTCCAGCCCGGAAACCAGCCGCAGCGGCAACCGCTTCGGCATGATCGGCATGGCCATCGCGGTCATCACGACGCTGCTGACGCACCAGATCGCGAACATCGTCGAGATCCTGATCGCGATTGCGATCGGCGGCGTCGCAGGCTTCGTCATCGCACGCAAGATCAAGATGACCGACATGCCGCAGCTGGTTGCGGCCTTCCACTCGCTGGTCGGCCTCGCCGCGGTGCTCGTCGCACTCGCCGCGTGGCTCAATCCCGAAGCGTTCGGCATTCTCGATGCCAATGGCCAGATCCTGACCGTCAGCCGCATCGAGATGGGGCTGGGCGTCGCGATCGGTGCGATCACCTTCTCGGGATCGGTCATCGCGTTCCTCAAGTTGAACGGCAACATGTCGGGCTCGCCGATCATGCTGCCGGGTCGCCACGTCATCAATCTGGGCGTGCTCGCCGCAATCCTCGGCATGATCGCCGTCTATACCGTGTCGCCCGATGGCGGCGCGGGCGAGGGCTGGCTGTTCCTCGCAATCACGGTGCTCTCGTTCATCATCGGCTTCCTGCTGATCATCCCGATCGGCGGCGCGGACATGCCGGTCGTCGTCTCGATGCTCAACAGCTATTCGGGCTGGGCAGCCGCAGCGATGGGCTTCACGCTGTCGAACACCGCGATGATCATCACCGGCGCGCTGGTCGGCTCTTCGGGTGCCATCCTTTCGTACATCATGTGCAAGGCGATGAACCGCAGCTTCATCTCGGTGATCGCGGGCGGCTTCGGGGCCGAGGCGAGCAGCGGCGGTGACGGCGCGGCCAAGGTCGATCGCCCGTGGAAGCGCGGCAGCGCCGAGGACGCAGCGTACATGATGAAGCAGGCGGAAAGCGTGATCATCGTCCCCGGATACGGCATGGCGGTGGCACAAGCGCAGCACGCGCTGCGCGAAATGGCCGACCTGCTCAAGAAGGAAGGCGTCAGTGTCAAATATGCCATCCACCCGGTGGCAGGCCGCATGCCCGGCCACATGAACGTGCTGCTTGCCGAGGCCAATGTGCCCTATGACGAGGTGTTCGAGCTCGAGGACATCAACAGCGAATTCTCGCAGACCGATGTCGCCTTTATCATCGGCGCGAACGACGTGGTCAATCCGGCGGCCAAGACCGACAAGTCCTCGCCGATCTACGGCATGCCCGTGTTCGATGTCGACAAGGCCAAGACCGTGTTCTTCATCAAGCGCTCGATGGGCGGCGTGGGCTATGCGGGCGTCGACAATGACGTGTTCTACATGGACCAGACGATGATGCTGCTCGCCGATGCGAAGAAGATGGTCGAGGATATCGTCAAGAATCTGGGGCACTGATCCGCATGCGGAAGATCGGCCTGATCGGCGGCATGAGCTGGGTTTCGACCGAAACCTATTACCGGCTGATCAACAAGGGGGTGCAGAAGCGCGCCGGGTCGCTGTGCAGCGGCCCGATCGTGATCGAAAGCCTCAACTTCTGCGACCTCGCGCAGATCCGTACGCCCGAGGGCTGGGACCATGCGACCGAAAAGCTAACGATCGCGGCGCGCTCGCTCGAAGCGGCGGGCGCGACCGCGATCCTGATCTGCGCCAATTCGATGCACAAGGTCTATGACCGGGTGCAGGGCGCGGTTTCGGTTCCGATCATCCATATCGCCGATTGCGTGGGCGAGAAGATGCAGGCCGATGGCATCAAGCGCGCCGCGATCATCGGCACGCGCAACGTGATGCTGGAGAGCTTCTATCGTCAGCGTCTGGTCAAGCACGGCATCGGCTTGCTCGCGCCAGAGATGGAGCGCGTCGAGGAGATCGACCGGATCATCTACGAGGAACTCATGGAGGGCCGCGTCGTCCGCGAATCCGAGCGCACGATGAAGACCTTCCTCACCAACATCGCCAAGGAAGACGTGCAGGCGGTGGTGCTGGGCTGCACAGAACTCGAGATGATCGTCGACACCAAGGCGAACGTGCTGCCGATCTATGACGGCACCGAGATCCACGCCCAGGCGGCGGTCGACTGGATCATGGGCGAGGCTTGATCTTTTAACCCATGTGGGCGAAGGCGCTGGCGTTTTCCGGCGAGGCTGGAGAGCACCACGCATTCAACGGTAGAACAGCCATGCACCCCCGCGCGCCCTATGCCTGTGATCCCTCACGCTCGCGCGGGCGGCAATATGCCGAAGAGGGCGAGCCCACGCGCGGACCGCGCAGCGCCTTCCAGCGCGACCGCGACCGCATCATCCATTCGATCAGCTTCCGCCGCCTGCGACACAAGACTCAGGTGTTCGTCGCCCCCGATGGCGATCATTACCGCGTCCGCCTGACCCACAGCCTCGAAGTTGCGCAGATCGGACGGACGATCGCGCGGGCGCTTGGGCTCGACGAGGACCTGACCGAGGCGCTGTGCCTGGCGCACGATATCGGCCACCCCCCGTTCGGCCATGCCGGCGAGGATGCGCTCGAGGCAGCGATGGCGGGGCAGGGCGGGTTCGACCATAACGCCCATACGCTGCGCGCGCTGCACGTGCTCGAATCGCCCTATCCGCGCTGGCAGGGCCTCAACCTCAGCTGGGAGGTGCTCGAGGGCCTGGCCAAGCATAACGGGCCGGTCGATGAGTCACCTTGGGCGCTGGCAGAGATCGACGCCGGTTTCGACCTCGACCTCAAGCGCTATTCGTCGCTCGAAGCGCAGGTCGCGGCCGTGTCCGACGATATCGCCTATGACAATCACGACATCGACGATGGACTGCGCGCCGGTTTCCTCTCGTTCGATGATCTGCTCAGCCTGCCATCAGCGCTGCGGCAATGGGATGCGATCCGCGCGAAATTCTCTGATGTGCCCGAAACGCGGCTGCAGTCCGAATTCGTTCGCGACCAGATCGGGTTGATGGTGAATGACGTCATTGCCTCGACGCGGGCCAGGATAGCGGGGCTCGGCATCGGCAGCATCGAGGATGTCCGGGCCGCAGGGCAGGTGATCGCCGGTTTTTCCGATGCCATGGCGGAGCAGGAACGCGAGTTGAAGCGATTCATGTATGCACGGGTCTATCATCATCCGCGCCAGCTCGAAGCGGCCGAGCTCGCGCGACAGGTCATTGCGGCGCTCTTTGCCGCCTATCGGGACGACCCCGCGTTGCTGCCCGACGACTGGCGCCAACGGTTGCCCGAAGCCGAGCCGGACAAGAGCCGCCATATCGCCGATTTCCTCGCCGGCATGACCGATCGCTTCGCGCTGTCGCAGCACCGCCAGATCTTCGGCCATGCGCCCGAAGGGCTCAGCCACGTTTGAACAGGATTTTGTGCGTCGCAGCGCAATTTGATTGACAGTCCGAAGGCCTTTGCGCATTCCGGCTTTGTCGATGCGGCGCAAGCCTCATGAAACGGCACGGGAGAGCGCGGTGGGTCACCACCGCCACCGAAGGAGCAACCGCCCCGGAATCTCTCAGGTCATCGGGACCGTGTCGTTGATCGGCGCTCTGGAAAGCGGGCAGCTGTGCAAGGCTGCCCCACCGAAGGGGTAAATGGGCGGCGCTGGTCGCAACCCATGAAAGCTCTCAGGTTCAAGTGACAGAGGGGGTTGGATGCTCGCAGGGCCGGAAAGGCCGTGCAACGCGTTCCAATTCAATCTGCCGGAGTGCCCAGATGACCGATAATATTGCCGATATGATGGAACGTGTGGCCGACAGGCTGCTGCCGCTCGATGCATGGCATCGGGCGCGCGGCGCCCGCATGGTTCCGTTCGCGGGCTATCAGATGCCCGTTCAGTATGAAGGCGTGATGGCCGAACATCTCTGGACCCGCGAGAATGCCGGACTGTTCGATGTCAGCCATATGGGCCAGGTCCTGCTCACCGGCGATGCGCCTGATGTCGCGCTGGAGGCGGTAGTGCCGGGCGAAATCCAGAAGCTGGGGCTCAACCGCATGCGCTATTCGGTGCTGCTCAACGAAGAGGGCGGCATTCTCGACGATCTGATGGTCACGCGGCGCGAGCGCGACCTTTATCTTGTCGTCAACGGCGCGTGCAAATATGACGATCTGGCGCATATGCGCGAGACCTTTCCCGACGAGGTGGTGATTACCCTGCTCGACGAGCGCGCGCTGTTCGCGCTCCAGGGTCCCAGGGCAGGCGAAGCGCTGGCCAGCCTGATCCCCGATGTCGCATCGCTCTATTTCATGCAGGCAGGCGCGTTCACGCTCGACGGAATGTCGCTATGGATCAGCCGTTCGGGCTATACCGGCGAGGACGGCTTCGAGATCAGCGTCGATTGCGATCATGCCGCCGCGCTCGCCGACCGCCTGTGCGCGCTCGATCTGGTCAAGCCGATCGGCCTGGGCGCGCGCGATTCGCTGCGGCTCGAGGCGGGGCTGCCGCTCTACGGCCATGACCTCGACGAGAGTGTCAGCCCGGTCGAAGGCGATCTGGCGTTCGCGATCAGCAAGCGCCGCCGCGCCGAGGGCGGCTTTGCCGGTGCCGAGCGCATTCTCGAAGAGCTCGAGGAAGGCACCGACCGCAAGCGCGTCGGCCTTGCCATCGAAGGTCGCCAGCCGGTGCGCGAAGGCGCGGAGCTGTTTGCCGGCGACCGCATGGTGGGCAAGGTAACCTCGGGCGGTTTCGCACCGACGCTCGGCGCGCCGATCGCGATGGCGCTGGTCAAGTCCGCCTTTGCGCCGCTGGGCACGGCGCTGGAAGCCGAAGTGCGCGGCAAGCGTATCCCGGTGACGGTCGCAGCCATGCCGTTCGTGCCGCACCGCTATCACCGGCCCAAGACCGCCTGAACATCTAACGACCCGATGGAGTGACACCATGAGCCGCTATTTTACCGAAGAACATGAATGGGTTGAAGTCGAAGGCAAGATCGCCACGGTCGGCATCACCGAATATGCGCAGCAGCAGCTGGGCGATGTGGTGTTCGTCGACGTGCCCGCCGAAGGCAAGCAGTTCGACAAGGGCGACGAAGCCGCCGTCGTCGAGTCGGTCAAGGCCGCAAGCGATGTCTACAGCCCGATCTCCGGCACTATCGTCGAGGGCAATGAGGTGCTCGCCGATGAACCGGGCCTGGTCAATTCGGACCCCGAAGGCGATGGCTGGTTCTTCAAGCTGGAACTGAGCGACGAAGCCGAACTTGACGCATTGATGGATGAGGCAGCGTACAAGAAGTTCGTCGCAGGCCTCTGATTTTTCATCGTTTCTGACCCAAGGACATTAGTCGCAATGCGCTATCTCCCGCTCAACAACCAGGATCGCAGCGCGATGCTCGCCACGATCGGCGCAGCCTCGATCGACGACCTGTTCATCGATATCCCCGAAGAGGCCCGGTTGACCGGTCCGATCCACGGCCTGCCGATGCACGCGCCCGAAATGGCGGTGGAGCGGCACATGAAAGCGCTGGCCAGCCAGAATCTGGTCGCGGGCGACGTGCCCTTCTTCATGGGCGCGGGCGCCTATCGGCACCATGTCCCTGCTTCGGTCGATCATCTGATCCAGCGCGGCGAGTTCCTGACGGCGTACACGCCCTATCAGCCGGAAATCGCGCAGGGCACGCTGCAGATGCTGTTCGAATTCCAGACCCAGGTCGCCCGGCTGCTCGGCTGCGATGTCGCAAACGCATCGATGTACGATGGCTCGACCGCGTGCTGGGAAGCGATCGGCATGGCGCGGCGCATCACCAAGCGCGCCACCGCCTTGCTGTCCTCGGGCCTGCACCCGCATTATGTCGGCGTTGCCAAGACCATGGCGCGCTTCACTGGCGATGCGCTGGTGCATCAGGCACCGAGCCTGAAGCCCGAGACCGACATTGCCGACCTGATCGGTCAGATCGACAAGAATACCAGCTGCGTCGTGGTGCAATATCCCGACATTCTCGGCCGCGTCGAGGATTTGTCGGCGCTCGCGCAAGCGACTCAGGCCGCCGGCGCGCTGCTGATCGCGGTCGTCACCGAGCCGGTGGCGCTGGGCGCGCTGCGCAGCCCCGGCGAGATGGGCGCGGATATCGTCGTGGGTGAAGGCCAGTCGCTCGGCGTCGGCCTGCAGTTCGGTGGGCCTTATGTGGGCCTGTTCGGCTGCAAGCAGAAATATGTGCGCCAGATGCCGGGCCGTCTGTGCGGCGAGACCGTCGATGCCGAGGGCAAGCGCGGCTTCGTGCTGACATTGTCGACCCGCGAACAGCATATCCGCCGCGAAAAGGCGACGAGCAACATCTGCACCAATAGCGGCCTGTGCGCGCTGGCCTTCAGCATTCACATGACGCTGCTCGGCGAAAAGGGCCTGCGCGGTCTCGCAGAGGTCAACCATGCGATGGCGGTGAGCGCTGCCGAACGGCTGGAGAAGGTTCCGGGCGTCAAGCTACTCAACGCGAGCTTTTTCAACGAGTTCACACTGGTTCTTCCCAAGGATGCTCGGACGATCGTGCGTGCGCTGGCGGATCGCAGGATCCTGGGCGGCGTCTCGCTGGGCCGCCTGTATCCGGAAGAAGCTGACCTTGCCAACGGACTGGTCGTTGCCGTCACCGAGACCGCGACGCTCGAAGACATCGAAGCCTTTGCCACGAACCTTGAGGAGCTGCTGGCATGAGCATGAACAATCAGGGACGCCCCACCCGACCTGCCGAGGATAGCGCCGCATCCTCGGCGCAGGCGACCAGCACCGGCAACCGCGCACTGATGCTCGAGGAAGCGCTGATCTTCGAGATCGGCGATTCGAACCGCACCGGCGTCGATCTGCCTGAAGCCCCGAAGGCCGCCTCGCGGCTCGGCGGGCTGGAGCGCAAGGCCGCCATCGGTCTGCCAGGCCTTTCGGAGCAGGAAACGGTGCGCCATTACACGCGCCTCAGCCGTCAGAACTATGCCATCGACCTCGGCCTGTTCCCGCTGGGATCGTGCACGATGAAGCACAACCCGCGCCTCAACGAGAAGATGGCGCGGCTTCCGGGTTTTGCCGATATCCACCCGCTGCAGCCGATCCACACGGTGCAGGGCGCGCTGGCGGTCATCGACGAGCTGGGCGAATGGCTGGTCAAGCTGACCGGCATGGCCGGCGTCGCGATGTCGCCCAAGGCGGGCGCGCATGGCGAACTTTGCGGCATCCTCGCGATCCGTTCGGCGCTCGAAGCGCGCGGCGACAAGCGTTCGGTCATCCTGGTCCCCGAAAGCGCGCACGGCACCAACCCTGCGACCGCGGCGTTCGTCGGCTATCAGGTCGAGGACATTCCCGCCAAGCCCGACGGCCGTGTCGATGTCGATGCGCTGAAGGCCCGGCTCGGCCCCGATGTCGCGGGCGTGATGATCACCAACCCCAATACCTGCGGCCTGTTCGAGCGCGATCTCAAGATCATCTCGGATGCGGTGCATGAGGCGGGCGGCTTCGTCTATTGCGATGGCGCGAACTTCAACGCGGTGGTCGGCAAGGTGCGTCCGGGCGATCTGGGCGTCGACGCGATGCATATCAACCTGCACAAGACCTTCTCCACCCCGCATGGCGGCGGCGGCCCCGGTTCGGGTCCGGTGGTGTTCTCCGAGGCGCTCGCCCCGTTTGCGCCGCTTCCGTTCGTGGAGCGCACCGAGGACGGCAAGCTCGCGCTGATAGAGGAAGAGAGCATGGAGGACCACCACGCCTCCAGCTTCGGCCGCATGGTCGCCTTTCACGGCCAGATGGGCATGTTCAGCCGCGCACTGACCTATATCCTGAGCCACGGTGCCGACGGCCTGCTCCAGGTCGCCGAGGATGCGGTGCTCAACGCCAATTACGTGCTGCGTTCGCTCGAGGACGTGCTCGACGCGCCCTTCGCGGGTGCCGGACCCTGCATGCATGAGGCCTTGTTCTCGGACAACGGTCTCGCTGAGGGCTTCTCGACGCTCGATATCGCCAAGGGGCTGATCGACGAGGGCTTCCACCCGATGACGGTCTATTTTCCGCTGGTGGTGCACGGCGCCATGCTGGTCGAACCGACCGAGACCGAGAGCAAGGCTGCGCTCGACGAGTTCATCGGCGCGCTGCGTTCGGTGGCCCTGCGCGCCAAGCAGGGCGATCCCTCGCTGCACAGCGCGCCGCACTTCGCGCCGCGTCGCCGCCTCGACGAGACCCAGGCTGCACGCAAACCGGTACTGGTCTGGACCGAGCCGGTGGTCGAACAGGCCGAAGCTGCAGAGTGATCCCTTCGGACTGCCCGCCCGGTTCTGCACCGGGCGGGCTTTTTCGTCAGATCCAGCGGCGCACGCGCGCGCAATAGTCCTCGAACGCCTTGCCAAATTTGCGGCGCAAGTAACTCTCTTCCTTGGCAATCACGGCCCGGTCGATGGCGATGAAGGCGAACGGCACAAAGGCCAGCACGCCCATGCTCGCCTCCCACAGCGCATAGCCCAGCTGTATCATCAGCATGCCCAGATACATCGGGTTGCGGCTGTGCCGATAGGGTCCGCGCGCGATGATGGCCTGGCTCGGTGTCCAGGGCTGGGGATCCTCGCCATAGGCGCTGAACATGCCCAATGAGACGATGATCAGCCCTATCCCTGCCATCATCAGTGCAAAGCCCGGCCATTCCAACGCGCGGCCCATCGGTATGGGCGGCAGGCTCATGACGTCGTCGAGCAAAAGGCCGAGCATCAGGAAACCAAGGAACACCAGCGGCGGCGGAAAACCCACCGATGGCGCAATGCTGGGGTCGATGCGCGGCAATTGGGGTGGTTCGTCGTCCATATTGCCCAAACTGGAGCCTCACCGTGGCCGACGCAAGCCAAACGATTGCCGATAGCCGCGCTTCGCGCCATGATGCCATGATGACCGAACCCAGGCCCTGGTTGATCGACGAGGCGGGCAGCGAAGCCCGCCGCCATGCCCCCGCGACGCTGCGCAACCGCGATGTCATCGCGCAGGTGCTGCGCAAGATCCTTCCCGAAAGCGGCGTGGTGCTCGAGATTGCCAGCGGCAGCGGAGAGCATGTCGTGCATTTCGCAGCGGCCTTTCCACATCTGCAATGGCAGCCGAGCGATTGCGAGCAGTCCGCGCTCCGCTCGATCGCTGCCTGGACGGCAGAAAGCGGCGTTGTCAATGTCCTTCCTCCCGTGTCGATCGATGTCGAGCAGGAAGCCTGGCCCGCCCGATGTGCCGATGCGATCCTGTGCATCAACATGGTGCATATCAGCCCGTGGAGCGCGACGCTGGCGCTCTTGCGCCACGCCGCCGCGCTGCTGCCCGCCGGTGCGCCGCTGTATCTCTATGGCCCGTTCGTGCGTGATGACGTCATGACGGCCGACAGCAACCTGGCGTTCGACGCCTCGCTGAAAGCGCGCAATCCCGATTGGGGGTTGCGTGATGTTGCCGATATCGACGGTGCTGCCGCTGCATGCGGCTTCGTGCGCGGCGAGCTGATCGAGATGCCCGCGAACAACCTGTCGCTCGTCTATCGGCGCGCCTGACGCAAATCTATTGTCAAGCGCCAGCCTTTCTGCCTAGCCTGTGCGAGCGAGGGCAGGGCCGCAAAGGTCCGCCCCCCTGCCGAACCTGTGGGAGAGAGAGATGCTGGCTACCGCCACCAATGCGCGTACCGACTTGGGTTCCACCATCCGCTACTGGGCCGAAGAGCGACCCGACGCCATCGCCATGGATGATGGCATCACCCGTATCAGCTATCGCGAGCTCGACCAAATGGCAGATCGCTATGCCCGCGCTTTTGTCGCTTCGGGCCTGACGCCAGGCAACCGCATCGCCTGGCTGGGCAAGAATGCGAGCCTCTATTTCACGCTGCTGATCGCTGCGAGCCGCGCCGGTCTCGCGATGGTGCCGGTGGGCTGGCGGCTCGCGGTGCCCGAAGTGCGCTATATCCTGTCCGATACCGGGGCGGCGCTGCTGGTCTGCCAGCCCTTTTCCGCCGAGACCGCCAAGGCGGCAGCCGAGGGGCTGGACAGCCTGAAGACGCTGCTGATCGATGTCGAGAGCGACGCCTCGGGCCTGCAATCGCTCGACGCCTGGGCGAACGCGCAGGGCGATGCTGCCTTGCCGCAGGTCGATCCCGAGCGCGGGGTGCTGCAGCTCTACACCTCGGGCACGACCGGGCATCCCAAGGGCGCAGTGCTGTGCAACCGCAACATGTTTGCGCTACGACCGATCATCGAGGCATCGGATGTAGACTGGTACAAGGTGAGTGCCGAGGATTCGATGCTGGTCATCATGCCCGTCGCACATATTGCCGGATCGGGTGTCGGCACGATCGCCTTCTACAATGGCTGCCGCGCGGTCATCCGCGCCGAATTCTCGCCCGATGCGGTGCTCGATTGCGTGAGCGACGGCGTCACGCACATGTTCCTGGTGCCGACCGCGCTGCAGATGGTGGTCAACCATCCGCGCGCCGCGACGACCGACTGGGCGCGGCTCAAGCTCGTCATGTACGGTGCCGCGCCGATCCCGCTCGAATTGCTCCGCCAGTGCATGCACGTGATGGGCGCGGAATTCTGCCAGCAATATGGCATGACCGAAACCACTGGCACTTTCTGCGCGCTGCCCCCGGAAGACCATGACCCCAATGGCAACCAGCGGATGCGTTCCGCTGGCAAGGCGCTTCCCGGGGTCGAGATCCGGATCATCGATGCGGCAGGCAACCCGGTGCCCAACGGCACGATCGGCGAGATCGCCACGCGCTCACCGCTCAACATGACCGGCTATTGGCGCAACGACGCCAAGACCCGCGAGACGGTGGATGGCGATGGCTGGCTGCGCACGGGAGATGCGGCCTATATGGACGATGACGGCTATGTCTATATCCAGGACCGGGTGAAGGACATGATCATCTCGGGCGGCGAGAACGTGTATCCCGCCGAGGTCGAGAACGCGATCTTCGGGCATCCCGATGTGCTCGAGGTCGCGGTGATCGGCATTCCCGACGAGAAGTGGGGTGAGGCGGTCAAGGCCGTGGTCGTGCCGAAGCCGGGGCACGAGGTCGATCCGGCATCGGTCATCGCCTGGGCCCGCGAGCGGATCGCACCGTTCAAGGCTCCCAAGAGCGTGGATGTCATTCCGGAAATGCCGCGCAATGCCACGGGCAAGATCCTGCGGCGCGAATTGCGCGCGCCATATTGGGAGGGTCAGGAGCGCGCGGTCGCCTGATCGCGCAGCTTCGCCAGCCGGTTCTCGCGCAGCGCGATGTACATGCCGGAGCCGATGATGAGCGGTGCCCCGATCCAGGTCGCGGGCACCGGCCATTTGTCCCAGATGAGATAGCCGAACAGCGCCGCCCAGATGAGGCTGGAATAGTCCATCGGCAGCACCACCGATACCGGTGCGAGGCGCAGCGACCAGGTGATGCCCAGCTGTGCAAAGGCCCCGAACAGCCCCATCAGCGCGATGATGCCCCAGGTGTGCGCGTCGTGCATCTGGCCGACGAACAGCATGGCAATGCCCAGTGGCACCATGGAGCTCAGCGAGAACCAGAACATCGTCGTGATCGGATTCTCGGTCTCTCCGAGCTTGCGGATGATGATGCTGACAAAGGCCGTCACCGCCACGCCGGCCAAGGACACGATCGCACCGAGCATCGGAATGTGCCCGTCGCCAGGCTGCACCACGATCAGCACGCCCGCGAGCCCGGCTGCAATCGCACTCCAGCGGTGTACTCCGACTGCTTCTTTCAGCAGCACGATCGAAAGCAAGGTGGCGACAATTGGCACCATGAAGCCGATGGCGGTCGCTTCGGCAATCGGCAGCAGCGCGAAGGACAGAAAGTTCAGCGACATCGCAACCATGCCGATAACCATCCGGCTGACATGCGCCCAGGGACGATCCGTACGCAGCGCAGCGAGCCCGGGCCCCGCCAGCGCAATCGGGATCAGCACGATGATTCCGGCCAGCTGGCGATAGAACACGCTCTCCAGCACATGCACCCCGCGGTCGGAGGCGAGCTTGACGCAGGCGAACATCGCGGTGATCGAAATGGCGGCGAACAACCGGATGACGATGGCAGAAAGCGCCTGGTTCCGGTGCTCACCAGGGGCAGGAGTCGGTTCGGGCAGGTCCATCGCAGCCCTGCTAACAGCAGCAAGCGCGCGCGTCATCCCGGCAATGCGCAGTTTCGCCGCATTATCGCGACCAAGCGCCAAGTTTCCTGCATTTTCGCATCACCTTGGCCCAAAAGGACAGGGGCCTGCACTCTGGCCAAAGCCACCCGGTTGGATTAATCGCCAGATCAAAAGCGGCATTCCCCGCAACAGGCCACAGGATGACCATGACCGACCAGTTCGAGCTCACCGAAGACCAGCTTGCCATCCAGGAAGCGGCACGCAAGTTCACCGCCGACCGTATCACGCCCTTTGCCGCCGAATGGGACGAGAAGCATATCTTCCCGCGCGACACCATCAAGGAGGCGGCGGATCTTGGTTTCGCTGCGATCTATGTCAGCGAGGAAAGCGGCGGTATCGGCCTGGGGCGGCTCGAGGCAGCATTGATCATGGAGGCGATGGCCTATGGCTGCCCCTCGACCAGTGCGTTCATCTCGATCCACAACATGGCCGCCTGGATGATCGACAGCTTCGGTTCGGACGAGCTCAAGGCGCGCTATCTGCCCGACCTCGTCACGATGGATAAGATCGCCAGCTATTGCCTGACCGAGCCGGGATCGGGATCGGACGCTGCCGCGCTCAAGACCAAGGCGGTGCGCGATGGCGACCATTATGTGCTCAACGGCTCCAAGCAGTTCATCAGCGGCGCGGGCGCGAACGACGTCTATGTCACCATGGTCCGCACCGGCGAGGATGGTCCCAAGGGGATCAGTTGCCTGGTGATCGACAAGGACACGCCCGGTGTCAGCTTCGGCGCGAACGAGAAGAAGCTGGGATGGCACAGCCAGCCCACCGCGCAGGTAATCTTCGAGGATGCGCGCATTCCCGTGGCCAACCGGGTCGGAGCCGAAGGCGATGGCTTTCGTTTCGCGATGATGGGTCTGGACGGCGGCCGCCTGAACATCGGTGCGTGCTCGCTGGGCGGGGCGCAGCGCTGCCTCGACGAGGCAATCGCCTATACCAATGACCGCAAGCAGTTCGGCAAGCGGATCAACGATTTCCAGAACACCCAGTTCATGCTCGCCGACATGGCGACCGATCTCGAGGCGGCGCGCGCGCTGCTCTATCTCGCCGCCGCCAAGGTGACCGCCAACGCCCCCGACAAGACCAAGTTCGCCGCGATGGCCAAGCGTCTGAGCACCGACAGCGGTTCGAAGATTGTCAACGATGCTTTGCAACTCTTTGGTGGATATGGCTATTTGCAGGACTATCCGATCGAGCGCTTCTGGCGTGATCTGCGCGTGCACTCGATCCTCGAAGGCACCAACCAGGTGATGCGGATGATCGTCGCGCGCGAGATGCTGCGCCAGTAAGGGAACTGCCATGACCAGCGATATTCTCACCCGTATCGAGGGACGCACCGGCGTCATCAGCCTCAACCGCCCTGGTGCCATCCACGCGCTGACCACACCGATGTGCCAGGCGATGACCGAAGCGCTTGTCGGCTGGATGACCGATCCGGCGATCGATGCGGTGATGATCGATCATGCCGAAGGGCGCGGCTTCTGCGCGGGCGGAGACATCCGCATGCTCGCGACCAGCGGCGCGGCCGATGGCACAGAGGCGCGCGAGTTCTTCTTCGTCGAATATCGCCTCAACCACCTGCTGTTCGTCTATCCCAAGCCGGTGATCGCCTTCATGGACGGCATCACCATGGGCGGCGGCGTCGGCCTTGCCATGCCCTCGCGCTATCGCATCGCGACCGAGAACACGCGCTTTGCGATGCCGGAGACGGGGATAGGCCTGTTCCCCGATGTGGGCGGCGGCTGGTTCCTCTCGCGCCTGCCGGGCCGGGTGGGACAATTTCTCGCGCTCACCGGAGCACGGCTCGATGGCGCCGAATGCCATGCGCTGGGTCTGGCGACACATTATCTGCCTGCCGAAAAGCTCGCCGAAGCGAAACAGCGCATCGCCGCCGCGCCGCAGGATGTGGACGCCATTCTTTCCGATCTGTCGGTCGCCCCACCCGAGGCGCGCATCCTGGGCAATCGCGAGCAGATCGACCAGCTGTTTGCCTCGGATCGCTACGAGGACATTCTCGCCGCGCTCGAAGCCGATGGATCGGACTGGAGTGCGAAGGAACTGAAGACGCTCTCGACCAAGTCGCCCCAGACCTGCAAGGTGGCGTTGCGTCAGCTCAAGGAAGGCGCGCAAATGGCTGACTTTGCTGCTGAAATGCGCCAGGAATATGCGATCGGCGCGCGCGTGGTGCAGATGCACGACTTCATCGAGGGCGTGCGCGCGCTGATCATCGAGAAGGACAATGCGCCGCGCTGGAACCCCGACACCGCCGAAGGTGTCACCGACGCGCTGCTCGACACCATCTTTGCGCCGCTGCCTGAGGATCAGGCCTGGACCCCCCTGGAGATTGCCCGATGACCTACGAAACGCTTCTCGTCGAACAGCGCGGTGCCGTCACGCTGATCACGCTCAACCGTCCGCAGGCGCTCAATGCGCTGAACAGCCAGGTGCTCGCCGATCTGATCGCGGCGCTGGGCGCGTTCGATGCCGATCCGTCGCAGGGCTGCGCAGTCCTTACCGGCAGCGAAAAGGCCTTTGCCGCCGGTGCCGACATCAAGGAGATGTCGACCCAGAGCTTTGCCGACATGTACGGCAGCAACTTCTTCGCTGGGTATGATCGCGTCACCGCGACCCGCAAGCCGGTGATTGCGGCGGTCGCCGGCTATGCGCTGGGCGGCGGCTGCGAACTTGCCATGATGTGCGATTTCATCATCGCGGCTGACAATGCCAAGTTCGGCCAGCCCGAGATCAAGCTCGCCGTGACCCCCGGCATGGGCGGATCGCAGCGCATGGCGCGCGCCATCGGCAAGGCCAAGACCATGGACATGTGCCTGACCGGGCGGATGATGGACGCCACCGAGGCCGAACAATCGGGTCTCGTCGCGCGCGTCGTGCCGCTGGCCGATCTGGTCGACGAAGCGGTCAGGGCGGCTCAGACGATCGCCGGCATGGCACCGCTCGCAACGCTGGCGGTCAAGGAAATGGTCAATGCCGCGTTCGAAACGACGCTGCAGCAGGGCGTGGTGTTCGAACGCCGCCTGTTCCACGGCCTGTTCGGCAGCGAGGACCAGAAGGAAGGCATGGCGGCGTTCGTCGAAAAGCGCCCTGGCAAATGGACGGGGCGCTGACCGCGCGTCTGACCGCGGCCTTGGCTCCGGTCAGGGCTGCAGCGCGCCGGTAAGGTCTTCGCCCAGCTGCAGCGCATCGAGATCGGCCGCAACAGCGACCAGATCGGCGCGGGCTTGGGCGAGGCGGAACTCGGCATCGAGTCTGCGGATCGCTGCGTTGGCCGCCGCATCCTCGCGCAGGTTGACGAGGAAGAAGTCGCTTGCGCCGGCCTGGAACAGCCGCCGCTCCCCGGCGGCGAGCTTTTCCGCCTGAACCTCTTCGTCGCGCGCGAGCACTGCGAGCCGCTCGGCTGCTGTCAGGTTGGTCGAAAGCTGCGCGATCTCGGCCAGAATCTGTTCCTCGCTCTGCCGCCGCTTCCATTCGAGTGCGTTGATATAGGCCTCGGCCGCCGCGACATTGCCCTTGGCGGCGCGGTTCTGCAGCGGCATCGAGAAGGTGAACCCGATTACCGCCTCGAACGGATCACGCGAGCGCCCGCCCAGTCCCTGCTCGCCGAAATCCTTGCCCGCCTCGGCAAACAGACGCAGTGAAGGCAGCAGCTTGTTCTGTTCGAGTTCGAGCTTCGCCTCGCCCTGCGCGAGGCGCTGCTCGATCAGTTGGATATCCGGGCGCCGCGCCAGCACCGCTGCGGGATCGGTGTCGCGCAATTGGCGGACCATCGGCAGCGATGTCGGCAGATCTGCGGGCGTCGCCACACGCGGCCGCCCATCATCATCGCGCCAGAACAGCGAGAGCCGCTGGGCCGCATTGGCCAGATCGCGCTCGGCGGCGACGAGAAGCGACTGACGGCGCAGCAAATTCTGTTCGTTTTCAGTCAACAGGATGGCAGCCCGCGCGCCCAGTTGCACCTGGCGGCGGATACCGTCCTGCCGGTCCTGCGCCAGGCCGACCAGCGAGCGATAGACGCGGACCTGCTGGCCTGCCGCGACCCATTGGCCATAGGCCTGGATCGCCCGCTGCTGCACGCCGATCGCGATGATCAGCGCGTCGAGCCCGGCAATGTCGCGCTCGATCAGCGCGTTGCGCTGGCCGAAGCGGCGATCGTCGATATAGCGGTCGCGCAGCAGCGCGAAAACGCCGCGCACCTTGAGCTCGCCCAGCCGGTCGGTGAAGCTGTAGTCCTCATAGACCGGAAAGTCGCCGCGCGAGACGCGGTAGCTCGCTTCCAGCTGGCCACCATTGTTGGTGAGCGGCTGGATCGCCTTTCCCTGCACATAGGTGCCATCGTAAAAGCCCGCGATGCGCGAAAAGCCTTCGCCGCTGAACAGCAGGTCGAATGCGCCTTCGCTCGCCAGCACCCGTCCATCCGCCGCGCGCGTATTGGCCAGCGCCTCGAGAATGCTCGGCGCAAAGCGGCGTGACGACGCCAGCACCTCGGACAGCTGCAATCCGCGCGACGACGGCACCTGATCGGGCGCGCTGACCGGGGCAGGGAGCGGCTGCGCTCCGACCGGAACAGCGAGCAAGGCCGAAACGGCCAGCCCGGTCAGCATCCATGCCTTGCGCATCACTTCTTCCCCGAAGAGCTGCTCGAGGAGCCCGACGACGAGGACGACGAGGACGATGCCTTGCCTCCGGTCTGCGTCATGCCGGTGCTGCCCTGCTCGGTGAGCGCCGGGTTCTGCAGCGGGAAGTCATTGAGCTGGCGCCACAGTTCGAAGCCGACCGAGACCTGCTCCATCGCCACCCAGCCGCGCACATTGGCGCCCAGGCGGACATAGGGTTCACCCGGCCAGCGGGCCTTGCCCGGAGCTTCGCGAACAAGCACGCGGAACAGCCCGTTCTGCGAGGCGGCGAGGTCGACCTGTTGTACCTCACCATCGAACAGGCCGCGCGCGACCGAGGGCCAGCCGGAAAACTGGATCGCGGGCCAGCCTTCGAACTCGAGCCGCACCTGCTGGCCCTTGCGAATCAGCGGCGCATCACGGCCGTCGACATAGATTTCGACCACACGCTTGGCTTCGGTCGGCGCAAAGGTTGCCAGGACATCGCCCTGCGAGACCATGGTTGCCTTGTCCCCGCCGCTGATCCGCTGGATCACTCCGTTGCGCGGGGCGCGGACGAGCTGGAGCGACTGGCGCGCGAGATTGATGTCGATCTGGGTGATGGCGGCGCGCGCTTCGGCGAGCTTGGCCTCCATTTCTGCAACCTTGATGCGCGCCAGTTCATTCTCGCGCCGCGATGCCAGGCCCTCGGAAAACAGGGTGCCGGTTCGGCCGACATCGTTGCGTGCGGTGCTGAGCGCAGAGGCGGCCGCGGCGGCCTTGGCTTCGGCCAGGCTGCGCTCGACACGCAGGCGCTCAAGCAGCATCGGATCGTTGTCGGAAATCTGGACGATCGGATCGCCTTCGCGCACGACGGCGCCATCCTCGACATACCAGCGCTCGATGCGGCCGGAGACCAGCGCCGTCACGTTCTGCACCCGGTCCTGCGGGTTGAGCGCGATCACCTGGCCCGCGCCATAGGCGGTCTGGATCCAGGGCACGTAGATCATGAACACGATCGCGGCGGCGAGGGAGAGCACCACCATCAGCGCGATGGCGCGCAGGGGGCGGGGGGTTCGCTGGGCCGCAAGCGTGCGGAAGCGAACCAGGGCGCGATCACGCGTTGCCATGGGCTGCCTCCTCTGCCTTGCGATCGACGATGCTTAGGAACTCTGCGGGGTCATCGATGATCCTCTGCCCATCATCACCCAACCAGAGATAGCGGCAACCTTCGGTGCCCGAGGGGCGATAAGTGAACTGGATGACGGTGGATCCTTCGGCGCGCATGGCGGCGCGGACATCGGCAAGAATGGCGGGGTCGATCATGTCGAAAAGCCCGGTGAGGATCAGCAGGCGCGGACATTTGAGCATCGCGCCGGCCAGCTTCAGGCGAAGCGCCTCGGCATAGGACAATGGCCAGCCGCTGGTCGACAGCTGCGTGTCCAGACCGTCGGGCAAGCGCATCACCCGATCCTCGAGCCGCACGAGCGCAAGCGCCTTGAGCACATCGCCCGACGTCGTTTCGGGGCCAGCAAGGCGCAGGTAATCGCGAATGCTGGCCTGGACGATCGTCGGACGGTCGAGCACGATGATCTCGCTGCGCAACCGGAACATGTCGACCATCGCAATGTCCTGCCCGCCCAGAGTGACCACGCCGGTTTCCGGGGTCAGATAGCGCTTCATCGCGTGCGTGAACAGCCGCTGGATGCCATGATTCTGCGCCTGCGCGATCAGCTGCGTGCCCGCAGGGATCGAGATGTCGAGCGTAATGCCGGGCGCGGTTGCGCTATGGGTCACCCGACGCAGAACCAGATCGCTGCCGCTGATCGCATCCTGGCCTTCGCGAATCTCTTCCTCCTGCTCGATCTGATAGATCAGTCCGATTTCCTCGGCCGCAGCGATCAGATCGTAGGTGGTATCGAGATAGGCACCCATCTGGCCGAGACCGAAAAACGCGGCAGACAAGATGAGCTCGGCGGCCACAAGCTGGCCGATCGACAGTTCGCCCTGGATAACCAGCCAGCCACCCAGCGCGAGCAGGCCAGAGCTTGCCAGCGCGTAAAGCAGCAGAAAGGCCACGGTTTGCGACATGGTGTAGCGGAAGTGCTTGGCCTTGGCCGCGACATAAGTGGCGGTGACGGCTTCGGAACCATCGAGTGCGTAATCGACGTGACGGCCCGACTTGTAGAAGCCGTTCGACGCGCCGACATTCTCGAGCCAGCGCGCAGCATCATATTTGGCATGGCTGAGCGCGATGCCCGATCGGATCGCGCCGCGCGTCCAGACCAGCAGAATCAGCACGGCGAGCCCGATGACGATCAGGTTGAAGGCCAGGAAGAACGGGTGATAGAAAGCGGTGACGGCAAAGCCCACCGCCGATTGCAGGATGATCGTGAAGCCGCCGATCAGCAGGCTCGGAACCGCCTTCTGCACGGTGTTGACGTCGAAATAGCGGTTGAACAGGTCCTGTCGCTTGCTGTCCTCGAAAAACGGGTTGCGGGCATGGATCGAACGGATGGTGATCTCCGCAACCTGGCGCGAATAGAAACGCCGGGCAAAGAGTTCCATCGTGTAGATGCGCAGCGCAGACAGCAGCACCGCGATCAGCAGCAGTCCGAGCAGCGTGCCTGCCAGGGTCACCAGCGGGGTCACCAGCGCGGTATTCGCGACCGAATTGATCAGCATCTGCACCGAAATCGGTGTTGCCAGCGACAGCACGGAGATCGCGACACCATAGACCAGCGCCAGCGCAAGAAAGCTGCGTTCGCCCTTCAACAGGCCAAACATCCAGCGAATAGCCTCGCGCGCGCCCATGATATGGTGTTCGGAAGATGATGCCATTTTTGCCTGCCCGTTGTTCCAAGGTCGCCAGCGCACGAAATAGGCGACCTCGCCGATAAGCCCATTCGAAAGCGGTTTATCGGAGCAATTGGTTTTTTCTATCGGGAAGCTTCCCCCCGAACGCAGTTTTCCATGATATAGACTAACCTGCCGCTGGTCGAACGGTTATCCGGGCCGATTGATCCATGTTATGGCGGATATTGTCATGGCTGAAGGCCGGGCCATGCACAAGCGTGACCCACCACCGGTTTGCGATCGTCTACAACGTGCCAAGAGCCGACCGATTGCGCCCGAACCCGCGCCGCGGGCTCGGCGCGCGGACGCCTTATCGCTTGAGCAGCGGAGCCAGATACTGACCGGTATAGCTGCCTGCGACCTTGGCGACCTGTTCGGGAGTGCCTTCAGCAACAATCTGACCGCCCTTGACCCCGCCTTCGGGGCCCATGTCGATGATCCAGTCCGCAGTTTTGATGACGTCGAGATTGTGCTCGATCACCACCACGCTGTTGCCCTGTTCGACCAGCCGGTGCAGCACCTCAAGCAGCTTGCGCACGTCCTCGAAATGCAGCCCGGTGGTCGGTTCGTCGAGGATGTACAGCGTCTGCCCGGTCGAGCGGCGCGACAGTTCCTTGGCGAGCTTGACGCGCTGCGCCTCGCCACCGGACAGGGTGGTCGCCTGCTGGCCGACCTTGACATAGCCCAGGCCCACTTCCCACAGCATCGCCATCTTGTCGCGGATCGGCGGGACTGCCTTGAAGAACTCGACCGCATCCTCGACCGTCATGTCGAGCACATCGGCAATCGAGTGCCCCTTGAACTTCACCTCGAGAGTCTCGCGATTATAGCGCTTTCCGCCGCATTCCTCGCAGGTCACATACACATCGGGCAGGAAGTGCATCTCGATCTTGATGACGCCATCGCCCTGACATTTCTCGCAACGCCCACCCTTGACGTTGAAGCTGAACCGGCCCGGCTTGTAGCCACGCGCAAGGCTCTCGGGCAGCCCGGCAAACCAGTCGCGGATGTTGGTGAAGGCGCCGGTATAGGTCGCCGGGTTCGAACGCGGGGTGCGACCGATCGGCGACTGATCGATGTCGATCACCTTGTCGCAATGTTCGAGACCCGTGATCTTGTCATGCGGCCCCGCGATGATCCGCGCGCCGTTGAGCGCGCGCGCGGCGCCGGCAAACAGCGTGTCGATGGTGAAGCTGGACTTGCCCGATCCCGACACGCCGGTAATGCATGTGAAGGTTCCGAGCGGGATAGAGGCGGTCACCCCAGTGAGGTTGTTGGCGCGCGCGTTGTGCACGGTCAGCTTCTTGCCAATGCCCTTGCGCCGCTTCTTGGGCACCTCGATCCTGCGTTCGCCGGTAAGGTACTGCGCTGTCAGCGAATCCTTCGCCTTGAGCAGCTCGGGCAGCGTGCCCTTGGCGACGACTTCGCCGCCATGCACGCCGGCGCCGGGGCCGAGATCGACGATATAATCGGCGGTGCGGATCGCATCCTCGTCATGCTCGACGACGATCACGGTGTTGCCCAGATCGCGCAGGCGCTTCAATGTCACCAGCAGCCGGTCATTGTCCTTCTGGTGCAGGCCGATGCTCGGTTCGTCGAGCACATAGAGCACGCCCGAAAGACCGCTGCCGATCTGGCTGGCGAGCCGGATGCGCTGCGATTCGCCGCCCGAGAGCGTGCCCGAGGTCCGGTCGAGGTTCAGGTAATCCAGCCCGACATTGTTGAGAAAACCAAGCCGCTCGATGATTTCCTTGAGGATCGCCTTGGCGATCTGCTGCTGCTGCGGCCCGAGCTTGTCGCTCAGCGTCTCGAAGAAATGCAGCGCATCGGCGACCGAGCGGCGGGTCGAGATCGAGATGTCCTCGCCCGCCACCTTGACCGAAAGCGCTTCGGGTTTCAGGCGCGCGCCATCGCAGACTTCGCAGGGCTGCGCGGTCTGATACTTGCTCAGTTCCTCGCGCATCCAGGCGCTGTCGGTCTGCAGCATGCGGCGGTTCAGATTGCCGATCACGCCTTCGAACGGCTTCTTGACCTCATAGCTCTTGCGCCCGTCCTGAAAGCGCAGCGTCACCGGCTTGCCCGCCGTGCCGTGCAGGATGATCAGCCGCGCCTCGCCGGGCAGGTCCTGCCATGGCGTATCGAGCGAGAAACCGAATTCGCGCGCCAGGCTGGCCAACACCTGCATGTAATAGGGCGAGGGCGGGTTTGATTTCGCCCAGGGCACGATCGCGCCCTTCTTGAGGCTCAGTTCCTCGTTGGGGACGACCAGCTGCGGGTCGAAATACATCTTCTCGCCAAGGCCATCGCAAGCGGGGCAGGCGCCTTGCGGCGCATTGAACGAGAACAGCCGCGGTTCGATCGCCTCGATGGTAAAGCCCGATACAGGACAGGCGAAGCGTTCGGAAAAGATGATGCGGTTGTCGGGGATGCCCGCGTTCTTCATGCCCTTTTGCGCCCTCTCCCCTTTAGGGTTGGGAGGGGGGCAGGCGCATCGGATGCATTTTCCCCTCTCCCTCCGCCGCTGCGCGGCTCCTCCCTCTCCCCTGAAGGGGAGAGGGCATTTACCGTCCCATCGGCCAGATCCACATAGGCCAGCCCATCGGAGAGCTTGAGCGCGGTCTCGAAACTGTCGGCCAGCCGTGTCTCGATGCCCTCACGCACCGCCATGCGGTCGACGACGACCTCGATGTCATGCTTGTATTTCTTGTCGAGCGCAGGCGCGGCGTCGATCTCGTACATCTCGCCGTCGATGCGTACGCGGGTGAAACCGGCTTTCTGCCACTCGGCCAGTTCCTTGCGATATTCGCCCTTGCGACCACGCACGACGGGCGCGAGCAGATAGAAGCGCGTGCCTTCGGGTAGTGCCATTACGCGGTCGACCATCATGCTGACGGTCTGCGCGGTGATCGGCAGGCCGGTCGCGGGCGAATAAGGCACGCCGACGCGTGCCCAGAGCAGGCGCATGTAATCGTAGATTTCAGTGACGGTCGCGACCGTCGAGCGCGGATTGCGGCTGGTGGTCTTCTGCTCGATGCTGATCGCGGGGCTCAACCCGTCGATATGCTCGACATCGGGCTTCTGCATCATCTCGAGGAACTGGCGCGCATAGGCCGAGAGCGACTCGACATAGCGCCGCTGACCCTCGGCATAGATGGTATCGAACGCCAGGCTCGACTTGCCGCTGCCAGAAAGCCCGGTGATGACGATCAGCTGATCGCGCGGCAGATCAATGTCCACGCCCTTGAGATTATGTTCGCGCGCGCCGCGCACAGAGATGTGAGTGAGCATGAACGGCCTTATGTTCTATTGATGTTCCGCTGGCAAGCGGCAGAAAGCACGGTGCGGCGCTGGAGCCGGGTCGCGGGCGGAACATGGTGCTGCGGCACGCTGGCTGCAAGGGCGCGGCGTGCGACGAATGGAACCGCTTTGAGCGATGATCGTAGCCGTGTTAATCGAGATCAACTTTGTCTTGAGGGAATATGATGATGACTTTTCGCCCGTTCAGCCGCGCCTCGCTGGCCATCGCTTTGACTGCTTCGGCGCTCGCCATGCCCGCTTTCGCACAGCAGGCCAGTGCCCCCGCCGCCGCTGAGCCCGATAGCGGATCCATGGAGCCGTCGCCCGTTACCCGCAATCCGAGCACGCCCGCGGAACAGGCGGAGCGCGAAGCCGCCAATGCTGCGCAGGTGCAAGCGTCGAACGCACAGCTCGCGCAGAATGCCGCCAATCTCGCGAATTACGAGGCGCGCCGTTCCAGCTACGAAAACCAGATGAAGCTGTACGAGAATACGGTCGATTCGCGCGCGCGGGCCGAGTCCGAATATGCCGAGGTGAAGAAGCTCTACGACGCCATCTACACGCAGTGGGAAGCCGATGTTGCCGCCTGCAACGCTGGCGACCGCAAGCGCTGTGCGCAGGCGCCCGTCACGCCAAAATGAACTGGGGCGCGCCTCGTGGCGCGCGCCCTATATTTTCGGCAACACCAAGGTAAAGCGCGCCCCCTGTCCGGGCGCGCTTTCTACTGTCAGGTCGCCCTGCATCGCGAGCGCCAGCCGCCGCGATATGTACAGGCCGAGGCCACTGCCGCCGTCGCCGCTACGGCCCAGCCGCTCCCATTTGTTGAACAGCCGCTGCTGATCTTCTTCCGAAAGCCCGGGTCCCTGATCGGCGACGGTCACGCTGGCCCAATCCGGACCCTCGTCGAGCCGCAGCCAGATCATCGATCCATCGGGCGCGTAATTGATGGCATTGCCCAGCAGATTGAGCAGGACCTGAAGCACGCGTCGGAATTCGCCGGTCGCAGCCAGGCTTTCGTCCTCGGCAGGCTTGTCGATCCGGATCGAGCGGTCGGCGGCCTTGAGCGCGAGAAGACCCGCTGCGCGCCGGGCGAGATCGGCAAGATCGACCGGTTCGCTCGCAGCGCTGAACCCGCTGGCTTCGATCGCTTCCAGATCCGCCAGATCGTCGATCAGCGCCAGCAGGTGTCGTCCGGCTGAGGCGATATCTCCAGCATAGCCGGCATAATCCGAACGCAACGGTCCCTCGAGCCGACCACCGATGGTCTCGGCATTGGCGATGATCCGTCCGATCGGCTGGCGCAGCGCCGGTCCGATCTGGCTGCCGAACATATGCGCGAGGCGTTCGCCATCGAACAGCGGCGGGGGGGAAGGGGCGGCTTGCGGCTCCGGTGCGGCGGGCGCTTCGGTCAGTTGCAGGTTCCATCCGGCGCCAGCATCGCTGCGAGAGCGATACAGGGTCCAGCACCGGGGGTCGCCGATCAGGCGGACGCGCACGCCGTTGTGACAATCCGCCAGCACCAGCGGCGCGCCATCCTCGGTCGCGATCAGCGCGCCCACGGGCTTCAGCGTGACGCGCTCGGCATCCCAGTGAGCCGGCAGCGTCACCATATCCTGCACATGCAGGATGCGGCCGAGCGGATCGACGCGAATATCCACGCTTGTCTCGGAAGAAGGCACGAAGATGGGCAGCGGGGCGGCAGGTCCGGCTTCGGGCAGCGGTCTTTCTCGCCACTGGCTGATCCGGAGATCGATCCCTTGCGTACCCGGTTCGCAGTCGCACCACAGATCGACCGATTCCTTCGGGCCGATAATCGTCAGCGGTCGCGACAGGCGCATGCCCAGCCGCATCGCGTGGCGGGCCAGATCGAGCAGCGCGGGAATGGCGAGCACCTCGCCCTCTGCACCACCGAGCGCCTTGTGCAGCTCAGCCACCCGGGCGTCGGCATGCAGCAGCCGCCCGTCGCGATCAATCTTCACGACGTGTGGGGAATCGGCCTTGGCGCTTGCCGGGCCTGCCTCCGAAGGATTGGCGCGAGCGATCACCACAGGGCTCCCGGATGCGCCAGCGGATCGAGATTGCGCCAGCCTGCCACGAGCCGGGCCGCATCCTCCGGAACGAGCGCGCGCAGGTCTGCGGCAGGCGGCAAGGCGTCAGGTCGCAAGGAGGCGAGGGCAGCCAGCCCTTGCAGCAGCCCGGCGGCCAAATCGGTCTCCAGGCCACAGGCGCGCAAGACCACGGCCAGCCGCGCGAGATCGGCATCGCGCAGCATGTCGAACAGAAGATCGGCGGGGAGCCCACTCGCCCGTTCCAGCATCGCGACGGTCAGGCTCGCGCCATTTTCGGCGAGCGACCAGGCTTCCGCGCTGCGGGGCAGTTCGAACAAATGGCAGAACCGCATCAGCCGGTGCGGGCGTCCGCGACGCTCGTCAAAGCCTTGCAGAAATGCTGCAGCCGCCCTGTTCAGCTCCAGCGGGTCGCTATCCGGGCGTTCCTGCAGAAAGGCCAGGCATCTCCGCACCACTCCGTGCAGCGTCTCGGGCGGCAGTTCGCCGGTGTCGATCGCGAATGCCTGTGCGCGGCTCAGAAACCGGCTCTGCGCGATGATCAGTGCCATCGCGGCTTCGGCAAGCTCGTCCTGTGCATCGCCCACTTGGGCTTCGACACGTGGAGGCAATTCGGGTGTTCCGTGGCCGACCAGCGAGGACTGGCGGCAAAGCCGCGCTTCGATGGCGCGGGCAAACAGCAGCCGCGTGGTCGGGGCATGCGCCAGCACCACATGGCGCGCTATGTCCGGACCCAGATCGGCCGAGCCGGTGAGCGCCTCGGCGAGCTGCACGGCCAGCGATTCGACAAAGCCGCCGGTAAGGCTGAGGTCGTCCTCACGCAGCGCCTGGGCCTGTTCGGGGAGCAATTGCTGGCGCACCATCGTGGGGACCGCCATGGCCTGCCGGGCCTGAACGTCGGCCTGGCGCAGCAGCGCGCCTACGTCCCGTAAGGTCGGGCGTGCGGGGGCCATGTCGGTACTCATCGCCTTGCCCTACCAATGGCTGGTTAAAATGCTGTTAGTTGAAAGGATCAGCGCCCTGCCATCGATATGGGTTCAGGCCTTGTCCGCTGCAAGCGGCGCGCGGTGCGTCTGCCACAGCAAAAGCCCCGTCAGCGCGAGATTCCACAGCATCAGCATCGGCATCAGCAGGCCGAGCGGCAACGCAACCATGGCCGCCAGGGCGACGAGACTAGCCGATCCCGCAAGCCTGCGCCACAGCTGCGGCAGCGGTCCCGGCACCCGGTCCAGCACGGTGGCAAGACCCGGCAGCAGCAACGCCGCGAACAGCCCGGACAGCCGGTCCGACGCGGCCACGCTGAGCACCGTGACGATGATGAAGGCGATCGCGAACGCCATGTCGCGCGCGATCTGTTCGGCAGGCCTTGTCAGACTGCCGACAAAGCGCCCGAACAGCCGGTTGGCGGCATGGCCCGCCGCGCGCCCCATCACGAGCATGGCGAGCGCCGCCATGCCCCATCCCGCGCCTGCCATACCGATGCCGATCACGGGCAGGCCGATGCCCGCGAGCCTGAGCGCCGGGCGGCTCCATCCGGCCGACCAGACGCGTCTTGCCAGCGAGGCCATCGCGCCGGTCTGAACGACCTTGCCGCCCAGCCCTCCCGATACTCCGGCCAGCTCCTGCAGAGCGAGTATCTCGGCTTCTCCCGCTTCGCGCACGATCGCGATCCGCCCGGCTTCGGCCAGCGAGAACGGCAGCACCTCGCGCCGATAGCCTCGCTGCACCGCCAGGCGCAGCAACGCAGACTGGATGCTCCAGTCTTCGGGAAGGTCGCGCGCCTCGACCAGATCGCGTGCACGAACACAGGCGAGCCCCGCCCAGACATGGTTGATATCGATCCGCTCGAACCGCTCGATCAGCACGCGCGCGCCGTCACCGGGGGCGAAGCTGGCGACGAAGGGTCCAGTCTCGCGGGCGAGTCTGTCCATGTCGGCGGGAGCGACATACAGACCATCCGCGATCACCAGCAGTTCGTCCTCGCTGGCAAGCCGCACGCTGATATCGGCAACCGATCGTACCAGGTGAAACGCCAGTCCTCGCTGAGCGGCATAGCCCTCGATCTCGCGGATGCGATCGTCGACCGTGCCGACGAGGCACAGGATTTCGCCAGCGCCCGCCTGGACCGCCAGATCGATATGCAGCATCGCCAGCCGACCGTGCGCGAGCGGCAGCGCACCGCGCAGCGCGGTGCTGCCGGGCACGGTTTCGATCAGCGATATCAGTGCGGTACGCACGTCATGGAGCTCCAGATGAACGGGAGCGGCCCTCTTATCGGTTGGGCACGGGGATGCCAACCAGCTGCGGCGCAGCCGAAGGTGCAATGCGCAAGTTTACAGGTCGGAGGCCGGGATCTCGCCGAAGTCGCGCATCGCGGCGGCCAGTTCGCGCAAGACCACGGGATCGCCCGGCGCACCCTCGAGCGCCTGGTCGGCCAGATCGACAATGCCCTGCACACCGAAACTGGCGGCCAGGCTCTTGAGCCGCAGCGCCGCGAAATGCCAGTTGGCATCGCACCGCGCCCGGCCCAGAAGGTCGATCTGCCGTGCGGCGCTCTCGATAAAGGCACCGCGCAGCTCAGCGACCAGATCGGGATCGCTGCCGACAGCGGCGGCCAGCGCCGCGTTCAAAGCTCCGGATTCATATGCCATGGAGCATCGGAATAGACCAACCGCCTTAACTTTCAGTTTCTGGCCGGGCAAAATCTGTTAAGCATGTCGGCATGGGTGAGGGGAAGAAGATCATCGACCTGCGGCATGGCCGCAGCGAAGAAAATCCTGCGGCGCAGGAGCCGGTTCCGGACATGGCGGCACCGACCAATATGGCGCGTGCGGGAGCCGAAGAGCCGCGCGATTCGCACGCGCCCTGGGCGAGCGACGAGGAAGTGCCTGTGGCCGCGCCGGTGATCGGACGGTGGGGCTGGGCCGCGCTGGCGCTGGGCGTTGCCTGGACGGCGGCATTCGTCTGGGCGTCGTTGCCGATGTGGCTCGCGATGATGACCCCCGAACTGGCGATGCAGGCGATCGCACAATGGGCAATGCCGGTAGCACTGATCGCCGCGCTCTATCTGGTCATGCAGCGCAACAGCCACAGCGAAGCGCGCCGTTTCGCGCAGCTTGCCGGGTCGTTGCGGGCGGAGAGCAGCCTGCTGGAAACCCGGCTGGCGCACGTCAATGCCGAGCTGTCGCTGGCGCGCGAGTTCCTTGCCAATCAGAGCCTCGAGCTCGAATCGCTCGGGCGGGTTTCGAGCGACCGGCTGCGCAGCTTTGCCGAGGAACTGCGCGCGACCATCCAGGCCAGCGACACCGGGATGCGCGCGATCGGCGAGGTCAGCGCGGCCGCGCAGGGCAATATGGAAAAGCTGCGCAACCATCTGCCGGTAATTGCCAATTCGGCCAAGGATGTGACCAATCAGATCGGCAATGCCGGGCGCACGGCGCAAGGCCAGGTCGAAAGCATGATCGCCGCGTTCCAGAAGCTGAACGAATTCGGCCAGGCGGCCAGCGCCCAGATCGGCACTCTGGTGCAGCAATCGGATGCCGCGACGGCCCGGCTTGCTCAGTCGGTCGAAACCAGCGGTGCCGCGCTCACCGGCCATGTCGCCGAGGCAAGCGAGCAGATGGACCGCGCGATCGAAACGGTCGCCAGCCGCCTGGCCAACACGCGCAGCAATCTCGATCGGACGGCAGAGACCCAGGCCGAACAGCTGCACGCACATGTCACCGAGCTCGAACGTTCGCTCGCAACCCTGGCCGAAGCGATGACGGAGCGCGCCGCGCGCAGTCGCCAGGACATGCGTGCCGCTGCCGGGGATCTGGAGCTGACGCTGGGCACGCTGGCAACGTCTGCTGGCGAGAGCGAAGCCACGATCCGCCATATCATTGCCGCCGCCGATGCGCAGATCGGCAATGCCGAGCGCCGCCTGCAGGCGATGGACGAACATAGCAGCGAGGCGCTCGCCCGTCTGGCCTTTGCCCTCTCGGCGCTCGATGCCAATGTTGAGAGCCTGTCCGAGAAACTGGCTGCAGGCAGCGGACATGCCGAGATTTTCGATAGCAAGTCGCAGCGCGTTCGCACGCTGCTCGAGTCGATCGAGCGGCAGGCGGAAGTGACGATTCCCGCTGCCCTGGATGAACTCGATCACAAGACCGGCACGAGCGAACAGGGCGTAACTAGCCTGCGCGCGCATGTTTCGCAGGTCGATGACGAGATGATCCGGCTGGGCTCGATCCTCGGCAATTTCGAGCAGCGCATAGCTGAACAATCGGCCGAGATCGCCAGACTGTCCGGAAGCAGCGAGGCTGGCTGGCGCGAGCGGGCCGACGATATCGGCGCGCTGATTGCGGCCATGCGCGCCGCGCGCGACGATATCGACCAGATCAACGAAACTTCGGCGATCAAGCTGGTCGAAACGATGCGCGATGTTCATCGCGAAGCGCAGGCGGCTGCCGACGAGGCGCGCAGGGCCATGGACCGCGCAATTGCAGGCGCGACCGACAAGCTGGGTCAGGACAGTGCCGCAGCGCTCGAAAAGGTGCTGCGCGGCAAGGCGGAAGAGCTGGTCGGCAAGCTGGAGAGCGCGATCAACCGTGCGGTCGGCGCTACCAGCGATGCCAGCCTGCATCTCAGGGACCAGCTGGCACGGGTCGACGATCTTGCCACGCATCTCGAGCGCCGCGTTGCCGATGCGCGCGAACTGGCCGAAGAGCGCACCGACAATGATTTTGCGCGGCGGCTGGCGCTGCTCACCGAATCGCTCAATTCCACCGCGATCGATGTCGACAAGATCCTCTCTGCCGAGGTCAGCGATACGGCCTGGTCGGCCTATCTGCGCGGCGATCGCGGCGTGTTCACGCGGCGTGCCGTCCGACTGATCGACAATGGCGAGGCGAAGGATATCGCGTCCGCCTATGAGAACGACCCCGAATTTTTCGAGCTGGTGAACCGCTATATCCACGATTTCGAGAGCATGCTGCGCACCGTGCTGTCCACCCGCGACGGCGGCGTGATGGGGGTCACGCTGCTGTCGTCGGAAACGGGCAAGCTTTACGTCGCGCTGGCCCAGGCGATCGAGCGACTGCGCAACTGACCACGCCGGTCAGTTGCGCTTCGTCGCGCTGACCTCCTGCACCGGCGGCGCATTTTCCCAGCCGCCACCCAGGGCTCGGAACAGCGAGACCTCGGCCTCTGCGCGCGCCGCGGCGGCCGACCCGCTGGAAGCGCGCGCCGCCAGAAGATTGCGTTCCACCTCCAGCAGTTGCAGCGCATTGTCGCGACCCGCTCTGAACCGGATTCGCGTTATCCGCGCGACCTCCTCGGCGGCCTTGGCCGCATCGCGCAGGCTGGCTTCCTGCTCGATGGCGGCCTTGAGCCGCGCGAGCGCCTGTTCGGTCTCCTGCAGTGCGGTGAGCACCGCACCATCAAAGGCCGCCAATCGGGCATCGGCCTGCGCCGAGGCCGCATTGACCCGCGCGCGTGCCGCGCCATCGATCGGCAGCGACCATGAGATCAACGGGCCCAGGCTGAAGCCGATATTGTTCGATTCGCCCAGCGCGCTCGGGCTGGTTCCGCCAATGGTCAGCGAGCCAGCCAGCCGGATCGAGGGATAGAGCGCGGCGGTCGCCACGCCGACCCTCGCCGTATCTGCCGCGAGCCTGGCTTCGGCCGCGCGGACGTCGGGACGCCGCGCGAGCAGGGCAGCGCCGTCGCCGATCGGGATCGCGTTGTCGAGCCGTGGCGGCGTGGTGCAGGCCGCTGCGGCGGCATCAATACTGGCCGGCGTATCGCCGGTCAGCGTGGCGAGCGCATAAAGCGCTGCCCGCTGTTCCGCCTCGAACTGCGGTACCTGGGCCTGGGCCTGGGCGACGAGCAGTTCGGCATTGGCAACATCGCGCCGCTGTCCGCGGCCTGCGGCGAACAGCCGCTGGTTGAGATCGAGCGTCCTTTGCTGCGTGGCGAGCGATTCACGGGCGATGTCAGCCTGCAAGCGACTCGAGCAGGCCAGGGCATAGTTGCGCGCGACCTCCGCTGCCACGCTGACCCGCGCCGCATCGAGATCGGCCGCCGCGGCCAGTGCATCGCCGCGCGTCGCCTCGACCGAGCGACGGACGCCGCCGAACAGGTCGATCTCATAGGATGCATCGCTGCCGAGCTGATAGAAATCGAAGGTCAGCGGCTCGGGCGGGGCAAAGCCCACTCCGGCATTCTGCCCGGTACCGACCTGGTTGGTATTGGCCGAGGCGCTGGTACTCAGGCTGGGGAACAGCCGTCCGCGGGCCTCGCGGATCAGCGCGCGCGCACGGCGCAGATTGGCGCTGGCCTCGCGCACATCGGTATTGCGCTCGAGCGCCTTGCTGACCAGCGCATCGAGCGCCGGGTCCTGATACAGCCTCCACCAGCCTTCGGGCAGCGGCGTGGCGGCAAAGCGCGGATCACCGCCTTCGGCAAAGCCCTGTGCAGCGCTGGCAGGCGTGGTCGGTCGCTCGAAATCGGGGCCGACGGTGCACGCAGCGAGCGTGGCGCTGAGGGCTGCGGCGGCGAGCAGACGGAATTTCAAGGTCATGGCTGGTTGCCCTCCAGAACGGGCTGGCTTGGGGCGGGCGGGGGCGGATCATCCTTGCGGCGGCGGCGCGACCACGCCTTGATCCGCTCCTCGAGCGTCCGCACCATCACATAGAAGGCGGGGGTGAACAGCAGGCCGAAGATCGTCACGCCGATCATGCCGAAGAACACCGCGATGCCTAGCGCCTGGCGCATTTCCGCCCCCGGCCCCGACGAGATCACCAGCGGCAGCACACCCAGAATGAACGCGAGCGACGTCATCAGGATCGGGCGGAGGCGCTGGGCGGCGGCATGGCGCGCTGCCTCCAGCACCGACTGGCCATGATCCTCATTATGCTTGGCGAACTCGACGATCAGGATCGCGTTCTTTGCCGCCAGACCGATCAGCACGACCAGCCCGATCTGCGTCAGGATATTGTTGTCGCGCCCCATCAGGTTCACGCCGAGGATCGCGGCGAGCAGGCACATCGGCACGATCAGGATCACCGCCAGCGGCAGCACCAGGCTTTCATATTGCGCGGCGAGCAGCAGGAAGACGAAGATCACGCCCAACGCGAAGACAAGGGTCCCGGTACTTCCGGCGGCGCGCTGCTGATAGGCGATTTCGGTCCATTCATAGTCGAAGCCCTGCGGCAGCACGCGCTGCGCCAGCTTCTCCATCGCATCGAGCGATTGGCCGCTCGAATAGCCGGGCAAGGTGTCGCCCTGCAGCTCCGCCGCGCGGTACAGATTGTAGCGCACCACGCGATAGGCCCCCGAATCGTTACGCAGGCTCATCACCGCATCGAGTGGCACCATCTGCCCCGTGGACGAGCGCGTGCGCAGCCGTCCGATATCCGAGACATCGTCGCGATAGGGGGCATCGGCCTGCGCGGTCACCCGGAAGGTGCGGCCCAGGAAGTTGAAGTCGTTGATATAGCTCGAGCCGAGATAGGTGCCGAGCGTCGAGAAGATATTCTCCACCGGAACGCCCAGCTGTTCGGCGCGCGCGCGGTCGATATCCGCGAAGAGCCGCGGCGTGCGGGTATTGAACGTGGTGAACGCGCCGGCAATGCCCTCGGTCTGGTTGGCCCCGCCCATCATGGCGAAGGCCGCCCCTTCCAGAGCCTGCAAGCCAGCATTGCCGCGATCCTCGATGATCATCTTGAAGCCGCCGCCGGTACCCAGCCCGGAGACCGGGGGCGGGGCGATCACCAGGATGTTGCCCGCGGTGATCTGCGCCATCGCACCGAACAGCTCGCCTGCGACCTCGGTCGCGCCGATGCGCGTGCCCGCCGGCTTCAGCGTGATGAAGATCGCGCCGGCATTGGGCGCATTGGTGAAGGTCGCGCCGTCAAAGCCGGCAAAGGCAATGGTGCTGACGACATTCGGGTTCTTCAGCGCCAGCGCCTGCGCTTCCTCGAGCGTCGCGGTGGTGCGCTGGAGCGAGGCGCCCGGCGGCATCTGCACCACGCCGATCAGATAGCCCTGATCCTGCGCGGGAATGAAGCCCGCAGGGGTGGCGGCAAAGCGCCATCCCGCCACCGCGATCAGCGCGAGATAGGCGAGCCCCATGAACATCAGGCTGCGGATCGTGCGCGCGGTAAGGCGGCCATAGCGCTCTGACAGCTTGGCAAAGCCGCGGTTGAAGCCGCGTGCAAAGCGCGCGCCCCATCCGCGCCATCCGGCGGGAATGTCCTTGTCCTCGTGGCTGCGCGGACGCAACAGCAGCGCGGCCAGCGCCGGCGACAGCGTCAGCGACACGAATGCCGAGAAAGCCGTCGCACCCGCGATGGTGACCGCAAACTGCTGATAGAAGGCGCCCGAAATGCCCGGGATGAAGGCGGTCGGAATGAACACGCCGCACAGCACCAAGGCAATCGCGATCAGCGCGCCCGAAACCTCGTCCATCGTCTTGTGCGCCGCATCGAGCGGGCTCAGCCCCTCTTCCTCCATCAGGCGCTCGACATTTTCGACCACCACGATCGCGTCGTCGACGACGATGCCGATCGCCAGCACCATGCCGAACAGCGAAAGCGAGTTCAGCGAGAAGCCCAAGGCCGCCAGCACCGCGATCGCACCCGCGAGCGCAATCGGGATGGCGATGATCGGGATGATCGCCGCGCGCCAGCTCTGCAGGAACAGCAGAACGACGATGGCGACGAGGATGATCGCCTCGACCAGCGTGTCCTGCACCGCTGCGATCGACGCCTCGACATAGCTCGTCGGGTTATAGGGGATGCTGTACGCCATGCCCGGCGGGAAATTGCCTTCGGCGCGTTTGAGTTCATCCTCGACCGCCTTGGCGACGGTCAGGGCATTCGACCCGGGCAGCTGCGAGATGGCGAGCGCCACCGTCGGCTTGCCGCTGGCAAAGGCGTTGACGCTGTAATCCTGCGCGCCCAGTTCGATCCGCGCGACATCGGCAAGCCGCGTGAGCGCCAGGCCGTCGCGCTTGATCACGATCTGGCCGAACTCCTCGGGCGTGCTCAGCCGTCCCTGGGTCTGCACGCCCAGCTGGAACGCGGTGCCGCCGCTGTTGAACGGCGGCTGGCCGATCGAGCCTGCCGATACCTGCGCGTTCTGCGCGCGGATCTTGCCGACGATCTCGTCCACGGTAAGGTTGCGGCTGGCCGCAAGCTCGGGATCGATCCACACGCGCATGTTGTAATCGCGCCCGCCAAACAGCCTGGCCGAGCCGACGCCCTCGATGCGCGAGATGCGGTCGATGATCTGCAGCGTCGCATAATTGCTGATATAGGGCTGGCTCAGCGAGCCATCGGGCGAGTAGAAATTCGCGACCATCAGCAGGTCGGGCGAGTTCTTGCGCACGGTGACGCCAATCTGGCGCACCTCCTGCGGCAGGCGCGGTTCGGCGCTGCTGACGCGGTTCTGCACCAGCACCTGCGCCTGGTCGACATCGGTGCCCTGGGCAAAGGTGACGGTGATCGCCAGGTTGCCATCACCGGTCGAGGACGAGGACATGTACAGCATGTCCTCGACGCCGTTGATCGACTCCTCGAGCGGCGCGGCGACGACATCGGCAATGGTTTCGGCGCTGGCGCCCGGGAAGCTCGCGCTCACCACCACCGTGGGCGGCGCGATCTCGGGATATTGCGATACCGGCAGCGTCGGATAGGCGACCACACCGAAAATGACGATCAGGATCGACAGGACCGCCGCGAAGATCGGGCGGTCGATGCAGAAATGGGCGATGCGCATGGCTTAGCTCGCCGTTGCCTGGGCGGGGGCGGGGGTGGAAATGGGCTGCGCGATCGGTGCGTCATCCCTGGCGCGTGCCTTGATCTGGCCCTTGCGCGGGGTCACCACCATGCCTGGCTGCATCCGGGTGAGGCCGTCGATGACGATCCGCTCGGTCGGCGCGATGCCTTCGCGGATCACGCGCAACCCTTCCACCATGGGTCCGGTCTGGACCGGGCGCGGAGCGACCTTGTTGTCCTTGCCCAGAACGAAGACCAGCTTGCGCGTCTGATCGGTGATGATCGCCTCGTCGGGCACCAGCAACGCCTTGTACGTGCCCGAGCCCAGCAATCGCGCGCGCCCGAACATGCCCGGGACCAGGAAACCGTTGGGATTGTCCACCATCGCATAGGCGGTGATCGTGCCGGTATCGGGGCTGATGCCGTTGTTGAGGAACGCCATGCGACCGCGCCAGCGGAAGCTGGGCTCGTCGGCGAGCTGGATTTCGACCGGATTGGGCGCATAGCGCGAACTGCGCCGCTCGCCGCCTGCATCCTGGCGGATATATTTGAGGTAGAAGGCCTCGGCACCATCGAAGCTGAACCGGATCGGGTTGATGCGGACGATGCGCGTCAGCTCGGTCTGCCCGGCAGTGACGAAATCGCCGACATCGACCATCCGGTTCGAGGTGCGGCCCGAGATGGGAGCACGCACTTCGGTAAAGGAAAGATCGAGCTGGGCCTGCTGTCGCCGCGCCTGTGCAGCGGCCAATGATGCCTGAGCGCTGCGCAGATTGGCGGCGAGCGTATCGGCTTCTTCCCTGCTGATGGCATCGAAGCCGACAAGCTCGCGACCCCGCGTGGCCTGCGCCCGAGCATTGGCGAGAGCGGCACGCGCGCTGGCGACGCTCGCTTCAGCCTCGGCCAGCGCAGCGCGGAAGGGTCGTTGATCGATCACGAAGAGCAACTGTCCCTTGCCGACATCGCCGCCATCGCGAAATGCGACGCGCGAGATCGGCCCGGAGACCCGAGCGACCAGCTGGACATCCTCATCCGCCGTGAAGCGACCGATATATTCGTCCCAATCGACGACCTCGCGCTGCAACGGCACGGCGA
>LSHP01000120.1 GCA_001555775.1 Acidovorax delafieldii | reverse complement strand
CTCCACCCCCGACCTCTGGTCGGCGGTCCCCCTCCCCGAGACGAGCTCGGGGAGGATTTTGGTTTACCCCGTCGGACCGAACACCTTGGGTGCGTCGGTGCCCGCCTTGCGGTCCTTGTCGCTCGACGTGATCGCCTCGAGGATCTGCGGGTTGCGGAAATCGCCATTGGCATAATCGCGCGCGGACTGGCCTGCGATCGTGTCCTGCTTGTCGGGATTGGCACCGTTCTTGAGCAGCAGGCGAACCATGGCGAGGTCGCGCAGCTGCACCGCGCGGATCAGCGCGGTCTCGCCCGAATTGTTGGTCGCATCGACCTGGGCCTTGCGGCCAAGCAGCGTTTCGGCACCGTCGACGAAGCGCAGATTGGTTGCCAGCATCAGCGGCGTCACCCCGTTTTTGTCGCGCGCATTGGGGTTCGCCCCGCGCTGCAGCAGAAACCCCATCCAGGTCAGGTCGCGCCGCGCGGTGACGATGTGCAGCGCGGTCTCGCCGCTGGTAATGTCCTTGGTGTTGACGATGGTGCTGCCCGGCTCGTTGAGCATCTGCGTCGCCTTGTCACCATCACGCTCGCGCACGGCCTTCAAGAAATTGTAGCTGTCCGAAAACTGGGCCTGGGCAGCAACGGGGAAGAGCAGCGCAAAGGCCAGAACTGCCGACCACAGGCGCGAAAAACGGTTCATTCGGGGTGTCACAGGGTCCATGATCCTTGATATGCTGGCATCGGGAACGCGGCCAGTGGAGCTGCCGACCGCAATGCCCCCTTGAAAGCGCCTGCATAGCAGAGCAGAGACGAACCTGTCATGAACAAATCCCTTTTTCCCGCCCTCGCCGCCGCGCTCGCCCTGGCGTTTCCGCTGTCCCTGACCGCGTGCGACAGCACCGCTACCAAGCCCGAAGCCCCGCTCGATGGCGCGAAGATCGGCGGACCGTTCACGCTGACCGATCAGGACGGCAAGACGGTGAAGGACAGCGATTTTGCGGGCAAATATCGCATCCTCTATTTCGGTTACAGCTATTGCCCCGATGTGTGCCCGGTCGATCTGCAGAAGATCGCCGCCGGTTTTGCCAGGTTCGAAAAGGCCCAGCCCGAGCGTGCGAAGGCGATCCAGCCGATCTTCATCACCATCGATCCCGAGCGCGATACGCCTGCGGTGCTCAAGCAATATGTCAGCGCCTTCCACCCGCGCCTGATCGGCCTCACCGGCACGCCTGAACAGATCAAGGCGGTCGCCGACGCCTATCTCGTCATGTACAAGGCGCAAAAGCCCGCCGGACCCGATCCCAAGGCCTATCTGGTCGATCACAGCCGCCAGGCCTATCTGATGGGCAAGCAGGGCGAGCCGATCGCGCTGCTGCCCTATGACGAAAGCCCGGAAGCGATCGCTGCCGAAATCGACAAATGGACCAGCTGACCCCCTTCTGGGAAAGGCCACTGGCGAGCCTCGATCGCGCGCAATGGGAGGCCTTGTGCGACGGTTGCGGCAAATGCTGCCTGCACAAGGTCGAGGATGAGGATACGGGGCATATCTACCCCACCAATGTCGCCTGCCGCCTGCTCGACACGCGCACCGCGCGCTGTTCCGACTATCGCCACCGGCGCGCGCTGGTGCCCGATTGCCTGCGGCTGACCCAGGGCAATGTCGGCTCGATCGCCTGGCTACCCTCGACCTGCGCCTATCGCCTGCGCGCCGACGGCCTGCCGCTGCCCGACTGGCACCATCTGCGCACCGGCAGCGCTGCCGCGATGCACGCCGGCGGGCATTCGGTGATCGGCCGGGTGATTTCGGAGGTGCATGCAGGTCCCATCGAAAACCATATCATCGAGAGCGAATTGTGATCGGACCGATCACCCTCACCCTTCCGGCGCTTCGCGCCTCCCTCCCTCTCCCATCGGGAGAGGGAAGGGGCCCGCGCCGCCAGGCGTGGGAAGGGTGAGGGCGATCCGCCTATGCCCATAGCCCGCCTTCTCCTGCGAAAGCCCGCCGCGCCGCAAGCACCGCAACGCCTGACCATCAACGGCCGCGACTATGCGCTGGTCGTTCGCCGTCACCCCCGCGCGCGCGCCATCCGGCTGCGCACCGATCCGGCCAGGGGCGCACTGCTGCTGACGCTGCCTCGCCACGCCCGGCTCGGCGAGGGCATCGCCTTTGCCCGCACCCAGGCCGACTGGATCGAGGCGAGCTTTGCGCGCGCCGGCACTAGCACGCCGATCGAGCCCGGCGCGGTCATCCCCTATCGCGGGCAGCCACACAGGATCGATTGGGACGCCGCGCATGGCCGCACGGTCATCGCTTCCGACGCCACCATCCACGTCGGTGGTGCGCGCGAGACGCTCGAACCGCGCCTCACCCGCTGGCTCAAGGCCGAAGCCAAGCGCCTGTGCACTGCCGATCTCGCCGATTACTGCGCCCGCGCGGGCATCGCGACGCCATCGCTCGCGCTCAGCAGCGCCGCGCGCCGCTGGGGCAGCTGCTCGGCGAACGGCACCATCCGCATCAACTGGCGGCTGATCCTTGCGCCGGACATGGTCCGCCGCTCGGTCGTCGCGCACGAGGTCGCGCACCTCAAGCATATGAACCACAGCCCGGATTTCTACGCCTGGCTCGACCACCTGTTCGAAGGCGACCGCAAGTCCGCCGACCGCTGGCTGAAGGCGCATGGGCGCAGTCTTTATCTGGTAGGCGGGGGTTGAGGCTGCGACTTCTCGCGACCATCGGCGCACAGGTCCCTCGACGTCGCTCGGGAACTCGGAACGTTGGCAAGGTGCCTTGCCCCCGTCCGTTTGTCCCGAGCGAAGTCGAGGGACGCCATGGACAACCGCTACAAATTCCGTTCCACATCCTGGGCACCGTGCAGAACCCGAACGACGACGATCCTCTCGGCCTCGCTGCGGAAATAGATCATGTGCGATGCCATCCTGCATTTCAGCAATCCGGGACGAACATCGACCGGCCTGCCTGATCTATCGTCCCGCGCCAATGCCTCGCACAGCTTGCGGATATCATCGGTGTACCGATCCGCCTGATCTTCGCCCCAATGGTCTGCGCTATAGTCCCAAATGGCCTCGATATCGGCTTCCGCAGCAGGCAGGAAGACGAGCGATCTCACCGCGCGGCGCGCTCCGCCCGCTTGCGCGCCTTCAGAGACTCGAAGTCGATCGGGCGCGGCTCGCCGGATTGCTCTCCCTCGATCAGCGCCTCCTGCAAGGCACGCACCTTGGCCTCATGCTCTTCGAGCAATCGCAAACCGGCGCGGACCACGTCGCTGGCCGAGCCATAGCGACCGGTCCGAACCTGCTCGGCGATGAAGCCGGAGAAATGATCTCCGATCGTCACGGAGGTGTTGCGTGCCATGTTCAGCCTCGTGGTGGTACAGGGCTGCCACGATATACCAAAAAGTATTACACCACAATCACACCGTCATCGACGTACCCCTGTAGATCCGCGCCCTGTACCGCGAATCCTGCGCATCGGGCAGCGGGGCGCCGACCAGCAGGACCGCGCGGGCGAAGCGCTTGAGCTCTTCCTGATGCTCCACCGCGTTGCGCGGTTCTTCCGAACGCACCCGCCGCGTCAGGTTGATCTGGTTGGTCGGCACATCATGCACCAGCCGCTCGTTCTCCACCGCCAGCGTCGCGGTAAAGGCATGCAGTGTCGTCTTGACGAAATTGGCGAGCGCGAACGCCGGGCCGCTCTGGCCGAAGGGCACGTCGGGCGAGACCAGCACCAGCTGGCAGCCGTCATAGAGCGAGGCCTTGCGCGAGACGCGGAAATGCTGGGTCAGGTTTTCCTCGCACAGCTCCCGGAACTCCTCGGGCTCGAGCATCGCGCCTTCCTCGAACAGCCGGTCGGGCAGGCCCGCCATCGGGGTCGAGACGACCGTGGTGGGGCGGCCGAAATCGGTGAGCGCCTGGTCCATCGCGCTTTCGACATCGCCGCCGCACACGCGCACGGTGACCTTGTCGGCGATCTCCTGGTCGAGCAGAGCGAGCACGCTCGCGCCGCCGGCCTCGCTGCGGGTGAGCAGCACCAGCTTTGCCACGCCCAGCCCGCCGATCAGATGGTTGGCGGTCTCGGCGATATAATCGGCGAGATGCTCGCCGATCACCCACACGGTCTTGCCCTTCATCTGCTCGAGCCGCTCCTGCTTCGGGCTGCCGAACATCTCGCGCTCGGTGTACGAGCGTTCGACGCTGAGCCCGCCCGAGGGCATGAAGGTCTCGCCGCTCACCGCGCGATCGGCAAGGTAGAAGACCGTCGCCTGCGCGACCTCGCTTTCCTTGGGCATTGCGCCCAGATGCAGCTGCGACAGTACGCCGCGCCCCACCTTGTCCGCCTCCTTGCCGATGCGCTCTTGCGGCAGGTACGGCATGTCGTCGGGCGGCAATGCCAGCAGCCAGCCGGTGCGGCCTTCGGCGCTCGCGCTGCGCTGCTGCCATTCGTCATGCGCGAGCAGATAGCCCGCAGAAGCGAGCCGCATCAGCAGACGGCCGGCAATATCGGGGGTGAGCAGATAGCGGTCCCAGGTGCAGATGCCGTCGCCCTCGCGCGCGAGTTCGAGGCACAGCAGCCGAAGCGGATCGGGGGTCGAGCGGTCGTGGCTCAGATAGCCGGTATCGTTGCGCGCCAGACGACCAAGCACATGCGGTACCTCCGCGCCTTCGCGGATCGATTCGATCACCGCCGCATAGATCGCGTTCAGCCGCTTGTTCTCGAGGATCAGCCGCGCACGGCGCAGGAACAGGCCGGGCTTGCCGCCGGTGCCCGAGAGGCGGTCGCCATCGACCGGGCCGGGTGCGATCGCGTTGACCTGGATTTCGGGGCCGAGAAAGCGCGAGAAGCTTTCCACCATCGCGCGCTGCCCCGCCTTGGACACGGCATAATCGGCACGGTTGGGATAGGCGACGGCGAGGAATTTCTCGCCGCCGAAATAGCTCGACACGTTGAGGATATAGCCCGATCCCTGCCGCTTCATGATCGGCACGACATAGTGCATCAGTAGGTAATTGCTGATCAGGTTCGCGTCCAGCGTCCAGCGCCACATGTCGAGGCTCATGTCGATGACCATGTCCTCCGCGCCTGCGACGCCGGCATTGTTGATCAGGTAATCGATCCGCCCGAACTCGGCCATGGTCGCATCCGCCGCGCGGCGCAGCGAATCGAAATCGCTGACATCGACATCGGCCATGATCTTGACCCGGCGCTCGACGCCTGAGAAACCCACATCCTGCAGTTCGCCGACGATCCGTTCGCGCGCGGCCTCGAGCTCGCTGGCGCGGCGCGCGACCATCATCACCTTGGCGCCCGCAAGCGCGAGCAGCCGCGCGACCTGGCCGCCAATCCCCGCCGATCCGCCGGTGATCATCGCCACCTTGCCCAGATGCAGCCCGGTGATGTTCTCGGCAAAGCCCAGCATCGCCCGGCGCGCGCCCGTTTCCTCGCCGATATTGGCGGGAAGGTAGAGTGAGGTCTCGGTGATCTTCTGTTCCTTGAAGACGATGCGCGTCGCATGGCCTGCGGCAAAGCGTGTGTTCTCGTCCTCCTCGTTGGTATAGCGCACGATCTGGTTGCCCCAGGCGGCGCGCTTCTGGCGGCCCTGCGCTAGGTCGACACGCGATTCATCGCGCCAGATGGTGATGAGCTGCGCGATCGCGGCGGTGAGGATGCGGCCCGCCTTGTTGCCCTTGCCGTCGCTGGGGCCGGACATGAACACGAAGCGCGGGTCCTGCATCAGATCGGTTCGGCCCTTCCAGTAGCGGCGCAGCGTGCGCGCGATGGCGATGGTGCCGGTGAGCTCGACATCGATCAGCGCATCGACCTCGGCATCGCTGGCCTCGACCAGCGAATCGCCGAAATGCCCGGCGGGCTTGACCGGCAGCACGATCGCGCTGTGGATCGCGCCATGCGCGTCCGAATAGGCGCGGATCGCCGCTTCCATGCCCTCGGGCTCGGCGCGGTTGAAGCGCATGATGGTGAGGCCCTCTTCCGCTCGTTGCGCCTTTACCCGTGCCTCGGCCTGCGCAACATCGACCTGGCGCGTCATGCCCAGCAACACGCGTGCGCCGCATGCCGCCTGGATCTTCGCCATTTCGAGCGCATCTTCCCACGCCTCGCCCGCCGCGATCAGCACGGTGAGGCCCGCTCCGTCCAATGAGCGCATCGACGGGCGCGTCATATAGGTCGAGCGCGAATCCTTGCGCACCTGCATGCCGTGGGTCACGTCGATCTCGTTGCCGTTGAGCGCCGCCGATTCATCGCTGGCGAGGAACAGGCAGGCATCGGCAATATCGCCGGGCACGGGCAGCGTCTTTTGCTTCGCCGCGTCGCCGACCGCGCGTTCGAGCGTCATGCGGCCCATGAAATGGTTCGCGGTGGTGTTCTCCGGCTCGCCCTGCAGTGCGTCCATCGCGGCGAAGACGGTGCGGATGCGCTCGCTCTCGATCGGGCCGGGGAACACGGTGTTGACGCGGATGCCGGACGCGCCGAGCTCCTTGGCCAGCTCCTGGCTCAGCGCATTCAAGGCCGCCTTGGGCACGACATAGGCGGTACGGCCATAATAGCGGGTGTGCGAGAAGATGGTCGAGATGTTCACCACCGATCCGCCGACCGGCATGATCGGGGCTGCAGCGCGGGTGAGGTTCCAGCTGACGCCCAGCAAGTTGCGCATCGCATCGGCGACGGTTTCGGTATCACCGTTCGCGGTCATCTCCTCGCGGGTCAGCGGGACGTTCTCGAGCGTCTGGCGTGGGCCGGCAGAGCCCGCATTGTTGACCAGAACGTCGATCCGGCCGAGCGCCGCCTTGACCTGATCGATCCCGGCGCGCACCGAGTCCGGATCGGCCCCGTCGAGGATCACGGTGAACACCCGCGCTTCCTCCACTCCGGTCTCGTCGAGCAAGGCCTGCTTCGCCGCCGCCAGCCGCTCTTCGGTGCGTCCGGTCATCACCAGCGTCGCGCCCTCGGCGATGAAACGGCGGATGATCGCGCCGCCCAGATTGCCCGCAGCCCCGGTGACCAGGGCCACCTTGCCCGCGAGCCTGCCCGTTGCCGCCTTGCCGCCAGCGGGATCGACCTTCGCGCCCCTGCCCTTGCCTGCCGTCATGTCTTTATCTCCTGAAACGCCCGATCAGGGCGATTGGCTGGGGTCAATCCCTGGGGAGGGTGGATGTGCTGGCCCAATATTCGAGCAGTTCGTCGCGGCTGCGCAGGCCCATCGCGGGCAGCGCGTGGTTGACGACATAGGTCGCCCCGGTGTGCCGGTTGTCCCACATCGCCTGATGCGCCTCCGGCAGGCCGTCCCAGTCGACGACCAAAGGCTCGGTGACCGAGAGCAGCCCGCCCGCGATCATGGCGTTCATCACCGTCACCTCGTGCGCGTTGCACAGGTGCGTGCCGAAGATGTTCGCGGTGGGCATGATGATCCGGCGTTGCCGCGTCCAGACCTGCGGGGCGTAGAAGGTGTAGCGGCGGCCTGCCATCTCCTCGGCATAGACCACGCGCCCGCCAAAGGGTTTCACCAGCGAGGTCGACACGCCGAGCGAATCCTGACCCGCGCGCTCGATCACCAGATCGGGCACGCCGCGCGGATTGCCCGGCGATCCCAGAATCTTGCCGATCGCCGTACCGAACGGCTTCATCGTGTGCTGCTGATAGCGGCGCACACCCTCCTTGAACCGCTCGATATCAGCGCGGGCATCGGGCAGGCGCGGCAGGCTGTCGGGCCAGACGAATTCGGCATCACGGCGCTTCAGCCCTTCCAGGCTGATGATCCCCTCGACCGATTCCTCGAGCCCCAGCGACTGGAGGAATTCGCGCTGCCCGTCGGTGGTGGTGACGATGACGGTGCGCGCCTTGTACAGCCGCGCCGCCTCGATCATCTCCAGCCCCAGCGGATCGGCGAGATCGCGGCTGCCGGGACCGTAATAGAGCAGCACCGATTCCCCACCACGCAGTTGTGCGCGCGCCAGCATGTCCGAAGGCGCGGCGCTGCCAGGCTTGCCCATGAAGCTGAAATGATAGCCCGAGGACGCGCCGTAAAAGGCAAGCGTGCCATGCTCCTCCAGCAGCTGGAAGCTGCGCGGAAAGGCGCTTTCGCCCGCATGGCTGACGACGAAATCGGCGAGCCTGCCGCCGTTCATCCGGCGATATTCCTCGAGGATGCCCTCGCCCTCGCGCTCCCAGGCTTTCGCCGCTTCGGGATCGTCGGGCACGGGGGTGAAGGCCCCGGCAAAGCGCGGGTCCTTGCGGTTGATCGCCCCGACCGCGCCCTGTTCCTTGACGAACGCGGCGCGGCTGTCGCTCGAGACCATGCCGGTCGCCTTGAGCCCCGACTTGATGCTCGATTTGAGCGCATCGAGCCCGGTGCCGGTGGCCGATCCCTCGACGAAGATCGTCCTGCCCGGCACGATCTGCAGCGTGGTGAACAGGCAGCGGGTGATGGTGCCCAGGTTCAGCACATAGCTGCCCGCCTGTTCGAGCGTCAGGTCGGGCGGCACGCGGTGGAGCTGCGGCCCCTGCACGTTGAGGAACTGCGCATGGCTGCCGGTCTTGGTCTCATAGCCCTGGATGGCGAAGCCTGCGAACATCGGGTCGTCGCCTGCTTGCGGTGACAACAGGTCCGAGGTGCCCGAATAGACGACCACCATGTCGCCGACGCGCAAGCGGCCTTCGGCCTTCACCTCGCTGCCCAATGAGGCGACCAGCGCCAGCCCGCCCGATCCGGTGATCTGGACGTCCTCGTCATGCGCGTCGAAGGGGGAGACGGGAATGCCGGTGAGCGCCCAGATATCGTTGAAATTGACCTCGCTGGTCAGCATGTAGACGAGCGCCTCGTTCGGCTCGGGCGCGACCACGGGCACGATATGCTCGCGCTCATGGCTCGCCGGAGGCCCGAAGCGCGGTGCGCCGGTATCAGGGTCGCGGCTGATGCCGAAGGCGAGCTGTTTCGGCGGAATCGCGGTGACGCCCGGATAGAAGGGCGCACCGACGGCAAGCAGCTGTCCGCTCGCGATCATCGCCGCCTTGTTGCCCTCATGCTCGTCGTCGATCCACACGCCGTTGCGGCGGACGGGGAGCGGCGGCGACTGCTTGTCCATGAACTGGCGGATGCCGGTCTTGCCGCCTTCGGGATCGATGATCGCTTCGGCGAAATGCTCGCCTTCCCGCTTGAGGCCTGCGGCCATGCCCTGGGTCCAGCCGGTGCGCACCGCATCGAGCGCGCGTCTTCCCGCCTCGCCCCGGCCTGCCCAATCGAGCTGCTTGAGGATGCGTTGCAGGAAGGCGTCTTCGAGCACCGCGTCGAGATCGATATGCGCGGCATGGGCCCAGCGCTTGGTCATCGCCTTGCGGTCGGCAAAGGCCTTGCCCAGCGGGCTTTCCGCCCCGTGCCGGGCATATTCGCGCACCATCGCATGCGCCATGCTCAGCACATCGTCGCTGCCATCGGCAATCTGCTCGATCGCGCCGAGCTCGAGCGCTTCCTGCGCCCCGATCGCGCGCCCGCCGAGGATCAGGTCGAGCGCATCGCGCAGGCCTTCGGCAGCGCGGCGCTCGGCGAGCAGGCGCGGCAAGCGCTGCGTACCGCCATAGCCGGGCAGCAGCCTGAGGTTGATCTCCGGCTGGCCGAAGCGCGCCACCGGCTCTGCGATGCGATAATGGCAGGCGAGCGCGAACTCCATGCCGCCGCCCAAAGCCACGCCCTGGATCGCCGCGATGCACGGCTTGCCCATGTTCTCGATTCTAGCGAAGGCCAGCTGCGCGTTGTTGGGCAGCACACCCGCCTCTTCGACGCTGTTCACCTCTTCGAGCATCTGGCGGATATCCGCGCCGGCAACGAACGAGGCGGTGCCCTGGCCTGTAAATACCACCGCGATCACATCGTCCTTGCGCGCGAGATGCTCGACCACGATCACCAGCTCGTCGATCGCGCGTTCGTTGAGCGCATTGACCGGCGGATTGGTCACGGTGACCGTCGCGACCCGGCGCCCATCGCCCAGATCGTTGTACTGGATGAGGAAATAGCGATAGCGCTCGAACAGCGCCTGATCCTCGGCGAGCTGCTGCTTGCGCTGCCAGGCGGCGACGGCGGACTTGAGCGCGTCGATGCTCTCGGGATTGCGCAGCGTCGAGGTGTCGCCGATATCGCCGCCCTCGACGATCGCGCGCACCATGCGGCGCATGTACTTGCCCGATCGGGTTTCGGGAAATTCTGCGACCTCGAGAAAATCCTGCGGCACCGCGACCGCGCCCTTTTCGGTGCGAACGAGGTCGGTCAGGCGGCGGCGATCGTCCTGGGTCAGCCTGCGTCCGGCGATGGTGGTGACGAACGCGATCGGCGTCGCCCCCTTTTCGCGATGCGGTGCGCCGACGACCAGCACGTTGCCCACCGGAGAGCCTGGATCGAGCGTCTTGTCGCGCAGGATCGCGCCCTCGATCTCCTCGGTGCCGATGCGATGGCCCGAAACGTTGATGACATCGTCCGACCGGCCATGGAGCGAGAACGACCCGTCCTCGTGCCGGATCGCGAAATCGCCCTGGGTATACGCCCAGGTGCCCTTCCACCGGCCCCAATAGGTGGATGCGTAACGGGCGGCATCCCCGCGCCAGAGCGGGTTGACGCGGATGCCGCCCGACGCCGGTTCCAGCGTGAACTGGTCGGTATCGCCCCAGATGGTCCGGGTGAGATAGGGATAGGGCAACGCGATGACGATCTCGCCCTTCTCGCCGTTCTTCGCGCGCCGCCAGGGCACGCCGCCCGGCTCCTCGCGCTCCAGCCCGAATTCGAGATCAGGCGCATCGGGGTCTTCCACCCAGACATCGCCGACGATCCAGGGCAGCGGATAGGTGTGCGCGTCGGGGCGCAGCGGGAAATCGCTATTGCCGTAGAAATGCGTCCAGGCGATGCCGCCATGTTCGGTCGCCCAATAGCTGTTGATATACCAGGGCGTGACATGCTCCATCGCGAAGGCCTGGACCGCAGGCGAGGTCGGCTCGGCGCAGAAAGTCGCGACCTTGAGCGAGGACATGTCGTAGGCCTGGATGTCCTTCAGATTCTCCGGATCCTGCATCACGCTTTTGAGGAACGTGACGCCCGCCTTGAAAATCTGCACCTTGTGCCGCTCGATGATCGAGGCGAAGCGGCCGGCATGCGGGAAGACGGGCGACCCTTCGGTGATGATCGTCGTCACCCGGCACAGCAAGGACCCTGCGATCAGATAGCTCTGCCCGGTGATCCAGCCCGGATCGGCGACGACGAACATGACATCGCCGGGCGCGGCGTCGAACGCCACCGGCATGGTCGCCGCAACACCCGCGCAATAGCCGCCATGCACGTGCACGACGCCCTTGGGCTTGCCGGTCGAACCCGAGGTATAGATGATGAAATTGGGATATTCGGCATCGACCGGCAGCGGCCTCGACACCGACCAGATAGCAGCCACGAAATCGGCATCGGGGAGTGCCAGCAATGCGGCGTCATCGGCGACGTCGAGCCCGAGCGCGCGCGCAGCCTCGAGGATCTGCTCGCCCGCCTGGGCGGTAAGGTCATGGCTCCAATGGTCGCGGTGCGCGTTCCACACCAGATCGGGCTGCGCGGTATGGCGCACCACCACCACCGCCTCGACGCGCGGCGGCGAATCGACCAGGGCAGACGCGATCGCCATGCGCAGGTTCGCCGCCTGCGCGGCATTGAGCGCCGAGCCCTGGGCGAGATCGTCGAGCGCCCGGCCGACACCGCGCATCACGTCTGACCGTTCGACCGTGACCTCGCCGTCGAGCAGTTCCATCACCGCGCCGGTAATCGCACCGCGCACCTTGTCATCGGCCTCGTTCGCCGGATCGGCCAGCGCGCCGGCGAGCAGCGCCATCGCGGTGCCGACGCCGATGAAATTGTCGAGCGCCGGATCGGTATAGCTCGTCTTGAACGGCACCATCTGCGCGTTGCGATAGCTGCCATCGGCGGTGATGACGATTCGCGCGCCTGCATCGGCGATGCGATCGGACAGGGTCTTGTCGCTGAACCCGCCGAATACCGGCGTGTAGATGATGCCTGCGCGCTTGGCGCCCTCGGTCCAGTAGATCTGCGCCGGGATCGAGGGCATGTTGAGCGCGATGCGATCGCCCGCCTTGAGGCCCAATGCGGCCAGCGCCAGCGAACATTTCGCAGCTTCGAGCATCAGCGCCTTGCGGCTGACCGGGTAGCAATCGACCGGGCCGCCGCGGCCGTTGTCCGACGACATGTTCCAGCGGTCGCCCTCGAAGATCAGCGCGGTCTCCGCACCGTGCCCGGCGAGCACGTGCCGGTCGACCTCGTTAAAGCCGCTATTGGTGAAGGCGCCCTCGAACCAGCGCCAGTTGGGAGGGTTGTCGGCATTGAGCCCGCGTTCCCAGGGGGTGTAGTCGGCGGGCAGGTCGAGACTGCGCGGTTCGCCGGTCGCTGCATCCCATCCGGTCCAAGCACCGGCGTCGCGGTCGAAAAAGCCCCAGGCCTGCTCATCAGGCAGATACCAGCAGATCGACGATCGCGCCTGATCGCCATGAAAGCCGCCCGGATCGGCGATGCACGCGTTGCGCATGGCGGTCCAGCTGGCCGAATCGGTCAGAGGATTGGCGCGCGGCGGAACGGCAGGTGATGCCACCATCTGGGGGGCGGTCAGAGGACGGGCCTGGACAGGCAGGTGGAATGGGGGAACGACATGAGTTCGCAGCTCTCCTGCCGTCCCGGTCTATCGCGATTCCCAAATCGCAAATGCCGGATGCGGCGAACGAAACAAATGTCTCCCGCCCTTCGGATAACACAATGTTTCGTGGAGCGGTAGCGCTGATTACCCCGCGCGCCGATCAGCGCTGGTGCCAGCGCCCTACCGCGCGCGACACCGCCTGCATCAGCTGCATGCGCGCCGGGATGCTTGCCGTGGTCTCGGCGAGCATGACCGCTACGGCATAGCGGGTTCCATCGGGCGCGGTCATGATGCCGACATCGTTATAGCCGGTCGAAACCGGGGGCAGATCCTGCCCGGTGCCGGTCTTGTGCAGGAACTGCCAGCCCGCAGGAACCCCCGCTTTCAGCCGATTTGGGCCGCTGCGTGTACGGCCAAGCGTTTCGAGCATCAGCCGGGTGGAGCTCTGCGAGAGCAATTCGCCGCGTGCCAGCCGCGCGAGCGCATCGACAATGCCTTCGGGGCTCGCCCCGTCGATCGGATCGGCAACATAGGCCGACAGAAGATTGCGCCGCCGGTCGAGCGGGACGCGCTCGCGCGCCGCCTGGAAGGCACGCCCGGCCGAGAGTTCCTGCCGCCATTCGACCCCCGCGATCGAGCTCTGCAGCAGGCGCTCGCCGGGTCCGAAGCGGATATTGGCAAGGCCCTTGCGGCGCAGGAAATCCTGCACCGCGCCGGGGCCCCCGGCGGTGCGCAGCAGCGCATCGTTGGCGCTGTTGTCGCTCGCGGTGAGCGCCTCGTTGATCAGCGAGCGCACCGTTTCGCGCACCACACCCTCGCGCGACACGCGCGCGGCGAGCGGCTGGTGGAACAGCGTCAGGTCATTGGCGGTGATCGTGACTTCCTGATCGAGCGATACCTCGCCGCGATCGACCTTTTCGAGCACGGTCATCGTCACCCAGAGCTTCGAGACGCTCTGCTGCGGGAACAGCTCGCCGCCGCGCTGGCCGATCACCCAGTCGCCATCGATGCGGCGCACCGCGATGCCGGTCTTGCCGGGAAAGGTCCGCCACAGTTCCTGCAGCTCGTCGCGCAGCCCCTGCGGCACGACATTGGCCGCACGCGGCGCGAGCGGCGGCGGCACCGCCTGAACGCGCGCAGGCGCAGGCGGCGCGGGGCGCGGCTGCGCGACCTGTTTCGGCGTCGATACGCATGCCGACAAGGCAGCGGTGGCGAGGATCAGGACCAGCGGACGGGCGACCATGCAGGGCTTTCTAGCAGCATCTTCGGGTTTGGCGACCATGCGGACTGACAGATGTATCCGCGCTGAAGCGGTCTAGCCACGGGTTCCGCATGCCGGGCCGCTTTTGCGGCGAACCCGGCGCTGGGCGCGATGAGCAGTGCCAATCCCCGCGCAATGGGGAGATGTCGGCGCTCTCGCCTCTCCCTCGATGGGAGAGGCAGCGAAACTTGCCAGCTTGCTGGCTGGTCGCAGCGATGAGGGTGGTGGCGCGGCCAGGTGCCAAGTCGCAAGGACCGCACCATCCGGCCCGGTTACCCCCACCC
>LSHP01000119.1 GCA_001555775.1 Acidovorax delafieldii | reverse complement strand
CAATGGGGGAGGTGGGGTGTCTGGCCGTTCAAGCGCTCGACGCACTACGAAAGGCGATACAGGGTTGATGCGGCGTTCGACTGCCCTCATTATTGCACGCATGGCAACCGCTCCTGATCCGAAGCCCGTGCCCCGCGCGCTGATCGAGAAGATCGGCATGCTCTCGCGCGCCCGGCAAAGCGAAGTCGAGGATTTCGTCGACTTCATAGCGATGCGCGACGCGGCCTCAGCCGATGCTGAACGCGAGCTGTCGCGCATGGTCACTGCTGCGAGCAGTCCTGTCTTTGCTACGGTGTGGGACAATCCGGAAGACGACGTTTACGATGCCCTTTGAGCCAGCGGATATCGCCTTCGGCGCTGTCGTTCTGGTTCCTTTCCCGTTCACCGATCAGGCAACATTCAAACGGCGTCCCGCTGTCGTGATCAGTTCGGCGACATTGCAAATCGATCACGTCAACCTTGGCAAATCTTGGCTCTGCGATTGTGACCCATTGGCTGTGGCCAACGCGGCTATCGCTCGTGCAAATGGCGCGGTCACGCCATTCCGTGAAACTTGCAGAAGTTCATTCAGGCCATTGGAACTGGTCAGGTAAATGCTTTCGTACAAACAAACTGGAATCTGAAAATTGTTCGCAAAGCGTCGATCTGGGCCGCCGCTTTTGTTTGGATGCTTCCATGTATGCGCTATGATTTTGGTATCAGAAGGGACCGTACCCTCTTCGATAAAGTGGGATTCTTGAGCGCGAATGGAGAGACTGTCGTAAGCCACTGCTCCGACTTTATCGCGTTCTACAACGAGCAAAAAATCGGGGAGAAAATAGAGCGTTTCTTTCCCGCTCTGGATGGCTGGCGGCGTGATATTGCTCGTGACCACCCGTGGAAGAGAATAGTCGAAAGTGGTGGGGCGTTTGTCCAAAATGTGGCCGGCACCAGCATTCCTCTTCCATGCGTGGATGTCCTGCACAGCCCCGCCGGCATCCACATGCCATTTCCCTACGCATGCCATCAGCGCATCAAAGGAAGAGGTTAGAGCTTCATAAGCCAGGCGCGCGTCGTCATCCAGTTCATACATGAGGACCGATGTTCGCTTAAACGAGTCTAACCACGCGCCAAAAAAGAAGGCCATGCCACAAAAAATCATCCCGATGAGCATTCCTGTCCCACCGCCGACGATTGTGGCAAGGACTGCAAGGGCTCCACTGCCCCAACCCAATGCAGTACGCATAGATGTCGATTTTTGCTTATTATTCAGATCGGATAGGATTTCTGAAAATCGAGCATCTTCCATTTCCATGACATCTCTAGATGATACCCGCACCATCTCGACGCCGGGTTCGGCATATGTTTGAATGTTTGGCGGCGAGGGTCTAACCGATGATGGAATGTTTTTGTGTTTCGTTTTACTTCCAGCCGAAATACTGGAGCGATAATAGAGGCCACCTCGGCCTGCATGAATGTAATGACCACGCGGGCCTGTGCCAATGCGAAGGCCCTTTATTCCCGCAGAGACGCCTATTCCGCTTTTGGATAAATTGAACCGAAACGGACCGGCGCTCACTGATTTCCGTATGTAGAACGGCATTTTCGATTCCCATTAGGTTTGCGCGAAGCATCATTCAAAAAATAAATTTGATCAATCGATGAATATCCTCGAAATGGGGCTTTATCCGTTATTCGAATTGTAAATTTCTGATCTCAGTTTTCTGCTGCAAAATCTAAAAATTGCGGGGCTCGCATGGTCTGTCGCACGCCCCGCCTAATGCCCCCCTCAATGAAAATCCCGCGACTTCGGCAGCACCCTTGCATCCCTCGGATGGCGTGACGGCACCGACCGCACCACCTCGTCCGCGCGCGCAAGCGGCGGGGTTAGCGCACCGTCCCCCCGCGCCTCGGTGAGCGTCGCGAGCAAATCCGTGCGGTCCACTACGCGGCTCGCCATCAAATGCACCACGCCTTCGGGGCTGCGTTGCAGCACGCCTTCGACCTGCATCAGGCGGCTCGCCATCACGGCGCGGCGATAGCGTTCGAACAGGCGGGCCCAGAGGACGACGTTGGTGATCCCCGTCTCGTCCTCGATCGTCACGAAGATCGCGTTGCCCTTGCCGGGGCGCTGGCGGACGAGGACGACGCCGGCGGTGCGCACCCGCGCGCCCGCCTTGGCGTTGGTCGTGTCCTCGCAGCTCAGCACGCCTTCTGCGCGCAGCCGCGCGCGCAGGAACGCCATCGGATGGTCCTTCAGCGACAGGCGCAGCACCTGGTAATCGGTGACGACCTCTTCCGCCGCGGGCATTTGCGGCAGCTGCATGTCGGGCTCCGCGCCCAGCTCGCGCGCCTTGGCCGCGGCGAACAGCGGCAGCTCGGTCGAGGGCGTGCGGCGCACCTCCCACAGCGCCTGCCGCCGCGACAGACCGAGCGATCCGAACGCATCGGCATCGGCGAGCAGGCGCAGCGCGGCGCTGGGCAGGTCGGCGCGCCGGGCGAGCCGCTCGATCGAGACGAAGCGTCCGCCCGCGCGCCGCGCCTGCACCAAAGCCTCGGCCCAGACCTGGCGGAAGCCGTCCATCTGGCGAAAGCCCAGCCGCAGCGCCAGCCGACCCCTTATGTCCCGCTCCAGCCGGTTGTCCCAATGGCTGGCGTTGATGTCGATCGGACGCACCTCGACCTGATGCTCGCGCACGTCGCGCACGATCTGCGCGGGGGCATAAAAGCCCATGGGCTGCGAATTGAGCAGCGCGCAGGCGAAGACCGCCGGGTGGTGGCACTTGATCCAGGACGAGACATAGACCAGCCGCGCAAAGGACAGCGCGTGGCTTTCGGGAAAGCCATAGCTGCCGAAGCCCTCGATCTGCTTGAAGCAGCGCTCGGCAAATTCGGCGGCATAGCCGCGCGCGGTCATCCCCTCGACCAGCTGCTCACGGAAATTGTGCATCGTGCCGACATTGCGGAAGGTCGCCATCGCGCGGCGCAGCTGGTTGGCCTCCGATGGCGTGAAATCCGCAGCGACGATCGCAAGCTTCATCGCCTGTTCCTGGAACAGGGGCACGCCATAGGTCTGGCCGAGCAGGTTCTTGAGCTCGTCCGGGTCGTGCGGCGGGGCGGGCGAGGGGTATTCGACCGGCTCGATCCCCGAACGGCGGCGCAGATAGGGGTGGACCATGTCGCCCTCGATCGGCCCGGGGCGGACGATCGCGACCTGGACGGTGAGGTCATAGAGGCAGCGGGGGCGAAGGCGCGGCAGCATGTTCATCTGCGCGCGGCTTTCCACCTGGAACACGCCGATGCTGTCGCCCCGGCAGAGCATGTCATAGACCTCAGGGTCATCGGCATCGAGATCGACGGTGAGGTCATGCTCGCCCAGGCCATGCTCGCGCATCAGCGCGAACGCCTTGCGGATGCAGGTGAGCATGCCCAGCGCCAGCACATCGACCTTCATCAGGCCCAAGGCGTCGATATCGTCCTTGTCCCATTCGATGAAGGTGCGGTCCTCCATCGCGGCATTGTGGATCGGCACGGTCTCGTCGAGCCGGTCCTCGGTCAGCACGAAGCCGCCGACATGCTGCGACAGGTGGCGCGGGAAGTGCAGGATCTGGTCGACCAGATCGCGCAGGCGCACGATATCGGGATTGCCGGGATCGAACCCGGCTTCCTCGTAACGCTTTTCCGCCATCGAGGACGAGAAGCTGCCCCAGATGGTGCTGGAAAGCCGCGCGGTCACATCCTCCGAAAAGCCGAGCACCTTGCCGACCTCGCGCACCGCGCTGCGCGGGCGATAGTGGATCACCGTGGCGGCGATGCCGGCGCGGTGGCGGCCATAGCGCTGGTAGATATATTGCATCACCTCCTCGCGCCGCTCGTGCTCGAAATCGACGTCGATATCGGGCGGCTCGGCGCGCTCTTCGGAAACGAAGCGCGAGAACAAGAGGTCGTGCGTCACCGGATCGACCGAGGTGACGCCGAGCAGGAAGCAGACGATCGAGTTGGCGGCTGAGCCGCGCCCCTGGCACAAGATCGGCGGCTCTCGGCTGCGGGCGAAGCGCACCAGATCGTGCACGGTGAGGAAATAGCAGGCGTAGCGCTGTTTCGCGATGAGGGTGAATTCCTCGTCGAGCAGGTCGCGGACCTTTTTGGGCAGCACCGCGCCATAACGTTCGTGCGCGGCTTGCGTGACCATATGCTCGAGCCAGGCCTGCGCCTCCCAGCCCTCCGGCACGGGTTCGAGCGGATATTGATAGCGCAGGTCGTCGAGCGTGAAGCTCACCCGTTCCATCAGGCGCAGCGTCTGGTCGATCGCATCGGGGCAGTCGGCGAACAGCCGCGCCATTTCGTCCGCCGGCTTGATATGCCGCTCGGCATTGGCTTCGAGCAGCCGCCCGGCCTCGGCGATGGTCGTGCCCGCCTGGATGCAGGTCAGCACATCGTGCAGCGGGCGCTGCGCCGGTTCGGCATAAAGCGCATCGTTGGTGGCGATCAGGGGAGTGCCAGTGTTCTCGGCGAGCCGCATCAGCCGGGCGAGGCGGCGGCGGTCCGCCCCCCGGCGCGGCATCGTGGCACCGATCCACACGCACCCCGGCGCGGCCTCATTGAGCGTGCCGAGCAGCGGCGCATCGCCGGGCGCGGCCATCACGATCAGCAGCAGATCGTCGCAGAACTCGATCAGATCGGGCAGGCGCAGCACGCAATCGCCCTTGGCCGCGCGCAGGTTGCCGGTGGTGAGCAGCCGCGTCAGCCGCCCCCAGCCGTGGCGCGTCGCGGGATAGGCGATGATGTCGGGGGTCTCGTCGGCGAACACCAGCCGCGCGCCGACCAGCAGGCGCAGCGCGGGCGGCGGCGCATCGATCTCCGCCGCTGCCTTGTGCGCATCGCGCAGCGCCATATGCGCGCGCACCACGCCCGCGACGCTGTTGCGATCGGCGATGCCGATCCCCGCGAGCCCCAGTTCGAGCGCGCGCGCGACCATGTCCGCCGGGTGCGAGGCGCCGCGCAGGAACGAATAGTTTGTCGCGCAGACCAGCTCGGCAAAACCGGCGGTCACGCAAATAACCCGTGGACATACCAGCGCGGATCGGGCCGTTCGCTGTCATACAGGCCGTGGCGGAATATCCAGAAGCGCCGCCCGCGCGCGTCCTCGATCCGGTAATAATCGCGCGTCAGCCCGCTCCTGCCCGGCGCATGCTTCCACCAGGGCGCAGCGATCCGCTCGGGCCCCTCGAAGCGCACGACATGATGCTGCTGGCGCTTCCAGCGGAAGCGGTGCGGCGGGCCATCGGGCACCTCGGCGATCACCTCGATCGGCTGGGGCGGATCGAACAGATGGATCGGGCGGCTCGGCGGCTCGCCCGGCTCCGGCGCTTCCCAGGGTTCGGGCGCGGGCAGATCGACCGCGGGCAGGGTCAGCGCCGCCTGTTCCGGCACATGCGTGTCGCGCGGCTGGAACCGGCGGATCGCGCCGCGCCCGAGCCGGCTGCTCAGCCGGTCGATCAGTGCGGCAAACGCCTCCTCGCTCACCGCACCGCCTTCCAGCTGCAATTGCGAGGGTGCCATCGGCTCGATGCGCGGCACGATCAGCCGGATCATGTCGAAACCGAAGCCCGGATCGATCGGGTCGGACAAAGCATCGAGCCGCTCGTGCAGCAGCCGCATCAGCACCTCGCCGTCGCGCATCGGCAGGCTGGTCTCGGCGGCCAGATCGAAGGTGCGGCCATCGCTGCGATAGAAGCGCGCGGCGAAATGGCGCCCGCCCATGCCGCGCTGCTCGAGTGCCTCGGCGGCTTGATCCGCAAGCTCGGAAAGCGCCGCCATTGCCGCCTCGGTGCGCGCGATCGGTTCGGCAAAGCGCGTCTCGAAACGCAGCGCGGGCGGGCTGCGGCGCGGGACGATGCGGCTGTCAGCGCTGCCCAGCAAGCGGTCGAGGCGCTCGACCAGTTCCTCGCCGAAGCGCGCGGCGAGCGGCGCGCTGGGCCGCATCGCAAGATCGCCGATGGTCTTGAGGCCGGCGCGGATCAGCGCGGTCTGCACCTCCTCCTCGATGCGCAGCGCCGCGACTGGCAAGCGGCGCAGCACGACATCGCCGTCCTCGGGCCGCGCGAAGCTCAATCCCGGCGCGAACCGGGCAAGCGCCTGTGCCGCTTCGGGCGTATCGCCGCACCCGCTGCGGACATGGTCGGAAAAGCGCGCCAGGCTGTCCTCGGCGGCGGCGACCAGCGCAGCTTCCCCGCCGAACAGATGCGTGCAGCCGGTGATGTCGAGCACCAGCATGTCGGGCGGGTCGGTGGCGACCAGCGGCGTGAAGCGGTCGCAATGATCGGCCAGCCGCTCGAGCCACGACAAGTCGGCCAGCGGATCGTGTGGCTCGACGCGGAGTTGCGGCACCTGCGCGCGCGCATCGGCCAGCATCATGCCGGGGATGAGGCCCTGGGCATGCGCTTCCGGACATATCGCGGCGATGCGCATCGCACCGCGCACCTTTTCGACCAGCACCAAAGGCGCGGAATCATCGACGCTATCCGGTGCGTTGCAGCCCGATCGCGCGCGCCGGTCGACCGGCAGAAAGGGGAAGAACAGCGCCAGATAGCGCCGCTGCGCCTCCGGTTCCGGCACCGCCGACGGGCGGGGCCTCTGCAAGACAGGCTTGTTCACGGTTCCACTCCACGCGCCACGCGCCGCCCGCCGGGCGTCCGCGCTGGCGCAACAGTTCGATCGCCCAGGCGGGATAGCCGGGCGCATTGGCCTCCATCGGCAGCGAGGGCGCGGCGTTCACCTGCCATCGGGTCTGCGCCGCGCTGGGCGCAGGCGTGGCGGCGATGCGCAGCGCGATCACGGTGACGCCCGAGGCTTCGGCGGCGAGCGCCAGCCTGCGGCTTGCGGTCAGGTCGAACGCGCGGGGGTTCCGCCACAGCTCGACCACCGCCACGCCGACATCGCCGCAACGGGTGACATCGGCCGCGGCGCGCAGCACCGCCAGCGCATCGGGCAGCGTGCCCAGGATGACTTGCGCCGGGGCCAGGCCGATCTCGACCAGCCCCGGCGCGTGCAATTGTCCGCCCCGCCGTTCCGCCTCGCCCTCGCGCAGCCAGACCAGGGTGCCTCCGAGTCTCAGCGCTAGCGCCGCTGTAAATCCGGTCGCACACCCGGCATCGTCCGCCTCGAAAGCAAAGATTTCATGCAGCCGCGCGCGCATCAGCCCGCCGCCCAGCGCCGCATCGATTCCCGCATGCCCGGTGCGCGCCAGCCCCGCCGGTTCGCCTGCAGGTTCGCTCGCGCAGCCGCGTTCCAGCCCGGCAATACGGGCTTTCAGGGACTCGAGGGAATCGCGGACGCTAGACATATGTTCTTATTATGTTCCATTTTGCGGAACGTCAAATGCCTCTGCGGCGGGCCGCGATGCCAATTCGGGACCGGTGACGCTTTGTTAACCCTTCGCGTTAATAGTCTGTTGAACTGAGTTAACGCCCATTGGGGGGAACAGCATGACCGATACCGCACCCGACGTCGCTTTGGCCCGCGCGCTGCTGCACGAGGCGATGGAACTTCAGGCAGCGGGCAATCTGGCGGCTGCCGAAGAGCGCTACCGCCTGGTCATCGACCATGATTACCGCACCGCCGAAGTCCTGCCGATCCTCGCTGGCATCCTGGGCCTGCGCGGCGCGAACGAAGAAGCGCTCGAGCTGTGGGATACCTTGCTCGCGATCGATCCCGACCATGCCGTCGCGCATCATGAAAAGGGGCTGATCTACAGCCGCACCGGCCGTCCCGACCTTGCCATCACCGCGATGCAGGCGGCCTGTGCTGCCGATCCCGCCAACCCGGTCGCGGCCAACAATCTTGCGGTCATGCTCTCCGATGCCGGGCGCAAGATCGAGGCGCTCGACCAGTTTCGCCGCGCCCAGGCGCTGCAGCCGGGCAACATCCATATCGAACACCAGATCCGCCGCCTCTCGGCCGAGATGGTGCCCTTCTGGCATATCCCGATGCTCAACGACGTGCGACGCAACGACGCGTTCGAGGCCGCGATCATCGCTGCGCTGGCCCAAACCGGCCCGGATGCGCGCGTGCTCGATATCGGCACCGGCAGCGGCCTGCTATCGATGATGGCCGCGCGCGCCGGGGCGCAATCGGTCACCGCGTGCGAGATGGTGCCGATCATCGCCGACATGGCGCGGCAGATCATCGCGGATAACGGCTATTCGGACCGCATCACCGTCCATACCGCGCCCTCGACCGAACTCAAGGTCGGCGAGCATCTGGACGAGCGCGCGGACATCCTGGTCTCCGAAATCCTCTCCTCCGATCTGCTTACCGAGCATGTCATCGACACGTTCGAGGATGCGCATGCGCGGCTGCTCAAGCCCGACGCCATCGTCATCCCGCGCGCCGCCTCGGCCATCGGCTGTCTGGTCGAAAGCCAGGTGCTCGCGGATTACGTGTTCGTCGATCAGGTCTCGGGCTTCGACATCTCGCGCTTCGGCGCGCTCGCCTCGCCCAAGCTGCCGATTCACGGCACGATGACCGACTGGAAGCGCCTGTCCGACGATGTCGAACTGGTGCATATCGACCTCACCCGCACCCAGCACCAGAGCGACCTGCACCTGTTGCAGATCAACGTGCTGGAAGACGGCATCGCCACCGGCATCGTCCAGTGGATGCATGTCGACCTCGCCGAAGGCATCAGCTTCGACAACCATCCCGACGGCTATACCGATGGCGGCTGGCTGCAGGTGCTGCACAATTTCCCCGAACCTATCGCCGTGCGCGCAGGCGACGTGCTTAACGTTGCCGTGGGCCATGACCGCGTGACCCTGATCGTGCGCCCGCTGGAAGTGATTGCGGTGGCCGAGCAGGTGAAGGTGGCATAACGAACAACCGCTGCTCTCTCCCCTTGAGGGGAGAGAAACGAAGGCTTGGCAGCTTGTCTGCCTAGCCGCAGTTGAGAGGGGCCAACGGTTCGCGCAGCCCCCCTCCCAAACCCTCCCCCCTGA
>LSHP01000118.1 GCA_001555775.1 Acidovorax delafieldii | reverse complement strand
CCCTACGAGGCGCAGCACGTCTTCCCATTGCTCACCGATGATGTCGGTGCGGATAGCCATGTCCTGCTGCGACCTCGTGCTCGCATGCTGTGATGCGGCCATAGACTGCTGCCCGTAAGGGATTGATCAGTGCATGAGGGCGGGCGCCCGCCTTTTTATGGGCTTCAATAGACTGTCCGGCGACCGAGGGTCTTGCAGCTGGCTACCATCAGGCTGTTCGTCCCGGTCCCATCAGAATCAATCCCGCTCCGACGAGGCAAATTGCAGCGCCAATGATATCCCAGCGGTCGGGTCGCGCGCCTTCGACACTCCAAAGCCAGATGAGAGACGCTGCGATGTAAACACCGCCATAGGCTGCGAAGGCTCGGCCCGCAGCGGACGTATCGACCAGCGTCAGCAGCCAGGCAAATATGGCGAGCGACACCATGCCCGGCGCAACCCACCAGGCAGATTTGTCGAGCCGCAACCATGCCCAGAACGAGAAGCAACCGGCGATCTCCGCCAGCGCGGCGAGCGCATAGATGAGTCCGGTTTGCAGGGTTGGCATGGTTAGTGCTCGATCCGTGGCGATAGTGGGGCTGGGCAGACCATTGCCGGGTGTCGCAGCATCGTCAACGCGGTCTGGTGGATCCATGCACGCGAGGCCGAAGCGTTGGCGCCAAAGCAGCGATCTTCGATCACGTTGCGGTCAGCGTGCGCGGGGCGAGGGTCTCGATGATCTTGCAGTCGGCAACGGTCCCGTGACGGCAGGATCCGATGACCCGGTCCAGTTCGCCGCGCAGTGCGCTCAGATCGGCGATCTTGCGGTCGATTTCGGTGAGGTGGACGCGCGCGATTCCGTCAACGGCATCGCAGGATTGGGCCTTGTCATCCGACAGCGTGAGCAGTTCGCGCACGGCTTCGAGCGTGAAACCGAGATCGCGGGCGCGGCGGATGAACGACAGGCGCGCCAGATGATCATTGCCATAGGCACGGTAATTGGCACTTGTCCGGGCGGGTGGCGGCAACAGCCCGATCTTTTCATAATAGCGCACCGTCTCAACCTTCGTCGCCGTGGCGCTCGCGAGTTCGCCAATTTTCACTGCCACTCCTTCGGGCTTGACCCTGTAGTTGCTACAGGGTGTAGATAGAATGCCGACTCGCGGATTGTCGAGAAGGCAAAAAGATGGCTGATGATTGCTGCAAGGCCGCGTGCGGAACGACGGCAACTCTGAACGACCCGCGCTGGCGCAGGGCCTTGTGGATCGCGCTCGGCGTGAACGCCGGCATGTTCGCGGTGGAAATGGCGGCAGGGGCCGCTGCGGACAGCCGCGCGTTGCAGGCGGACGCACTCGATTTTCTGGGCGATGCCACCAATTATGCGATCAGCCTGCTGGTCGCCGGGATGGCGCTGGCATGGCGCGCGCGGGCGGCGCTGGCCAAGGGGCTCGCCCTCATTGGTCTGGGTGGTTGGGTCATGATCACAGCCGTTCTGGCGGCGCTCGGCGGAGCTGCACCCGAGCCTGAACTGATGGGAGTCATCGGCGCGCTCGCGCTGGCGGCCAACACCGGTGTCGCCATCATGCTCTACCGTTTTCGCACTGGAGACGCGAACATGCGCTCGGTCTGGATATGCTCGCGCAATGACGCGATCGGCAATATCGCCGTCATGGCAGCCGCACTTGGCGTGTTCGGCACCGGGACAGCCTGGCCCGACCTCATTGTTGCAGCGATTCTGGCGCTGCTCGGGATCAGCGGCGGCATTCAGATTGTCCAGCAGGCACGGCGTGAATTGCGGAGCGTTGCGGCATGAAGGTTTCCCGTTCGACACATATCGCGCTCAAGCCGGAAACAGTCTGGGCCGAGGTGCAGACGGCGCGCCTGCTGCAGCATATCGCCTGGCCGCTGGTGCGCTTCATCCCGGTCGATGACGCGGCGTTCGACGGGTTTCGGCCTGGCGAGCGCTATGAGGTCAAGCTCCGCCTCCTTGGCATTATTCCGTTCGGGACACAGTGGATCGTGACGTCCCAGCACGAAGCTGCCGGCACCGAATGGCCGAAGCGTCTGCGCGATGACGGCTATAGTCACCTGATCACAAGGTGGGACCATTGGATTACGGTTGCTCCGGATCGGAGCGGGGGGACACATTACACCGACGAGGTTGAGGTGTCCGCCGGCTTGTTGACCCCGCTTATCTGGGCATTCGCGCAGATCTTTTATTGGCACCGGCAGGGACGCTGGCGGGAGCTGGCTAAAAGCCTAAGCGCGCGGCGGGTAATTGCGGCCGAAATGGCGGCATATCGGTCAGCTGAAGCTTTAGGAAATCATGGCCTTGCCTGGCGCCATCTTGAACGGGTGCACATTATTGCACAGCCCTTTTGGGGCCTCCATCTCGCCATTCACGGCGCAATGTTCAGTCTCGCCATCCGGCAGCGCGATTGGAGCGAAGCACTTGGCCAGATCTTCCGACTGCTTCTGGCACCCATCGGCGCGCTGACGGGAAGGTTGCCGATCGGAAATACCGGGCTGTCGACTGTGAGCGCCTTTCAGCCAATGCCAATTCCGCCTGATCTTTTGGAGCTCTTGCAAGACGGGGTAGGCGAATGACCTTAAGCGTTTACGGTTGCTGTTTCCGGTCGGAACGAGTAGGTCATTAGGGTGCGATCTATGTTCCTTCTGTTAGGGCTGGCTATCGGTCTTGCCTTTTTCGGCGTTGAATCGCCGGCTGCAGCGCATGGTGCGAGCGGGTACGACAGCGTCATGATGCTGGATGCTCACGCTGATCATGCAAACAGGGACGGGCACCGGAATAGTTCCAGCGATGACGGTGGCCCATGTCATGGGCTGGTTCATCATCATTGCAGCATCGGACTTGCCAGCGAAGGGGCAAGTGATTTTGGTCTGCCACTGGGCGGCGATACCTCGCATTCAGCCTTGAGTACCGCCGTTCTGAGTTCGTTTGCTCAAGCGCCTCCCCTTCAACCGCCGTCAGCCTGAACCCAGTCGCTCAGTGCACTCGGGCCATTGCGCCCGTGTGCCATTTGCACCTGTGTTCAGGAGTTTTCCATGCAATTGCTTTTGTGCGTCCCCACCCGGGCCGCGATGCTGGTCGCTGCCTCCCCAGCGCTGGCTGCCTCCCCCTTTATCAGCGGTAGCGAAATCGAGCACCCACTTGCCGATACTATACGGCTAATCACAACCCGGACTGTTGCGGCTAACTCCGTGTCTCTCCCTCTGCGCAGGGCATATCCCACTCCAAAGACAAGACGCGCCGGCAAAGGTCAATCGTCCGACTTGCCGATTGGTCACCCATGCAGGCCGGTCTTTATGACGGAGCGCCATCTCGATGCATAAGATTTTTGTGACTTTCTTAATCGCCGCCTCATGCGCTTCGATCGCCCATGCACAGGTCGGATCGATCGCACCCTTTTCGCAAGATTCGCCAGTTTACACGCTTGAACAGGCAGTCAGTTCAGCTGGCGGATCCGCACCCGCCACGGAAGCAGCCAGTGCTGCGGTCGAGGCAGCGCGCGCGGGTCGCACCGTTGCGGGCTTGCGGCCGAACCCGGTCGTTCAAGGCCAGGTTGAGAACGTCGTCGGGTCAGGTCCGTATCGGGGCGTCCGCAGCGCGGAAACCACGGTCGGTTTTGCAATCCCGATCGAGCTAGGCGGCAAGCGCGGCGCCCGCGTCGCGGTCGCCAATGCGCAATTGTCCCGGGCCGAGATCCAGGCCGCGATCATCGCGGCGGATGTCCGGCTTCAGGTGACGCAGCTCTATGTCGAAGCCGTCGCAGCCGACCGGCGGGTGGCGACGGCGCGGGATCAGGCCCGGATCGCCAGCGACGCGCTTCAGGCTGCACGCATTCGGGTGCAGGCGGGCCGCGCCTCCCCTTTGGAGGAGCAGCGAGCGGAGGTTGCCCGTATCAACGCTGAGGCGAATGTGGAGCAACAGCTTCGCTTGGCCAAAGCGGCTCATACAAACCTGGAGCGGCGGATCGGCGGACCGATAACCGGTGTTCTTGACGGGACAGCACTCGACCGCTTCGCCAATGCAAACGTTTATGGTCCGGTAGCGACAGTGGACACTTCCAGTACTCTGGCAATGGCGGCCGCGAACGCTGATGTTTCTATTGCAGAAGCTGGGGTACGTCTTGCACGCGCCAATCGGGTTCCTGATCTGAATGTCGGTCCTGCTATTCGCCGCTTGGAAGAGACCAACGACTTGGCGGCGGTGTTGACCGTGTCGATTCCGATCCCGGTGTTCAATAATGGTCGCGCGGCGATTACGCAGGCGACCGCGCAGCAGTCTCAGGCAGATGCTCAGCGCCGGGTGGCTGCGCTCGACATAGAGCAGGCAATCACCGACGCGCAGGCCCAAGCGGCAAATGCGGAAACAGCGGCTCGCACAGCCTCCGGCCCTGCCTTGGCGGCTGCCGAGGAGGCCGCCCGCATTGCCCGGATCGGTTATCGGGAGGGTAAGTTCGGGCAACTTGAGTTGCTTGATGCAGAACGTACCCTCGCCGAGACGCGTAACGCTGCGATCAATGCGCTCGCAAACTATCAGAATGCCCGTGCGCGGTTGGAGCGGCTCACCACTCCTGCGCCCGATGGAGGAAACAAGTGATGAAGAGTCTTTATCTCGCTGGCGCAGCGTCGCTCGCGCTCCTGCTGGCTGCATGTGGCGGCGAAAATTCAGGTAATGAGGAAGGCGCCGCCGCCAATGAAAGGGCCGCGAACGGGGAAAATGGCGGTACTGAATCGGGCCATGCCGATGAAGGCGTCGTCACGCTAGATGCCGATCAGATCGCTGCCGCCGGCGTGCAGATCGGACGACCGATCATCGGCGGAGCCGGGACGATCGAACTGCCTGCGATAATCGAGGGCGACCCACAGGGAACGCAGGTCGTCTCGGCCGCAATTGCGGGACGCGTGGTCGCGCTCACCCGTAACCTCGGCCAATCGGTCGGACGCGGCCAGACCATTGCGGTCATCGAAAGCCGCGAGGCGGCGCAGATCAAGGGCGAGGTCGAGGCGGCGCGGGCGCGGCTTCAGCTCGCTAATTCGAACCTCGCGCGCGAACAGCGGCTGTTCGCGCAGAGAGTCTCCCCTGAACAGGATCTGATCGCCGCCCGCACAGCGGCGACGGAGGCGCGGATCGCCCTGACGCAGGCGCAGAGCATGGTTTCGGCGGCGGGTGTCGGCGGCGGCGGGCTCAACCGGCTCGGCATTGCCGCGCCGATCTCGGGCCAGATCATTGCGCGCCCCGTGACGCTGGGACAAACGGTCGCGGCGGATGCCGAACTCTATCGCATCGCCAACCTGAGCCAGGTGTCGATCGCGCTTAATCTCAAGCCCGAGGATGCGGGCCGGGTGCGTCCCGGCAATACGGTGCTGGTGAAGGCGGCAGGCCGTCAGGCGACCGCCCGCGTGACCTTCGTGTCGCCGGCGCTTGATCCGCAGACGCGGCTCGTGCCTGCGCTCGCCACCCTCGACAATCGCGGTGGCGAATGGCGGGTCGGCGAGCCTGTGACGGCAGCCGTGCAGCTCACGGGCAGCGGCGGGAGCGGGGCGGTCCGCGTGCCGACGACGGCGGTCCAGAGTTTCGAGGGCAAGTCGGTCGTGTTCGTGCGCACGCCCACCGGCTTCAAGGCGACCCCGGTCCAGCTCGGCGATGCGTCGGGCGACACGGTGATCGTCCGGTCGGGCCTGACCGGCAACGAACAGATCGCCACCACCGGAAGTTTCACGCTCAAGGCCGAGATCGGCAAGGGCGAAGCGAGCCACGAGGATTAAGCCATGATCGCCCGTATCGTAACCTGGGCGGTCGAGAAGCGCTGGCTAGTCCTGCTCCTCACCGTCATCGTCGCCGCCATCGGCGCCTTTTCCCTCTACCGGCTACCGATCGACGCGGTGCCGGACATCACCAACAATCAGGTCCAGATCAACGTCCGCGCGCCTGCCCTCTCGCCCGAGCTGGTCGAGAAGCAGGTGTCGTTTCCAATCGAAACCGCGCTCGCCGGCACCCCCGGCCTAGAATATACGCGCTCGTTGAGCCGCAACGGCTTCGCGCAGATCACGGCGGTCTTTTCGGACGCGACGGACATCTATTTCGCGCGGCAGCAGGTCGGCGAGCGTCTGCGGGGCGTGCAAGAGAATCTGCCCGACGGCGTGAACCCTGAAATGGGTCCGATCGCGACAGGCCTGGGCGAGGTGTACATGTACACCGTTCGTCTCGATCATCGCGAGGACGACAAGCACAAGCCCGGTGAACCGGGCCAACAGCCCGATGGCAGCTACATCACGCCAGAGGGCGAGCGACTGACGACCGAAGAGGACAAGGCGACCTACCTGCGCACCGCGCAGGACTGGATCGTGACGCCGCTTCTGAAGACCACACCGGGCCTCGCCGGTGTCGACTCGATTGGCGGTTACGCCAAGCAGTTCCTCGTCGTGCCCGACGTGCAGAAGCTGGCCTCGCTCGGCATCACGCTGACCGATCTGGGCAATGCGCTGGAGCGCAATAACACCAGCGTCGGCGGTGGTTTCGTCAATCGCAATGGCGAAGGTCTGGCGGTCCGCTCGGATGCGCTCGTGCGCAATGCCAGCGAACTGGCCAGGACCGTGATCGCGACACGTAACGGCGTGCCGATCACGGTCGAACAAGTCGCGACCGTGAAGACGGGTCAGGCGATCCGCATGGGTTCGGCGTCGGAGAACGGCACGGAGGTCGTCGTCGGCACCGCGATCATGCGGATCGGCGAGAACAGCCGCATCGTATCGACCGCGGTCGCCGAGAAGCTGAAGACGATCAACGCTTCGCTGCCCCCTGACGTCGTGATTCAGCCGGTGCTCAACCGCACCGAACTGGTGAACTCGACGATCAAGACGGTCGCCAAGAACCTGTCGGAAGGCGCGGTGCTGGTCATCGTCGTGCTGTTCCTGCTGCTCGGAAACTTCCGCGCCGCGCTGATCGCAGCTTTGGTGATCCCGATCACGATGATGCTGACCGGCTTCGGGATGCTGCGCGCCGGCGTCTCGGCCAATCTGATGAGCCTCGGCGCCCTGGACTTCGGTCTGATCGTCGACGGCGCCGTCATCATCGTTGAAAACGCGCTGCGAAGGCTTGCCGAGCAACAGCATCATGAAGGCCGATTGCTGAGCGTCAAGGAAAGGCTCGCGACCGTGGCAGCCGCCGCGCGCGAGATGATCCGGCCCTCGGTCTACGGACAGGCGATCATCATCCTCGTCTACGTGCCGCTACTCACGCTGACCGGCGTGGAGGGCAAGACGTTCGTGCCGATGGCGCTCACCGTCATCATCGCGCTCGGCTTCGCCTTCATCCTGTCGCTCACCTTCGTCCCCGCCATGATCGCGATCTGGCTGTCCAAAAAGGTGGAGGAGAAGGACGGCCGCATCATCACATGGCTGAAGAAGCGCTACGAACCCGGTCTCGACCGGGCGATGAAGCGCCCGACCCTGACGATCGGGGCGGGTGTCGGCAGCCTTGTGGTGGCGGCGCTTGCCTTCACCACGCTCGGCTCGGTGTTCCTGCCGCAGCTCGATGAAGGCGATCTGCTCATCCAGTCGCTCCGCATCCCGGCAACGTCGGTCCAGCAGAGTCAGGCGATGCAGGTGCCGATCGAGAGGATGATGTCGAAGCAACCGGAGGTGGCGTTCGTCTATTCAAAGACGGGCACCGCCGAGCTGGCGGCCGACCCGATGCCGCCGAACGCGACCGACATGTTCGTCATCCTGAAGCCGCGGAAGGACTGGCCGAACCCCGACCTTCCCAAGGAGGAGCTGGTAAGTCGGATCGAGGGTAATCTCGCGAAGTTCCCGGGCAATGCCTATGAGATCACCCAGCCCATCCAGATGCGCTTCAACGAGCTGATCGCCGGCGTTCGCGGCGATATCGCGGTGAAGGTATTCGGCGACGACTTCACACAAATGAACCGGACGGCCGAGCAGGTTGCTGCGGTGCTGCGCAAGACGCAGGGCGCAGCGGACGTGAAGGTCGAGCAAACGACGGGCCTGCCCATGCTCGACATTCGCGTCAATCGCGACGCAATGGCGCGTCTGGGCGTCACTGCCCAAGATGTGCAGGACATCGTCACCGCGACAATCGGCGGGCGCACCTCGGGCCAGATCTTCGAGGGCGATCGGCGCTTTCCGGTCGTGATACGGCTCTCTGAAGCGCAACGGGCGGACATCGGCCTTCTCGAACAGGTGCAGGTGCCGTTGGCGGGGGGTGGCTATGTGCCGCTTTCGAGCGTCGCCGACATCAAGGTGGTCGATGGTCCCAACCAGATCAGCCGCGAGAACGGGAAGCGTCGCGTGGTGGTGCAAGCCAATGTGCGCGGTCGCGACGTCGGCAGTGTCGTTGCGGACGCGCAGGCGGCGATCGGTAGCCAGGTTCGGCTGCCCGCTGGTGCCTATCTCGAATGGGGCGGCCAGTTCGAGAACCTGCAATCGGCAAGCGAACGTCTGAAGCTGGTCATTCCGGCCTGCTTCATCCTGATCCTGCTGCTCCTTTACGGAGCTTTGGGATCGGTGCGCGATGCAGCAATCGTGTTCACCGGCGTGCCGTTCGCGCTGGTGGGCGGCGTCCTGCTGCTGTTCCTGCGCGGCATGGACTTCTCGATCTCGGCGGCGGTGGGCTTCATCGCCCTGTCGGGCATCGCGGTCCTCAACGGCCTCGTGATGGTCAGTTCGATCCACGACCTGATCCGGTCTGGCATGAGTCGAGAAGAAGCCGCGCACGTGGGCGCGATGCAGCGTCTGCGCCCCGTCATCATGACCGCGCTGGTTGCCAGCCTTGGTTTCGTGCCGATGGCGTTGGGCGCGGGGGCGGGCGCGGAGGTGCAAAAGCCTTTGGCGACGGTGGTCATCGGCGGCTTGATCTCGGCGACGTTGCTGACGCTGTTCGTGCTGCCGACGCTCTATGCCCGGTTCGGGCAGAAAGTGATCGATAAGCCCGAGCACTACAATGAGGAGCATGAAGGGGACGACCACGGTCAGACCTTTGTGAACAATTTGGCCTGATGGGTGAGCGGGGCGGTCCGCGATCGCCCCGCTCATCTCTTGGAGATGAGGATATGCCTCGCACCATAACCAGCTCAATGCTTCACGGTGGGCCGCTGCGCATCTGGTCGGCGCTGACCGATCCGGATCATCGCCGGGCGTGGAGTCCGCTCGTAATTCTCGATAATCCGTCCCCGCTCGGCGACACGGAATGCACCTTCGCGATCCAGGGCATCACGCGGCCGATCCGAACGCCCGCCCGGGTCGATCAGCTCGACAAGCCGCACGCCTTCGCTTGGTCATGCGGCATCCCTTACCTGTTCACCCTCGAAGAGCGGTATGAGCTGGCAGGGGACGATGGTGGCACTAAGCTAACGCATAGCTGCACGCTGCGCGGGGCGCTTTCTCTGCCGTTCGCAGCGATGATGTTGCGTCGCCTGCGGTCCCTGATGTTCGAGGCTGACGATCGCCTCGCCACCTATCTACGCTGGAGGGTGGGTCAGCCTGCCCGTGGGATCAATCGTCAGCGCGTCCCCTCCCGCTACAGGAGGAAGGCGCGATGACGCCGTTGAAGCGGGTACTGCCCGCCCTCATCCTCGTTGTCGGGCTGGCGGCTTGCACGGAAAGCAAGCCGCCAGCCCCGCCAACGGAGCAGCAAATTCATTCATCCGACAGCGCCGTGGCGACCGGGGAAATGGGGCGCCATCCCTATCGCTGTTCCGACGGGGAACCGCTGTTCGTCGACTACAAGGACAACGGCCTGCAGATCGATTTGCGGCGCTCCAGCAGCGCCGTGCCCATGACGCTGACCGCGCCAGCGCAGGGCCTCCAATATGTCGGCGAGACAGCCACCGCGACCTTCAAGGGGTCGCAGCTCACCATCGTGGAAGGCGAAGGCCGCACGCGGACCTGCGAACGGGAGGGCACCCGATGAACCTTCATGTCTTCCGACACGTCGCACCGCAACGGGAGAGAAACGATGTCTGACACGTCAATCTCGAATGTGATGGCCATTCGCGCCGAAGTAATCGCGCGAAGCCGCGCCTTGCGCGAGGCGCAGCCGACGGCACTGCCCGGCGTGACGCCGACCGCTCCAGCCTCAACCTTTGCCGACACCCTCAATGCCGTGGTGGCGAAGGTCAACGAGACCCAGGAGCAGGAGGATGTCGTTACCGAAGCATATGAACGGGGCGAAACCACCGACATTGCAACCGTCGCGCTCATCCAGAGCCGTGCGTCCATTACTTTCGAGGCGACGCTGCAAGTCCGGAACAAGCTGCTGTCTGCATATCGAGACATCATGAACATGCCGATCGGATGACGATCGCGAAGATAACTAAGGCGGTATTGGTATGATTGTCGGCACAAGGCCACGATTCAAGCAGATTATTGTCGAGGTTTGGAAGCCCCTCACGATCCTGTTCGTGTGGGACGTGGCGGTGACGGCATTCCACATGATGACCCCGATCAAGGAACCGCCTTTGCCGACGGCGCTGTTCGGCACTGCCATCGCGCTCTTCATGGGGTTTCGGACCAACGCCGCTTATGCACGCTGGTGGGAAGCGCGAACTCTTTGGGGCGCGCTCATCAATGCCTCGCGCAGCTTGGCCCGGATCACGCGCAGCCTGACCAAGGGGGAACCCGAGGGCAGTGAGATGCGGCACAACATCATCCTGCGGCAGATCGCCTTTGCGCACTCGATGCGCTGCCAGCTTCGCCGACAGTCGCCCTATGAAGAGATTGCCCGGGTCGCTGGAACGGAAGTCGCCGATATGGCGGTCGCCCGCCTGAACCCTGCCAACGCGCTCCTGGAGGACATATCGGGCATTTACGCCGACGCGCTCGCGGAAGGTCGGATCACCGAAATCCAGCAGGCAACTGTGGAGCGCGTCCTGATCGACATCGCCAATGCGCAGGGCGGCATGGAGCGGATCAAGAACACGCCGCTGCCCAATGGCTTTCGGTTCTTCCCGAACCTCTTCACGCATGTGTTCTGCGTGCTGCTCCCGATCGCGCTGGTCGAATCCCTGGGCCTTGCCACGCCGATCGGATCGACGTTGATCGGCCTCGTGTTTCTCGCGGTGCTGAGCATCGGCGAGGATCTGACCGATCCGTTCGCCAATAGCGTCCACGACGTGCCCCTCACGGCCATGTGCCGCACGATCGAAATCGACCTTCTCCAGACGGCGGAACTGCCGGCCCCCGAGCCGCTGACGCCTGACCACGGGGTGCTGTGGTAATGGGCGTGCGCGCTTTTCTGCATCTGCCCGGCCTGACGATTGCGCGCGCTGGCGCCGTTTTCGTTACCGGCGTGGTTGTAGGGGCGTGCAATCCAGTCCCCAGCGAACCCGCCGAGCCAGCTCACGATAAGCGGCTGACGCCAAGGCTGATCGCGCAACGCATCATGTATTGCGACGACGGCACCCGCGCCGATGTCGATTTCATCGACGACGGCTTGAAAATGGCCGTCACCTGGCTGCCGAAGGGCAGGACCGAGATCCTGCGCGCGCAGCGAACCGGTGATGAATTTCGCGGCGACCATTCGCGGGCTGTCGTGGCGGGCGGATCGATCGCGTTCACGCGACGCGGGAAGATCCGCGTCTGCCACCGAACCCCGGAGGAGTCCTAGGAAATGCAGGCACTGCTCTATACGCTTGCGCCTGTGCTGGCGGTCGTGCTCGGCGCGATTGTCGCGAGCCGCACCAAGTTGAAACCTGGCCTCGTGGCGGGCCTACAGCATCTCGCTGCCGGCGTCGTGTTCGCGGCGGCAGCGACCGAAATCCTGCCGCAGGTCAAGCATGAGGCATCGCCCAGCGCGACGTTGATCGGCGGGGCGGCGGGCGTCGCGACCATGCTGGGGCTCAAGGCTCTTGAGGCCCGCTTCAAGGGGCCGATGGCGCTACTCGCCGCGATCGGCATCGACATTCTGGTCGACGGCCTGGTGCTCGGCCTCGCTTTCGTGGCGGGCGAGAAGGCAGGTCTCCTGCTGACGATCGCGCTCACTCTGGAAGTGTTATTTCTGGGACTGACGCTGACCGACGAGCTGGCGGAAACCTATCGCTCGCGCTTGCGCATCATCGTGATCGTCTCGGCATTGGCCCTGCTGCTGCCGATCGGCGCGCTCGCTGCCGTGCCGGTCGCCGCGCTGTCGCCGGTGATGATCGCCGGCTTCCTCAGCTTCGGGCTGATGGCGCTGCTCTACCTCGTCACGGAGGAGTTGCTGGTCGAGGCGCACGAGAAACCCGACACCCCGCTCATCAGCTCGATGTTTTTCGTCGGCTTCCTGGCCCTGCTGACACTTGAGGAGATGATGGGATGATCCCGGGCAACGACAACAATGGCGGGCAGGAGCGCCGCACACTGTGGATCGTCCTGCTGCTGAACGCGGCGATCGCTGCGGGCTTCTTCGTTTCCGGCTTCTTCGCGGACTCGAGCGCGCTGATCGCCAACGGCGTCGACAACCTGTCCGATACGGCTGTGTATGCGCTGAGCCTTGTGGCGCTCACCCGGGGCCAGACATGGAAGACACGCGCCGCGGTCGCTTCGGGCGTCATGCTGCTGATCTTCGCGGGCGGCATCTTGATCGATGTCGGACGGCGCTACGTGCAGGGCAGCGAGCCCATCGGACCTACCATGATGGTCATGTCCGCGATCGCCGGCGTCGTGAATTACCTCTGCCTGCGGCTGCTCCAGCGCCTCAAGGATCCGGACGTCAATCTCCGGGCCGCAACCACCTTCAGCTTCAACGACTTCATTTCCAACGGCGGCATCCTGATCGCCGGCGTGCTGGTGCTGTGGTTGGGTACCAATTGGCCGGACCTGCTGGTCGGCTTCGCCACCGCCATCATCGCCATCAAGGGCGGTGTCGAAATCCTGCGCGACGCGCGGGCCGAAACCAAGAAAAGCGAAAGGAGGTCGTCATGAACGACAAGCTCGAACTCGACATTCCAGTGTTGTTGCCGGACCTTCCTGACGCGGCCGATGCCTGCCTGGACCGTCTCGTATCAACCCTGTCAAAGCGCGAAGGTGTCGAGCGGGCGCATGTGATCTGTCTCGACGGCAACACGCCAGCGGCGCTGTGCATCCATTTCGATGCCGCCAAGCTGCCGCTGCCACGGTTGCGCGAAATGGTGCGCGCCGCAGGTGCCGAAATCACCGAGCGCTACGGCCATGCGATCTGGCAGGTGACGGGGATCAACCACGAACGTCGGGCGCGCACGGTCAGCGATGCGCTGTGCGCCTTGCCCGGCGTGGTCCAGGCAAGCGCCAGCACCAGCGGGTCTGTCCGGGTCGAATATGATCGCCGCGAAACCACCGAAGAGGAGGTGCGGGCCGCGCTTCGCAAGCTGAAGGTCGGTGTGGGCAAACGCGTCGCGGCAGACGAACATGCCGACCATGACCACGGCCCAGGAGGCCACGGCGCGGAAAAAGAGAAGCACGGCCCCGACGATGGTCACGACCATAGCCATGCCGAATTTCTTGGTCCCAATACCGAGCTGATCTTCGCGCTCGCCTGCGGCACGCTGCTGGGGATCGGGTTCGCGATCGAGAAGCTGGTGCCCAGCGCGCCGGGTTGGCTGCCGACCGCTTGCTATATCACGGCCTATTTCTTCGGCGGATTCTTCACGCTGCGCGAGGCGATCGATAACCTTCGGATGAAGAAGTTCGAGATCGACACGCTGATGTTGGTCGCTGCCGCCGGCGCCGCTGCGCTGGGCGCATGGGCCGAAGGCGCGCTGCTGCTGTTCCTGTTCAGCCTTGGTCACGCGCTCGAGCATTACGCGATGGGTCGCGCCAAGAAGGCGATCGAGGCGCTGGCGAAGCTTGCGCCCGAAACAGCGACCGTTCGGCGCGACGGGCAGACCATCGAAATCCCGGTCGAACAGATGGTCGTCGGGGACATCGCCATCGTCCGCCCGAACGAGCGCCTGCCTGCGGACGGCTTCGTCATCAAGGGCACCAGCGCGATCAACCAGGCCCCGGTGACGGGCGAAAGCATCCCGGTCGACAAGGTGCCGGTCGCGGACGCGGCGGCAGCGCGCGCCAAGCCCGATGCGGTGGACGCGGAAAGTCGGGTGTTCGCCGGTACGATCAACGGCGGCGGCGCGATCGAGATCGAGGTGACACGCCGTTCCAACGAAAGCGCGCTCGCCAAGGTCGTGAAGATGGTGAGCGAGGCAGAGACGCAGAAGTCGCCGACGCAGCGCTTCACCGACCGGTTCGAGCAAATCTTCGTACCTGCTGTCCTCATCTTCTCTGTGCTCCTGCTGTTTGCATGGGTGGTCGTCGACGAGCCGTTCCGCGACAGCTTCTATCGCGCGATGGCGGTGCTGGTGGCGGCAAGCCCATGTGCGCTTGCGATTGCAACGCCAAGCGCGGTGTTGTCGGGCGTTGCCCGTGCAGCGCGGGGCGGCGTGCTCGTGAAGGGTGGTGCACCGCTCGAAAACCTTGGGTCACTCAAAGCGATCGCTTTTGACAAGACGGGTACGCTGACTGAAGGGCGTCCGCGCATCACGGATGTCGTGCCCGTCGATGGCGCCGATGAAGGCGAGTTGCTGGCGCTGGCGGTCGCCGTCGAGGCGCTAAGCGACCATCCTTTGGCCCAAGCTATCGTCAGGGACGGCCGCGACCGTCTGAACGATCGCGCCATGCCGACTGTCGGCGACCTCAAGAGCCTGACCGGTCGAGGCGTCACCGCGAGCGTGGATGGCGAGACGGTCTGGATCGGCAAGGCCGAGATGTTCGGAAGTGAGGGCATTCCAGCGCTGGGGCAGGGAGCGCAAGACGCGATCACGAAACTGCGCGAGAACGGTCGCACAACGATGGTGGTTCGCAAGGGGGACCGTGACCTGGGCGCGATCGGCCTGATGGACACGCCCCGCGCAGCGGCAAAGACCGCGCTGCGCCGGCTGCACGAGATGGGCGTGTCGCGGATGATAATGATTTCTGGCGATCACCAGAAAGTCGCCGAAGCGATCGCCAAAAAAGTCGGGATCGACGAGGCATGGGGCGACCTCATGCCTGAAGACAAGGTCGCGGCAATCAAAAAGCTTGCCGGCGAGGAAAAGGTCGCGATGGTGGGCGACGGCGTCAACGATGCGCCGGCGATGGCAAGCGCGACGGTCGGCATCGCGATGGGCGCAGCGGGTTCGGATGTAGCGCTGGAGACGGCAGATGTGGCGTTGATGGCCGATGATCTTGCGCATCTACCATTCGCGGTCGGCCTAAGCCGGCACACCCGCAGAATAATCCGGCAAAACGTCTTCGTCAGCTTGGGTGTCGTCGCCTTCCTCGTGCCTGCCACCATTCTCGGCCTCGGTATTGGGCCTGCGGTGGCGGTTCATGAGGGATCAACGCTGCTCGTCGTCGTTAATGCGCTCAGGCTGCTGGGCTACCGCGAACGAGCAATCATTGCTTTGAACCGCCCCGGGATTGCCGGAGGCCCCAACTCCTGAGAGGAAGGGTCTACGATGAGCAAGACGACGAACAAGTTTGCACCGGAGGTTCGTGAGCGGGCCGTCCGCATGGTGCTGGACCACCAAGGCGACCATTCGTCCCGCTGGGCGGCGATCACATCCATTGCCGAGAAGATCGGCTGTTCGGGGCACACGGTGCTAGAGTGGGTAAAGAAGACTGAGGTGAACAGCGGCAAACGTGCTGGCGTTCCCACCGAACTGGCAGACCGCTTGAAGGCGCTGGAGCGCGAGAACCGTGAGCTTCGGCAGGCCAACGAGATTTTGCGCAAGGCGTCGGCATATTTTGCCCAGGCGGAGCTCGACCGCCCGTTCAAGCAATGACTGCCTTCATTGTCGAGCATCGGGATGAGTATGGGGTCGAGCCGATCTGCCGGGTCGCCCCATCCACCTATCATGAACGTGTGGCATCGCGACGCGATCCCTCGCGCCTGTCACCACGTGTCCAGCGTGATGAGGCCATGAAGCCCGAGGTTCGGCGGGTGTTCGATGCCAACTTCAAGGTCTACGGCGTGGGCAAGGTGTGGCGGCAGATGCAGCGGGAGGGCTTTGATATTGCCCGCTGCACAGTGGAGCGGTTGATGCGTGATTTGGGCCTGCAGGGCGTGATCCGGGGCAAGCCGGTGAAGACGACGATCAGCGACAAGGCGGCTCCGTGTCCGCTCGATCAGGTCAACCGTCAGTTCCATGCGCCGGCACCGAACATGCTGTGGGTGTCGGACTTCACCTATGTCGCGACGTGGTCGGGGTTCGTCTAAGCGCTGAATGTCAGCTTCTGGCGGGAGCTGACATTCAAGCTATCTCATGTGAAAAATCCTGTCTGATCGGCGAAGCAGAGTGCATAAAAACACGGTCTACAAAAATCTCTCGCCCGCATGGTTTTCGAACAGCGCTGCGTCGCGGACGTAGCCGAGCAGCACTTCGACCTTTTTCTGCCGCGATACCTCCTGCATCTTCGGCAATGACGCACCGGACTTGGCCGCCTCGGTGAGAAATCCTGAGCGCAGCGAGTGGGCACCGACTGCGGCAGGATCGAGACCAACCTTTTCTGCATAGCGCTGGATTAGGCGGGCAACTGAGCGATCTGACATCGGCTCCTTGGTCATCATCCCTTGTGCGTCGGTGCGGTAAAACAACGGACCCGCCTCTCCTCCTCTGACGCTGAGCCATTCATTCAGCCGGGCACCGGGCTTGAGCACCTTACCAGAAGGCACCGCGATGACCTGCCCTGCCCCCTCCTGGTCAGTTTTCGAATGCCGGATCGTCAGCTTAAGCCCCTCGCGCACAAGTTCGAGGTCAGCCAACTGCAATGCGACTAATTCGGAACGCCTCAGCGCCGCCGCCAACCCAAGTGCCAGGTCACGTCCGTCAATGAGGTGTAATTTGGGGTGTGGTCACCGGGCTGCATGGT
>LSHP01000117.1 GCA_001555775.1 Acidovorax delafieldii | reverse complement strand
CCAGCAGCACCTAAATCTCCACCGAAAATTACACCACGAGCGCGGACGCTAACCCCAAACTGGGTTCACGCGAAGCCCGCGGAGCCACGAAGCACCTGCGCAAACCCGGTCCCCTGTGAAGGCAGGGGCCCATCTCCCGACTGTTATTCTTGGACGCCAGGGCAGGAGATGGAGGCCTGCCCTCGCAGGCAAGCGGAATGTGCGGAGACGGTGAGCGGGGAGGAAACCCGAAAGTCTGCTATCTGCGATCATGCGAAAAAAGCTGCCTATCAGGAATCGAACCCAACGTTGCCGTTCACGATGAAAAAACGACTGCCCTATAGCCGCCATTAGACTACCGCGATACATTGATCGTATGGAAGAAGAGCAGCGAGATATTTGTAAGCGGTATGGCGCTGTTTTCACGCCACCGGACGGCACCGATAAGGTCGGCGTTTCTGAGAGCGCCATGCGTGGCGGACTTCCACTTCATGGCCTGCGTCATAGGCCAGAGAGTGGAACGACGGGCTGGTTCATATGGGCTGGTGATTGGTCAGACGACCCTGACTTCTTCAAACCATTGCACCTCTATCACCTCACCGATCATTGCCCGGCTGTCCTTCCATTCTTGGCCCTGCCGCCGGGATGGAGGTTCATATTAGCCGCAAGGCATGAGGACGTATGGTCCGATCGCGGCCTATTGAGCGCCTAAAGCCGCCGTTCGCCAATCCGCCCAGATCCGGTCGTTCAAGTGACCTAAGCCAGCCTCTCACCGCTTCTCCATCGCCAACCGGCTCATCAGGATCGCTGCCCTTTTCGCCTGGCGCTTGATGCTCGGCAGGTCGACCGTCTCGCCCGGCGCGTGCGCGCCTTCGCCCGCTGGGCCCATGCCGACCAGTCCATCGACATAGCGCGCGACGAACGAGATATCGCCCGCGCCGCGCTTCAGCGGATCGAGTTCGGCCATCTGTTCGAGGCCGAGGTCCGCGTTGATGCCATTGAGCCGCTTGAGCAGCGCGCGGTTGCCTTCGGTCGGGGCCATCGGGGGATAGCCCTGTTCGAAGATGATCTCGGCGCTGGTGCCGGGCAGGTGCTGGGCGACAATCGCCTGCATCTTGGCCTTGACCCGCTCGGACTGTTCGTCGCTCAAGGTGCGGAAATCGCCGCGCGCCACCGCGAGCGCCGGAATGATGTTGGTCTTGCCCGCCGCCTGCGCGCGAACAAGATCGGCATCGAGCTGCGCCACTGATCCGCCCGCGATCAGCCCGACATTGAAGGTCAGCTTGTCCTCGGGCAGCTCGTCATGGAACTGGTCGATGATCCGCGCAAGCTCGTAGATCGCGCCATGGCCCGCGCTGGCCGAGAAGATGCCCGAGCTGTGGCCTTCCTTGCCGGTGGCGTTGACCTGCCAGCTATAGGAGGAGCGCCGCGCGATCGAGCCCATGTCCTTGCCATCGACCTGGGACAATCCCTCGAAATCGAGCGCGACATCGGCCCATTGGCCCCATTTGACAAGGTCCGCGCGCGCAATGTCGATCGGGTCGCCCGCATCCTCCTCGTCGCCGGTGAGCACGATGGTGATGGTGGCGGCAGAAAGCGTGCCCGCCTTCTGCATAGCGTCCAGGGCGGCGAACATGGTGATCACGCCGCCCTTGTTGTCCTCGATCCCCGGTCCTTCGAGCGTGTTGGCATCGATGCGGCGGACATTCTGGAACGGCGAATCGGGTTCGAACACGGTATCGAGATGGCCGATCAGAAGCATCCTGGTGCTGCCCGGGCGTCCGGTGCGCGTCGCGATCAGGTGCCCGGCGCGCCCCGCCGCCTTCTGGTCGACCCATTCGACCTTGAAGCCCAGCTTCTCCAGCTCGGGCGTCACCATGTCCGCCACCTTCTTCACGCCCGCCAGGTTGCGGCTGCCGCTGTTCTGCCGGGTGATCGCCTCGAGCACGCCGATCCAGCGATCATGGTCCTTGTCCACCGCCGCGACCATCTTCGCCTCCTGGGGCGACAGCTTGGCGAAGGCGGGCGTGGCGACGACCGCCAAAGCGGTGGCGGCGGCGAGTGCGAATGTCCGGAACGTCATACTGTACCCCTTCGAGTGATTTCGAGTGAAATGGAACATTTCACGGCTCGGAAATCACGGAAAACCAGAAAGCTAGACCCAGCTTTTGATCCCATCAAAATCTGGATCTAGCCGATATCGAATTCGCGCACGCCGCGCCGCTGGCGGATCGCCTCGACCCGGTCGCGCAGTTCCGCGCGGATCGCGCGCGCATCGCGCACATTGGTCACCTCGATCATCGTGCGCGGATGCGGCGCGGCAGACGCGGTGCGCCCGGTTGAATCCGACGAGCTGATGCAGATGGTGCCATTGTCGAACATCTGCTGGATGATCGAGAATTCGACCTTCACGTCCTTGATCCGGTAGAGCTCGATCTCTTCCTCGCTGCGCATCAAAATGCCGCGCCGCATGAACAGCCTTTGGTCGTCGATCCAGAACAGGCTCGCGCGGTTCTCGATCGCGTTCCAGCCGATCCATGCGCCCAGCACGACGGCGAGCACCGCACCGGTCTGCCAGCCATAGCCCGCATAAATGCCGCCCGCGAGCAGCGCGAGCGCGACGGCGAGGATCATCCAGCCGGTGCCCGACTGGAACAGCCAGGCGAAGGTCGACGAGCGGAACTCGATGCGCGGCACGCCCTCCATCCGGCGCACGCCGGTGCGCGGTTCGATCGGGCGGTGTTCGATAATGTCATGCGGGTCCATGGCGCGTCCTTCCCCTGAACGCCAAGGTCTTAACCGGCCAATCGGCGGCGGTAAACGGGATTGCACATCAGCGACACAAAAGCCGCTCGTCGAACCCGAATGTGCATCGGTCGAAGCTGCAGAGCTTTGCAGACAGGATCGGACGCAGGGAACGACTACGGATGTAGTTGAAGAGCTGCGACAATCGGGCGGCATCCGCAAAAGGCAGGGGAAATTTCGTGAAAATCCGGTATCTTGCATCGGTGGCGGCAATCGCCCTGGCGGGCCTGCCCACCATCGCCTGGGCGCAGGGCGCCGCGCCCGCGGCGCCCGCTCCGGCAGGGCAGACAACGACGCCACTGCGCAGTTTCGATCCCGCCTATTTCGCGCAGTTCGCGCCGCGCACCGCGCTCGACATGGTGCGCCAGATCCCGGGCTTCTCGATCGCCGAGGGCGAGGACCGGCGCGGGCTCGGCCAGGTGTCGAGCAACGTGCTGATCAATGGCGAGCGCTTTTCGGGCAAGAGCAACGATGTCGTCTCCGAACTCGGCCGCATCGGCGCGGCCAATGTGATCCGCATCGAGCTGATCGACGGCGCGACGCTCAACCTGCCCGGGCTGACCGGACAGGTGGTCAATATCGTCAGCAAGGTCGACAGCCTTACCGGCCAGTTCCGCTGGAGCCCGCGCGTGCGCTTCCGCCGCACCGATCCGCAGGTGCTCAACGGCGAGGTTTCGGCGAGCGGCAAGGCAGGGAAGATCGCCTATACGCTGAGCCTCGCCAACAACAGCTTCCGCAACGGCAATGCCGGAACCGAGCGCGTGCTCGATGCCGCGGGCAATGTCACCGACCGGCGCTATGAGGAATTGTACGTCAATGGCGACGAGCCCCGGATCGCGGCGGGCCTCAAATATACCGGTGACACCGGCCAGATCGGCAATCTCAACCTCGCCTATCAGCGGCGCTGGGTGCGGATTACCGAGGATTCGGACGGCGAGGTGGTCCGCGACCGCGACTATCTCGAGACCGAGAAGGAATATAATTACGAGATCGGCGGGGATTACCTGTTCCCGCTGTGGGGTGGCAATCTGAAGCTCATCGGTCTGCGCCGGTTCGAGCACAGCCCGTTTTTCACGCGCATCTTTCTCGATTTCGAGGACCGCCGCCCGCGCGAGGGCAACAGCCTGGCGACCCGGATCGACGAGACCGAAACCATCGCGCGCGCCGAATATGGCTGGAAGGCGGGGAAGGCCGACTGGCAGTTCAGCCTGGAAGGCGCAATCAACAAGCTCGACACCGATGCCGAACTGAAGCTGCTCGACACGGCCGGCCGGTTCAACCCGGTGCCGCTGCCGGGCTCCGACGCAACGGTCGAGGAAAAGCGCGCGGAAGCGGGACTCAGCTATGGCCGCCCGCTCGCCTCCAACCTGACGCTGCAGACCTCGATCGGCGGCGAATATTCGCAGATCATGCAGAGCGGACCCAATGGCCTCACGCGCAGCTTCATCCGCCCCAAGGGTTTCGTCTCGCTGGCCTGGAAGCCGGGCCAGTCGCTCGACCTGAGCTTGCGCCTGCAGCGCGATGTCGGGCAGCTCAATTTCTTCGATTTCGTCGCCTCGGCGGACCTTGGCGCGGAGAACCAGAACAGCGGCAATCCCGATCTCGTGCCGCAGCAGAGCTGGAACATCGATTTCCAGGCGACCAAGAATCTGGGCGCGCTAGGATCGATCAACGCCAAGGCCTTCGTCAATTTCGTCGAGGATATCGTCGACCAGGTACCGATCGGCGCCACCGGCGAAGCACCGGGCAATATCGACAGCGCGACCATCTGGGGCTTTTCGATCGATTCCACCTTCAAGATGGACGTGATCGGCTGGACCGGGGTGCGCTTCGACATCGACTATACCTGGCGCAAATCGAGCCTGCCCGATCCGCTGACCGGCATCAATCGCCGCATCTCGGCCGATCTGATCCACGAATTCAGCGCCGAGTTCCGCTATGACATTCCCGGCGGCAACTGGGCGGTAGGCGCGAACTATTTCGACTTTTCCCAAGCCGACGAGGTGCGCCTCAGCCAGCTCGCCGAATTCCCCATCGATGGCGGGGACCTGGGCTTCTATGTCGAGAACAAGGACGTGCGCGGGCTGACCGTGCGGCTGGGCCTGTCCAACCTGATCGGCACCAACGAGGCGTTCCGCCGCACCTTCTATGTCGCGCGCCGCGACGGGCCGGTGGCGTTTGTCGAGGACCGCGAGCGTTACTTCGGCCCTGTCGTCAGGCTCGACATCAACGGCAGCTTCTGACCGCTTTGTGGTTCATGCAGGATACAGCCGGCCAAAACTACGCGAAAACCGGTGCGGCGAATCCTTCCCGCCCCCCAGGATTTGCGCTTGGCGCACGGGTGCTTAGCCGATAAGGGTTGCGGCCATGAACAAGGCGATCAAACTGGCTCTGGCAAGCGCGGCTGCGCTGACCGTGCTGTCCGGCTGCGCGGGCGGCAAGAACAAGGTCAACACCAACTATATCGCGCGCGATGTCAGCACGCTGTACATGGCGGCCAAGGACCGGCTCGACCGCGGCCAGAACAAGATCGCTGCCGAGCTGTTCGACGAGGTCGAGCGCCAGCACCCCTATTCGCCCTGGGCGCGCCGCGCGCAGCTGATGAGCGCGTTCAGCTATTATCTCGCCAAGGATCACAACAAGTCGATCCAGTCGGCGCAGCGCTTCCTGGCCATCCATCCGGGCAACAAGGACGCGCCCTATGCCTATTATCTGATCTCGCTCAACTATTACGAGCAGATCAGCGACGTGACGCGCGACCAGAAGATCACCCAGCAGGCGCTTGCCGCGCTGGGCGAGGTGATGCGCCGCTATCCCAACACCCGCTATGCCTCCGACGCGCGGCTCAAGGTCGATCTGGTCAACGATCACCTCGCCGGCAAGGAAATGGAGATCGGCCGCTATTACCAGCGCAGCTCCAACTGGCTGGCGGCGACGCTGCGCTTCCGCGAGGTGGTCGACAAGTACCAGACCACCAGCCACACCGCAGAGGCGCTCTATCGCCTGACCGAATGCTATCTGGCGCTCGGCATCCCGGCCGAAGCGAAGAAATCCGCTGCCGTGCTCGGCGCGAACTATCCCGGTTCGGACTGGTACGAGCGCGCCTACAAGCTGACCGAAGAGCACGGCGACCTGATCACCGCGAGCTGATCGCGCCGGTTTTGCGGAAAAAGGCCCCGAAGCGCTGAGCTCCGGGGCCTTATTTCTTACAACTGGCCGAACACCCAGCGCAGCACCGATTTCTGCGCGTGCAGCCGGTTCTCCGCCTCGTCCCAGACCACCGATTGCGGCCCGTCGAGGACGCTGGCCGTCACTTCCTCCTCGCGATGCGCGGGCAGGCAGTGCAGGAACAACGCGTCCTTCTTGGCCTTGGCCATGAGCGCATCGTTGACCTGGAACGGCATCATCGCCTTCAGTTTCTCTTCGGCATGCAGTTGGCCCATCGAGATCCAGGTATCGGTGACGATCACGTCCGCGCCGGTGGCGGCCTCGCCCGCATCGCGGTGGAAGCTGATCGTCCCGCCCGCCGCGCGCGCTGCCGCGACAAACGCCGGGTCCGGATCATAGCCGTCGGGGCAGCCGATGCGGACGGAGAATTTCATCAGCCCCGCCGCCTCGACGATCGAGTTGAGCACATTGTTGCCATCGCCCAGCCAGGCCACGACCAGCCCGGGCAGCGCCTTGCGATGCTCGATGATGGTGAGCAGGTCCGCGACGATCTGGCACGGATGCGAAAGGTCGGTCAGGCCGTTGATCACGGGGACGGTCGCGAAATGGGCCATTTCCTCGATTTTGGCATGGTCGTCGGTGCGGATCATGATGGCATCGCACATGCGCGAGAGCACGCGCGCAGTATCGGCGACGGTCTCGCCGCGGCCCAGCTGGGTGCTGCCCGCATCGAGGATCAGGCTGGTGCCGCCCAGCTGGCGGATCGCCATGTCGAACGACACGCGCGTGCGGGTCGAATTCTTCTCGAACACCATGGCGAGGGTATGGCCTTCGAGCGGGGCATCGGCATCGGCCTTGCCAAGCGGCCAGCCGTGGCGCGCGTCCTTGCGGTCGATCGCATCGTTGAGCATGGCGGCGATGGCATCGTGTCCGGCATCGGACAGGTTCAGGAAATGACGGGTCATGAAATGTCTCCCCCTCCTCTCTCCTTCAGGGGAGAGGATACGGAGCCTTTGCAGCAAAGCTGCTTAGGCGAAGTTGGAGAGGGGAATGCGATATGGCACCCTTGCCCCTCTCCCAACCCTCTCCCCTGAAGGGGAGAGGGCCAGCTTAGCGTCAAGCCGCTTCGGGCAGCGCGAAGTCTCGTGCCCCTGCCGACAGGCGCTCGATGAACTCGTCGATATGCGCCTGCTCGATCACCAGCGGCGGCAGGATGCGCACGACATTCTCTCCCGCCGCGACGGTGAGCAGCCCGTGATGATCGCGCAGATGCGCCACGAACGCGCGGTTCTCGGCGCGGTCCTTGAGCTTCAGGCCGAGCATCAGCCCCATGCCCCGCACCGAATCGAAGATCTCGTCGTGATTGGGGATGAGCTGCTCGAGCGCGCCGCGCAGCCGCTCGCTCATCGTTCGGACATGCGCGAGGAACTCGGGATTGTCGACCACGTCGAGCACCGCTTCGCCCGCCGCCATGGCCAGCGGGTTGCCGCCATAGGTCGAACCATGCGTGCCGACGACCATGCCGCGCGCCGCCTTCTCGGTGGCGAGACATGCACCCATCGGGAAGCCGCCGCCAATGCCCTTGGCGGTCGCCATGATGTCGGGCTCGATACCGTATTGCTCATAGGCATAGAGCGTGCCGGTGCGCGCGACGCCGCACTGCACCTCGTCGAGCACCAGCATCAGGTCGTGCTCGTCGCACAGCGCGCGCAGGCCCTGCATGAACTCCGGCGATGCCGGGCGCACCCCGCCCTCGCCCTGGACCGGCTCGACCAGAAAGCCCGCGACATCGGGGCCGATCGCGGCCTTGGCGCCTTCCAGATCGTCGAAATCGACATAGCGGAAGCCGGGCAGCAGCGGCGCGAAGCCCTTGTGCATCTTCTCCTGGTTCGACGCGCTGATCGTCGCCATGGTGCGGCCGTGGAACGCATTCTTGAACGTCACCAGCACCGTGCGGTTGGCATCGCCGCCTTCGGACTGGTGATAGGCGCGCGCGGTCTTGATCGCGCATTCGACCGCCTCGGCCCCCGAATTGGTGAAGAACACCGTGTCGGCAAAGGTCGAATCGACCAGCCGCTGCGCGAGATGCTCGCCTTGCGGGCTGCCATAGAGGTTGGAGACGTGAATCAGCGTCTCGGCCTGTTTCTGGATCGCCTGCGTGAGGTGCGGATGGCCATGGCCGAGCAGGTTGACTGCGATGCCGCTGGCAAAGTCCAGATATCGCTCGCCACGCTCTCCGATCAGGTAACAGCCTTCGCCGCGCACCGGGCGCACGGCGCACCGGGGGTAAACGGGCATCAGCGGCGTGATCGTCATGGCAGCCTTGTCCTTCCTTCTTCGCGGGTCCCTAAAAAACAGCACGCGCCTTGCGCATTCCACCGGTGCACGGGGACCACGGCACCAAAAGTAAAAAGGCGACCCCATGAACCAGGGCCGCCAGCGTGCGGGCCCAAGCTATAGCGCCGCAGGGGCCACAGGGTCAATGATCGCTGCACAAAGGGACTGGCGGCGGCGCAATCGGCTTGCTAAGGGCTTGCCCCTTGGCGATGCACCCGTAGCTCAGCTGGATAGAGCGCTGCCCTCCGAAGGCTCACGTCCGACGCGAGAGCAGTGATTTTATACAGGATTTTCGAGGGCTTAGGAAGACGGAAGAAAGGACGGACGAAAAAACTCACCAGAAACTCACCGCGCTCGGGTAAGCCGATTCCGATCGCGGATTGACCTTCATCGGCGTAAAACTTACGGCTCACGCCACACGCACCCATAGCTCAGCTGGATAGAGCGTCGCCCTCCGAAGGCGAAGGCCAGAGGTTCGAATCCTCTTGGGTGCGCCAAAATATCTCAATAAAATCAGTGAGTTAAGACTGCCGCAGCGCCCTTGGTGCGCCGCCTCTCAAAGTCGGAAACTCACCACGCTCGCGGCGGCACAACGCGAAACCCTTGGATTTCCGCAGAAAACTCGCCGAACCAAACTCACCATGCCCTTTTGCGGTCGTGATGACCCGATGGGGGCGTCCAACTATGGGCTCGGGGGGACGTCGGTCATTAGCCAGTCGATACCGACGGATTGCGGCCGGAACAGCGGACCATGGGCGCGGGCTAAATGCTGTGTTGGCGAAGGGCAGAGGGGGCAGTAACGACCCCTTGTACGAATTCGCGTTACACAGCGAATCACCGACGCTAGATTCCTTAAAAGTTCTCCAAACCCGAGGCGGAATTTTGAACTGACCTATGACAACCGCGCGCCACATCGTTGCACTGCTGCAAAGCCATATCGACGGGGATGAAGATCGCTTCCTCTCCGTGGCGACGCAGCTTGCCGCGCATGAGGCGAGGCAAGGGCATGGGAAGCTCGCTCAGGAGCTGCGCGAACTGGTCGACGCCGCCAAGGGTAAAAGCGCGACGGTGGCGCGGCGCGGGGCCGGCCCCGTGCCAATGGCGCAGCCGAAGGGTGAACTCGCCGGGCTTCTGGAAGCCCGCTATTCCGATGTCCGGCTGTCCAGCATGGTGCTCAAGCCCGAACTTGATGAGCGGCTTGCGCGCGTCCTTCGGGAACAGCGCCAGCAGGAGCGGCTCCGCGCGCGGGGGCTCGCCCCGCGCCGCAAGCTCTTGCTTGTCGGCCCTCCTGGCGCAGGCAAGACAATGACCGCCGCCGCCTTGGCCGGTGAGTTGAAGCTGCCCCTTTTCACGGTCCTTTACGACGGCCTGATCGGCAAGCTCATGGGCGAGACCGCCACACGGCTGAGACTTGTCTTCGACGCCGTTGCCATGCAGCGCGGTGTCTACTTCTTCGACGAGTTTGACGCGATCGGTGCGCAACGGGCCGGGCCGAACGACGTCGGGGAAATTCGCCGGGTGCTCAATTCCTTCCTCCAGTTTCTGGAGAATGACGATGGCCCGAGCCTCATCGTCGCCGCGACCAATCACCCCGAATTGCTCGACAAGGCGCTTTATCGCCGGTTCGACGATGTCATCAGCTACGATCTTCCTGATCCCTCGGTTGTGCAGGGCATCCTCGAAGCCCGGCTCGCGACCTTCGATCTCAAGCCGATCGAATGGGGGCCTGTTCTCGAATCCGCTGCCCATCTCTCCCAGGCCGAAGTCGCCAGAGCTGCCGACGAGGCGGCAAAAGTCGCGGTGCTGGATGGCCACGACGGCGTGACGACCGCGACGCTGCTGACCGCTCTGACGGAGCGGCGCGCGGCCATCCTCTAAGCAACGAGGCCCGATGGCTGTACCTCCCCGCGACCGCCCCCATTTCCACGTCGAAGGCGGCGGCCAAAGCGAGGCGTACACGTCACCCCGCCTGGTCATCAGCGGCCTCCCTCCGGCGCGGGCGCGTGCCGCGCACGCTGCACGGTTGGAACAGGCAATCGGAACGGCGCTCGCCGCCGGCCGCCAACGGCTCGCAGAGCGGGAAGACGGCGTCGCCGAGGGCAAGCCAGGCTTCTATCTGGAGTTCGATATCCCCGTAGCCGAGCGCGCCGCAGTCGAAGCCTTGGAGAATAAGCCCAAGGCTATCGAGCTGGTAGCGGTTCGACCTACGGCGGAGGGCGACGAGATGGTCTCGGCCACTGTATTCGTTCCGGAAGCTGCTGCCGATTTCTTCGTCAAGAAGATCGAAGCCTATCGCGATGAGGAGACGCGCACCGGCAAGCCCAAGAACGAGGCCCTGATCGCTCGGATCGACGACATCAGGGTCGCGGTCGCACGCTCGCTATTTACCGATGAAGCGCAGCACTTTCCCGCCGACGGCCGTCAGGTGTGGTGGGAAGTCTGGCTTCGGGATGGCGGTCTCGCGATCTTCCAGTCTGTCGCCGCCAAGCTCGATGTCGCGATCAAGGAGCACGTCATCAGCTTTCCCGAGCGCGATGTCGCGTTGGCGCTCGCCGATGAAGCGACGATGGATCGGCTGATACGCAATTCCGACGCCGTGGCTGAACTGCGTCTCGCCAAGGACACTCCATCCCTCTTTCTCGAAATGCGCACGGTCGATCAGGCCGCTTGGGCGAACGACTTGGCTGATCGGATCGCACCGCCGCCCCCCTTGGCACCGGCAGTCTGCATACTGGACAGCGGAGCGACCCAGGCCCACCCCCTGCTCGCGCCGGGCCTCGATCCTGCCGATCAGCATAGCTACGACGGTGACTGGGGCGTCGGCGACAGCGCCTTCTGGAATGGTCACGGCACGTCGATGGCTGGCGTCGCGCTTTATGGCGATCTCGAAGCGGCGCTTTCCCACGGCGAGCCGGTCGCACTTGGTCATCGCCTCGAAACGGTGAAGATCCTGCCGCCAACCGGGCAGAACGAGCCGCGACTTTACGGAGCGATCACGGCCACCGGTATCGCTCGTGCCGAAGACCATGCTCCCCGTCGCCGGCGCGTGTTCTGCATGGCCGTGACCAGCGACGTCGGCTTGCGCCGGGGCCGGCCGTCCTCCTGGTCCTCGTCAATGGATCAGCTCTGCTATGGCGGCGGTGACAGGCGACGCCTGATGGTCCTAGCGGCGGGCAATCTTCGCGGCGACATCAATCCGGCCGACTATCCTGACCGCAACGACCTCGAAGAGGTCGAAAGCCCGGCGCAGGCTTGGAATCCGCTCGTCGTCGGGGCCAGCACCGACAAGATCACGATCACCCATCCCGACTATGACGGATGGACGCCCGTCGCCCCGGCCGGCGACCTCTCGCCGGCAAGCCGAACGTCGGCCATCTGGGATCGGCAATGGCCGATCCGTCCGGATGTCGTGTTCGAAGGCGGCAACTTCGCGCATGACGGTGCCAACCCGGCCTCGGCGATCGACGACCTCCAACTCCTCACGACCCACTATCGTCCCAACATGCGCCTGTTCGAAGCGTTCGGCGACACTAGCGGCGCTGCCGCGCTCGGCGCGAACCTCGCCGCCGGCGTTATCGCAGCCCGTCCGACACTCTGGCCGGAAACGGTGCGCGCGCTCATTGTCCATTCCGCCGAATGGACGCCGGCGATGCGCCAGCGCTTCGACGCGGCCGGCTCGCAAGCTCAGAAGCTGGCCATGCTACGCCGCTACGGCTGGGGCGTGCCTGACCTTGGCCGGGCGCTGATGAGCGCGTCCAACGACGCGACTTTGATGGTCGAGGACGCCCTGTTGCCATTCCGCAAGGACGGCTCGACGATCAAAACACGCGATATGAATCTGCATCGACTGCCCTGGCCGCGCGCCGAACTGGCTGCGCTTGGCGATCTCGATGTGGAGCTGCGGATCACCCTGTCCTATTTCGTTGAGCCCAATCCCGGTGAACGGGGCTGGACGCGGCGCCACCGCTACGCTTCGCACAATCTCCGCTTTGCGGTGAAGCGGTCGCTCGAAGGCTTGGAAGCGTTCCGGCAGCGGATCAACAAGGCGGCTCAGGACGAAGAGGCTGGCGCTGTCGGCGCTGCCGCGGGCGGTGACTCCTGGGTTCTGGGTACGATCCGTGACCGCGGTTCGATCCATAGCGACATTTGGCGTGGCAGCGCGGCCGCCCTCGCCGAGCGCGACGCGATCGGAGTCTTCCCCGTCAGCGGATGGTGGAAGGAGAAGCCTTCGCTCCAGCGCTGGGATCGTTCCGCCCGCTACGCATTGTGTGTGTCGATCCGCGCGCCCGAGGCCGACATCGACCTCTATACCGCCATCGCCAATCAGATCGCGGTCCCGATCCCGGCGGCTTAGCGGTCAGTCGAGCCAAGCGGCATAAGCGCCCACGTCGATCATCGGGACGGTCGCGCTCGCCTGAAGGCGGGAGATGAGGTCGAGCAGGAACCGCGTCGCCGCTCGCACGCCGACCTGCGCCTGCGAGCAACCGTCCGTGTCGCAGCCGAACACTCCGTGCGCTGCGACGCATCCGATATCGAGGCGGTGCTGCCCATCGAGCGCTGCGAGCGCATCGGTCAGCGGCTGGCCGAGCGGTGGATTCCATTCGCTCTCGAACGTGAGCAGTCCGCCGATAATGGCCGGCAATGGTCGCGGATCGTAGATGCCGCCCGCGTGCGGTATCGGCAGGCTCGTCCGATGGAGTGCGCGAACGCTGGCCACCTTGTCCGCCGCATAGGCGACATGCTGCGCATTGATCGCCTGCTTGGTCTCGAACACAGCATAGACGCTCTCTGCCGGTACGATGAACTGATCTTTGAAATTGAAGATAAAGGGCGAATATTGGCGATCGAAGATGACGATATCGATCTGGTGGCTGAAGGCGCCCTTGCTGTCGACCACATGGGCGCCGGCAGCGCGATACCGTTCGGGCAAATAGCCCTGCAATAGCTCCAGCCACACAGCTTCGCTGGCGTCACCCTTCGTTCCGCCGTGACCGAAGCTGCCGCGCGCGATGCCCAGCTTCGCTTCGATCTCGTCGTGCAGGCTTTGCAGCAAAGTTTTGAGGGACCATTCGGTCATTGCACGAAGCCGCTCCAATTGCCGCCCAGCGCAGCTTCCGCCAACCGCCGCACCGCTTGCTTCTCCGTGCCGGTGAGATCATCCGATATGACATTGTTTCCATTGGCGGGATCGATCACCCGTGCTGCAGTGAACTTGTCCCTGAGATACTCCAGCACCGTCACGACATTCTCCGCCAAGTCAGGCGATGTCCTCCCGCTCAAGGCTGCGATCACGGTCAGCTCAAGATAGAAAGATGGGAATTCGAGCCGCTTCTGGTTGCGCCACAGTTTCAGGAGCCGCGACTCGCGCTGATGGCCCGCCATGACGACGGTGTTGATATGTGTCGTCACATTTGTCTTCGTCCAGGTATCGGCCGTGCGCCGGTAGAGGCTGTGATCCGTCGTCCAGGCGGACTGCCGCTTGCCGGGGACGAGATCGACATCGAAGCCGCCGATCGTCGCGTTGATCGACGCATTCTGCCGCTTTGGCACATAGCCGGCGCCTGCAATGGCGTTGAAGAGCGAGCCGTAAATATCCTTCAAAGTCTCGGGCGTGTCTTCGTGCAGCGAAATGAAAAGGTCGATGTCAGTGCCGCTTCGGTTGGCCGTGCCTTTGGCAAACGAGCCGCTCGGAGAAATCGACAGTAAGAAACGGTTTGCCCATTGCTGAAGCACAGGCGCGATTATTGTCTGGACCTGCCGAACAGGTGAGAACGGTTAGCGTCCGCGCTCGTGGTGTAATTTTCGGTGGAGATTTAGGTGCTGCTGGT
>LSHP01000116.1 GCA_001555775.1 Acidovorax delafieldii | reverse complement strand
GACCATGCAGCCCGGTGACCACACCCCAAATTACACCTCATTGACGGACGTGACCACAGCCGGTCAAAGCCAACGGTGGTGCGGCGATAGGGGGTGAAATCAAAACGGTTCATCGTCAAAATCCTTTTCAAGCGATTTCAAGTGTTTGAGACCCACTTCTGCGGCGCCTCGGACATGTGACCCACCCGATTGGCGTGGCTCACATCGCAAATTTAAGCGTTCGAAATCGCGTTTCAAGATGGATTTTTGATGTGAGCCGCACACGGGCGGACCGGAGGAGCGCCTGTCTTGCGCAGACGAAAAAAGAGCGTCCGGCCCCCAAGACCCGGACGCTCTTTATCAGGTTCATATCGCGCGCTGATGCTCGTAAGCAGTTAGCGTCCGCGCTCGTGGTGTAATTTTCGGTGGAGATTTAGGTGCTGCTG
>LSHP01000115.1 GCA_001555775.1 Acidovorax delafieldii | reverse complement strand
CACCAGCAGCACCTAAATCTCCACCGAAAATTACACCACGAGCGCGGACGCTAACGGCCGGGCGAAGCGCCTGTATCTCCGATCCGGTCGGGCACGGGATCAACGACATGCGCTTTTCGATGAGCCTGGGGCAGATTCTGCTGTCGCTGATAACGCTGGGCTTCGTGCGCCGGGTGAATATCGATTACCGTCTGCATTCGGGCAACAGCCCGGTCGGTGGAACCTGATGCCCCGTCCTTTGCGCCATGGCCCGCGTCACTGGGTCAATTATCACGGAACGGAATCGGCAGAGCTCGGCGACCTTGTCGAACTGCTGAACAGCGAGCGCGAGGGCGGGCGCGATGTCCTTCGCGAGGTGGCATCGGATGTGCTGGCCTTGCTGCAGGACGCCAGCCGGTGCGGGGCGCAACTGCGCCCGCTTGGCGCTGGCTGGTCGCCATCGCCGATCACGATCGTGCAGGGGGGCTGGCTGGTCGAGACGCGTCGGATCAACCGCTGCTTCGGCCTCACGGCGCGGGATGTCGTTCGCGGGACCGATCCGACACGGCTGATGCTGGTCCAGGCGGGGGCGACCGTCGACGAGGTCAATGATTGCGCCGAGGAGCTGGGCCTGAGTTTGCGCACCGGAGGGGCGAGCAATGGCCAGACCTGGGCAGGAGCCTGCGCGACCGGCACGCACGGCAGCGTCCTGGATGCAGGCGGAATTCAGGATCACATCCGTGCGGTCCAGGTGGTGACGCCCTCTGGGATATTCTGGGTCGAGCCGCACCGGCCCGTGATGTCGCCGGATTTCGTCGCGGCGACCGGGAGCACGATCTTTCGCGATGACGACGTTTTTGCGGCCTGTCAGGTCGCCGTCGGCGCGATGGGCTTCATCACCGCGATGGTGATCGAATGCGTACCCATATACATGGTGCGCAACATCCAGAAGCGCGCGCGCATCGAGCGGGAGGATATCTCACGCCTGGCCGAGGGCGACTTTCGCGGCTTCTCCCGCGCGTTCGGGCTGAACGAGGAGCCGCACTTCCTCCAGGTAATCCTCAACCCCTTCGCCCCGTTCGAAAAGGACGCGCTGCTGCGCATGCTCTATCTGCGCGATTTCGACCCCGCTATCCCGCCGCCTCCGCGTCCGCTGACCGGCGCGGGCTATGATGCGCTGACCCTGATCGGCAAGGCGATGGCGGGGATCGATCTGCTCCGCGCGGACATCCTGCAGCTTGCGATGCGCGCTGGCTATGCGGTGCAGCGCGACATTCATGATCCCGAAGCGATCGCCACCTGGGGGCATACCACCGAGCCGCACAATCCGATCGCCAATCTGTTCAACGGATCGGTGACGATGCTGCGGTCCGATCTGGAACGCGCCTTCGATCCGCTGATCGAGGCGTTTCTGAGCGGCGGGGGAGGGACGGTGGTGACGCTGCGCTTCATGCAGCGCGCTGCCGGGCTGCTCGCCCCGGCGCGTTTCGACAGCAATGTCGTGATCGATTTCGATGGTCCGCGCAGCGATGTCAGCCATCGCAGCTATCGCGCGGTGGTGGCGAAGCTCGATGCGCTGGCTATTCGTTTCACCCGCCATTGGGGCAAAACCAACGATCTTGATGCGGTGCGCGTCGCCCGTGACTATGGTGATGACTATCGCCGCTTCCGTGTCGCGCAACGCCGGCTGATGCCCGATCCTTCCGATATAGCCGTGTTCCGTTCCGATCCATTGGTGCATCTGGGGCTGATCGACTGACCCGGACGGGGATTCGATCGCGCTGAAAGCTTGACAAAAGCGCACCGGCACGGTGTTAGCCGCGCTATCGGCTGGCCTTGCTATTGGGCAGGCTCATCATCGCCCATTTTCGATCAGGATCCATGGTTCTCATGCACGCATATCGCACTCACAGCTGCACCGCGCTTCGCGCTTCCGATGTTGGTCAGCAGGTCCGCCTGTCGGGCTGGATTCATCGCAAGCGCGACCATGGCAACCTGCTCTTCATCGACCTGCGCGACCATTACGGGCTGACCCAGATCGTGACCGACAGCGACAGCCCCGCCTTTGCGTCGCTGGAGCGGTTGCGCGTCGAAAGCGTCGTCACGGTGACCGGAACCGTCGTCGCACGATCGCCCGAGACGGTGAATGCCAATCTGCCGACCGGCGAGATCGAGGTGCGCGCCGCCGAGGTCGTGATCCAGTCCGCTGCCGAAGAGCTGCCGATGCCGGTCGCGGGCGAGCAGGAATATCCCGAGGATATCCGACTGCGCTACCGCTTCCTCGATCTGCGCCGCGAACGCCTGCACCGCAACATCATGCTGCGCTCGCAGGTCATCGCATCGCTTCGTCGTCGCATGGTCGAACAGGGCTTTACCGAGTTCCAGACGCCGATCCTGACCGCTTCCTCGCCCGAAGGCGCGCGCGACTATCTGGTGCCCAGCCGCGTGCACCCGGGCAAGTTCTACGCGCTGCCCCAGGCCCCGCAGATGTTCAAGCAGCTGCTGATGGTCGCAGGGTTCGACCGCTATTTCCAGATCGCGCCGTGCTTCCGCGACGAAGATGCGCGCGCCGACCGCAGCCCCGGCGAATTCTACCAGCTCGACCTCGAAATGAGCTTCGTGACGCAGGACGATGTGTTCGCAGCGCTCGAGCCGGTGCTTGCTGGCGTGTTCGAGGAATTCTCTGGCGGCAAGCATGTGACGCCTGCCGGCACCTTCCCGCGCATTCCCTATCGCGAATCCATGCTGAAATATGGGTCGGACAAGCCCGACCTGCGCAACCCGCTGGTGATCAGCGATGTGACCGAGCATTTCGTCGGATCGGGCTTCGGCCTGTTCGACAAGATCGTCGGCAGCGGCGGCAAGGTGCGCGCGATTCCCGCTCCCGGCGCGGGCGCGATGAGCCGCAAGTTCTTCGACGACATGAACGATTGGGCGCGCAGCGAAGGTCATGCGGGCCTTGGCTATATCAACATCAAGGATGGCGTGCCCGGCGGCCCGATCGCCAAGAACCATGGCGAGGAAGGCACGGCCAAGCTGATCGCCGAGCTCGGCCTTGGCCCCAATGATGGCGTGTTCTTTGCCGCGGGCAAGGAACTGCAGGCCGCCAAGCTGGCAGGCGCGGCGCGCACGCGGGTTGGCGAGCAGCTCGGACTGATCGAGCAGGGCGTCTACAAGTTCTGCTGGATCGTCGATTTCCCGATGTTCGAATATGACGAGGATGCCAAGAAGATCGATTTCAGCCACAACCCCTTCTCGATGCCGCAGGGCGAGATGGAGGCGCTGGAGACGATGGACCCGCTCGATATCCTCGCCTGGCAGTATGACATCGTGTGCAACGGCGTCGAACTGTCCTCCGGCGCGATCCGCAACCATCGTCCGGACATCATGTACAAGGCATTCGAGATTGCCGGCTACACCAAGGAAGATGTCGAGAAGAACTTCTCCGGCATGCTCAACGCGTTCAAGTACGGCGCGCCGCCGCACGGCGGATCGGCTCCGGGCGTCGACCGCATGGTGATGCTGCTCGCCGACGAACCCAATATCCGCGAGGTCGTGCTGTTCCCGATGAACCAGAAGGCCGAAGACCTGATGATGGGGGCACCCTCGCCGGTGAACCTCAAGCAGTTGCGTGAGCTCAACATCCGGGTGGTCGAGCCCCAGAAGAGCTGACACAGGGCTGATTGCAAAAACTGTGAAACTGTGATCCTGTGGTGGTCATGAAGAACGTGACCATCGCGCTCGACGACGAGACGCACCGGCTCGCCCGCATCCGCGCGGTCGAGCTGGGCACTTCGCTTTCGGCCATGGTCTAGGCGTATCTGCAGGGTGTCGCAGCGGGCGATGCCCCCGCATCCGCGCCCTCAGTCGGAGTGCGCGAAATGCCGATGCCCTATGCCGCCGTTCCTTCTGCCGATGATTTCGTACCGCTGAAAAAGCCCCGGCAGCCGGGCGCGTTGCGGGGCAAGATTCATATGGCGGAAGATTTCAACGAGACTCCACAATGGCTGATCGACGCCATGGAGGGCAAGGACAGCGACAAGCCCTGGCCCATCGGCTGATCATTCGGGCCTGAGCGATGCGGCTGATGCTCGACACCCATGTCCTGCTGTGGTGGTTGCAGGACAATCCCCGGCTGAGCCAGAAAGCGCGCGCGCTGATCGCCGACCCCGATCACGAGTTGATGGTAAGCCTGGCCTCGCCCTGGGAGATTTCGGTCAAGCACTGCATCGGCAAGATGCAGGAGAGCGGGGCTGACGTCATGGTCGCGCTGGATGGGCAGGGTATCGCCGTGCTTGATTTCGAACCTGAGCATCTCCGCGTGCTGGAGGCGATGCCGCTGATCCATCGCGATCCGTTCGATCATCTGATCATCGCCCAAGCGCTGGCGGAGCGCTGCACGATCATCACCGACGACGCGCAGTTTAGCGCTTATGGCGTGCCTTGCCTGGCTGCCTGAGCTGGTGTGACCGGTGACCTTGCGCACAGCATTGCAGAATGACTCGGGCAAGGATTGTGTTACATTTCAATGGAATCGCGCTGCATCGGCAGCGCAGCATTTTGGGGCGTTTGCATGAAATCAGGGTTTGCATTGCCGGGCACCGTGGCTCGTCTTGCGGTCATTCTGTCAGCGATGGCTGGCGCGGGCATCGCCCAGGCCGAGACGCTGACCATAGACGCGCTCTACCCCGCGCGCGATCGTGACGCGGCGCAGGTGGGTTCATTGGTCGTCGAACGCTTTGGCGGGCGCGATGGCGGGGAACTGTCGTTCGCGATCGAAGGCGCGCTGAACGAGGTGATCGTCTACGGCCAGCCTTATTTCCGGGTGGTCGCCGAACGGTCGAGTGCTCCGGCCGATGCTGTGCTGTCCGGCATAGCCACCGCGCAGATGCAGAACCAGCCGGTCGAGGAAAGCCGCAAGGAATGCGTCGAGCGCGACGGTAACGACAAGTGCATCCGCGAGGAGCAGGTAAAGATCCGCTGCAATCGTCGGATCGTCTCGCTCAACTCCTCGCTGCGCATGGCGCGGATCGACGATGGCGCGATCGTCTATCAGCGCCAGATATTCAAGAGCGACCAGGTGGTGATCTGCCCCGACCGCCAGGCCAATCGCAGCCTGCCCGATACGGTCTCGATGCTGGTTGAACAGGTCGCGGACGAAGTGAGGAGCGATATCGCCCCGGTATTCCGCAGCGATGCCATCCGCGTGCTGGAAGGCCGCAAGGGCCTCGACAAGGACCAGTCGAACCGGTTCAAGGATGCGCTCAAGGCAACCTTCCGGGACCCTGGTCAGGCATGTTCGATCTGGCAGGCGCTCGATACCGAGGTGCCGGGTCAGAGTTCGGTCGTGTTCAACCTCGCACTGTGCGCCGAGCAGCGCGGCGAACTCGATGAGGCCATGACGCGCTACCGCCAGGCGCAGACGCTGCTGCCACGCGAACCGGCGATCCGCGCGGCGTTCGACCGGATTGCGGCGCGTCAGGTGGCGGAAGGCGATTACAATGCCCGCGAGGCGCGACTGGGGGGAACGGGTTCATGACGATCAAGCTGTCCGACTATGAGAAAGGCTCCGGCTTTGATGGCGATTATGACGCGGCGTTGAAGGGGCTGCAGGAAAGGCTGTCGCACGCGCATGCCCGGCACATCGTCCATGGTCACCGCGCGATCATCGTCATGGAAGGCTGGGATGCGGCGGGCAAGGGCGGAATCATCAAGCGGATGACCGCCGAATGGGACCCGCGCTATTTCCAGGTCTGGCCGATCAGCGCGCCGACCCCGTACGAGAAGGACCGGCATTTCCTCTGGCGCTTCTGGCAGAAATTGCCCGGCAGCCGCGAAATCTCGGTCTTCGATCGCTCCTGGTACGGGCGCGTGCTGGTCGAACGGGTCGAGCAGTTCGCCAGCGAGCGCGAATGGAAGCGCGGCTATGACGAGATCAACGAGTTCGAGGCGCAACAGGTCGATGGCGGCACCGCGATCATCAAGATTTTCCTGCATGTGACGCAGGCAACGCAGGACAAGCGCCTCGCCGACCGGCTGTCCGTCCCCGAGAAGCGCTGGAAGGTGACGCACGACGATTTCCGCAATCGCGCCAAGCGGGCCGACTATCTCGACGCGATGCACGACATGTTCCGCCAGACCGACACGCGCTGGGCACCGTGGAAGGTGTTCGACGGCAACAACAAGAAGGCTGCGCGCATCGCGGTGCTGACGCATATCGCCGAGCGGCTCGAGGCCAGCGTCCCTAAGTCCTTGCCCGATGCCGATCCCGAGCTCGTGGCGCTGGCGAAAGAGGCGTTCGGCTACAAGGGCTAGAACAGCTCGCCCTGCGTGCCGTCTGCCGGGGCGCGGAAGTGCGATGCATCCAGTACCCATTTGTACTGGTTGAGCCCCGCGCGTTTGACCGCGAGGCGGAAGCGGGTGCGAATCAGGTCGGCCCAGGGGCCGGACCCACGCATGCGCGAGCCGAAATCGGGATCATTGTCGCGCCCGTCGCGCATCTGCTGGATGATCGCCATGACCTTGGCGGCGCGATCGGGAAAATGTGCGTCGAGCCAGGCGCGGAACAGCGGCGCGACCTCGTGCGGCAGGCGCACGGGGATGTAGGACGCCGACAGCGCGCCTGACTCGCCCCCGGCAGCGACCAGCGCCTCGATTTCGTGATCGGTGATTGCAGGGATGACAGGCGACACGTTGATGTGCGTCGGCACGCCCGCTTCGCTCAGCGCTCGGATCGCGGCGAGCCGCTTGCGCGGGGCGGCCGCGCGCGGTTCGAGCGTGCGTGCCGTCGCGCTGTCGAGCGTGGTGACCGAGAGCGCGATGGCGACCAAGTCGTGCCGCGTCATTTCCGCCAGCAGGTCGATATCGGCGAGCACCCGGTCCGACTTGGTGGTGATCGATACCGGATGGCGCGCTTCCAGACAGACCTCGAGGATCGACCGGGTAATGCGATAGTCCGCCTCGAGCGGTTGATACGGGTCGGTATTGGTGCCCAGCGCGATCACCTTGGGCACATAGCCCGGCTTGCGCAGCGTCGTGCGCAGCAGCTTGGCCGCATCGGGCTTGGCAAACAATCGGCTTTCGAAATCGAGCCCCGGTGACAGATCGAGCCAGGCATGGGTGGGCCGGGCATAGCAATAGATGCAGCCATGCTCGCAGCCGCGATAGGCGTTGATCGACTGGTCGAACGGAAGATCGGGGGACGTGTTGCGCGAGATGATCGAGCGCGGGTGTTCGATCGTCACCGTGGTGCGCAGCGGGGCAGGGCTGTCGTCGATCGCGGCGCGCTGGTCGAGCCAGTCGCCATCGACCTCGCGCACCGGCAGGTTGAAGCGCGCCGACTCGCGGTTCAGCGGCGCGCCTCGGCCTTTGATTGGGGGCGGGTGGACGGACATGCGTCCAGATTAGAACATTTCAGGAACAAATGCCACCGCTTTGGTCATTCCCGCGAAAGCGGAAATCACGCTTATTCGTTGGCGGAGGCTGTAAGCGGGACCCCCGCCCGCGCGGGGGTGACGATGGATGGTGGCAGAGTGCTGGACTATTTCTCGCGCAGCCTTGGCATCAGCTCGATGAAATTGCAGGGCCGGTTGCGGCTGTCGAGCTGTTCGCTCAGGATGCCGTTCCACCCATCCTTGACCGCACCATTCGATCCGGGCAGCGCGAAGATATAGGTGCCGCGCGCGAGCACCGCGCAGGCGCGCGATTGCACGGTGCTGGTGCCGATGGTCTGATAGCTGAGCCAGCGGAACAGCTCGCCGAAGCCCGGAATGTCCTTGTCCTTCACCCGGTCGAGCGCCTCGGGCGTGATGTCGCGTCCGGTCAGCCCCGTGCCGCCAGTGGAGATGATCGCATCAATCTCGGGATCGTCGATCCAGTTGTTGAGCCGGACGACCAGCCGCTCGACATCGTCCTTCTCGATCGCGCGCGTGATCAGCTTGTGGCCCTTGCCGGTGATCAGCCCGGCCAGGATATCGCCCGATGTGTCGTCGGCAGCGGTGCGCGTGTCCGAGATGGTCAGCAGCGCGATGTTGATGGGCTTGAACGCCCGCGATTCGTCGATGGCCATCGCTCAGTTGTGCTGCACGGTATCCAGCCGGACAAGCTCGATTCCGCCGGCATGCGGAAAGCGCGGCCACATGCCCTGCGCAAGGCCCGTCGCGCTCTTGGAATTCACGCCCGCCTGCTTTTCGTACATCCAATAGTTGCGCAGGATGATGCCAACATAGGCGCGCGTTTCCCAATAGGGGATCGATTCGATGAACAGCAGCGGATCGCCATTGTCCCGCACCTTCTCGTTCCAGCGGCTGACCGGCAGCGGCCCGGCATTATAAGCGGCGATGATCTTGGGCAGCAGCCCCTGGGTCTCGGGCCGGGTGTTGAGGAATTCGAGATAGCGCTGGCCATATTCGAGATTCACCGCCGGCTGATAGAGCGCGCTGGCATCGAGCGACTGGCCGCGGGCGCGCGCCATGTCCTGTGCGGTGCCGGGGCGGACCTGCATCAGCCCGCGCGCATCGGCGGGGCTGCGCGCATCGCTGCGGAAGTTCGATTCCTGCAGGGTGTGCGCATAGACCAGCGCCGGATCGACGCGCCAGCCTTCCACCGGTACCCAGCGCGGCGAGGGGAAGCGTGCGAAGCTGTCCGGGCGGCTGCCCTGCGGTCCGTTCTGCGCGAGCCACATCTGTGTCTGCGGCATGGACAGATCGCGCGCGAGGCGCAGCAGGCAATCGTGCGCGCTATCGCCGGCAATCTGGGCTTCGTGGCGCAAGACCTGGTCGGCAAGGGTCGATTCGCCGATCTGCGTCAGCGCGATGGCACGGCGGACATTGGGTCGGTCCTTGAGCAGCTTCCAATCGTTGGAGCTGAAGTCGGGCGCACGCACCGAGCTGTCGGCAAGGCCCAGTTGCTCGGCCGCGAGCACGCCATAGAGCGTCTCGCCATATTGGCTGGCCGCACGCAGATTGGGCTGGACCAGATCGGGGCGGCGGCAGCGCGTCGCGGCGCGCGAGGCCCAGTAATAGCCGGCGGCGCGCTGCTCCTCGTTCCAGGCATTGGCCGCAGCGCCTTCGAAGCCCTGCAGCGCAGCGGCGCAATTGCCCAGGCGCCAGGCCGCGAGTCCTGCGGTCCAGTGCGCCTCGCCGAGCCACTCGCCCGAACCCAGCGTCGCGGCGCGCGCCATGTCGAGCGCTTCCTGATCGCGATTTTCGAGATAATAGGACCAGGCCACGCGCTGCTGCAGCTCGGTGCGGGCCTGGGGGCTGAGGAAATCGACCTGATCGGCCAGCGCTGCTGCGGCACCGGCGGGATCATCGGCAACGATGCGTTCCTGGATCGTCGCGGCCAGCGTAGGGGGCACCGTGCCGTCTGCGACGCTGCGCGGCTTGCCCCGCCGGGTCAGCCCGCCGAAATTCGCCATGCGCACCATCTGGGGGCGGTCGGGCAGGATCGTCGCACCGCGCTTGGTGGCAAGCGAGGCAAGACGCTCGGCATGCGGAAGGTCTGGCGCGGCGTTGAGCAAGCTGAGCAGCGGCCCCATTTCGACACGCGGCGAATTGGCGGCAAGGAACAGCTCGGCCCGCGCGATATCGTGCAGCACGCCCTTTTCGCGGCTGTCGAGCAGTTCGCTTGCCTTGGCCCAGTTCTGTCCCCGGATCGCGCCGAACACCTGCGAATAATAGTCGCGCTCGGATGAGGAGAGCAGATCGGGCACCTGCGTCTTGGCGACGCGACTGGAAAAATAGCTATAGGATGATTCTTCGGCCATGGCTGGCTGGCAGGAGATCAGGGCCGCACCCCCGGCGATGATCAGCGCTTTCTTCAGCAAGGTCTTACTCCACGAGCAGCTTCTGCCATTGCTGCCACGCCATGCTTTTCTCTTGCACGATGCGATGAAACATCAGGCTGAGCTTGCGCGTGACCACCGTTTTGACAGTTCGGTCACCATGGTTAAGAAAATGGAAATCGGTTGGCTTTTGCGATGGGTCGTGGCTAAGCAGCGCCCTGGCGGTGTCTTCACCTGCAACCACCAGCATTTCCGGGGCTGCCAGCCCGATATGATGCCGGGCTATGCGAGTCCAGGTGCCAAGATGCGGCAGCGCCGCCTGGTTATCGAAAACGACCCGCGGGAACAGCGAGGCGCGGTAGACATCCTCCGGCGCAAAGCCGCACGCGCGCGCGATCATGTCGAGCAGCCGGCCCGACCGACCCGACAGCACCGTGTCCTGATCGTCACGCTCGGGCGCGCCGGTCAGGACCATCAGCCGTGCTCCCTGTCTTCCCGCGGGCGCAATATGGCGGCCGTCGCCGCCGTCGGCCGCGAGCGACCCGCTGCGCCATGCCGCAACAAAGGCATCGAGCGTCTCGGGCAGAACGAGTTCTGCGGGCGCCTTGGCAACGGGTGCGTCGGGGGCAGGAGAGGCAGCCGCCGGCCTTTGTTGAAGCGCGGGGCGCGGTGCCGCCGCTGTACGCACTGGCGGCACATCATCGGCCAACCAGTCATTGGGCGTATCGGCAAAGTCCCAGTCCACGCCGGCCAGCTGCCACCAGTCGATCAGGCTTTGTGCCTCGCGCAGGGGATCGTTAACCGGTGTCAGCACGTTGATGCCCCAAAGCGGGTTGACTTGGGCGCTGCGGCGCTATTGGAGTGAACGGGAGAGGGCATGCCATCGCCTTATGGCACAGGCCCCATCCTGAGCAACGGGGAACACATGATGAGTGAACGCGAATCCATGCCATTTGACGTCGTGATTGTCGGCGCAGGCCCTGCTGGCCTTGCTGCGGCGATCCGGCTCAAACAATTGGCAGCGGAGAATAACGCCGAGATCGAGGTGTGCGTCATCGAGAAGGGCTCGGAAGTCGGTGCGCATATCCTGTCCGGCGCAGTGTTCGATCCGCGGGCTCTGGACGAGTTGATCCCCGACTGGCGCGAGCAGGATTGCCCGATGGCCGCCACCCCGGTGACCGAGAACCATCACTGGGTGCTGACCAAGTCAAAGAAAATGGCGATTCCGCATATCGCGACGCCTTCGTTCATGCACAACAAGGGCACCTATACTGGCAGCCTCGGCAATCTGTGCCGCTGGCTGGCGGAAAAGGCCGAAGAGCTGGAAGTCCAGATTTTTCCGGGCTTCGCTGCGGCCGAAATCCTCTATAACGAGGATGGATCGATCAAGGGCGTCGCCACCGGCGACATGGGCATCGGCAAGGATGGCGAGCACAAGCCCGACTATACGCCAGGCCTGGAACTGCATGCGCGCTACACCTTTTTTGCCGAAGGCGCGCGCGGCCATCTGACCAAGATCCTCAAGCGCCAGTTCGATCTGGAGGCTAATTGCGAGCCGCAGGTCTATGGCATCGGCCTCAAGGAATTGTGGGATATCGATCCTAAGAAGCACGTGCCGGGCCGGGTGATCCATACGCAGGGCTGGCCGCTCGACGATGCCTGGGGCGGTGGCTTCCTCTATCATCAGGCCAATGGTCAGGTGGCCTTGGGCTTCGTGGTCGCGCTGTCGTACCAGAACCCGCATCTCTCGCCGTTCCAGGAATTCCAGCGCTGGAAGACGCACCCGGAAATCCGCAAGATCCTCGAAGGCGGCAAGCGCGTGTCCTACGGCGCGCGCGCGATCAACGAGGGCGGCTGGCAGTCGGTGCCCAAGCTGGCTTTCCCGGGCGGCGCGCTGATCGGGTGCAGCGCGGGCTTCGTCAACGTGCCGCGCATCAAGGGCAGCCACACTGCGATGAAATCGGGCATGCTCGCTGCCGAAGCCGCATTCCGCGCGATCCAGGCCGACCGGACGTCGGACGAGCTGTCGGACTATCAGGAAAATCTCAACGCCAGCTGGATTGCCGAGGAACTGAAGAAGGTCCAGAATGTCGAGCCTTGCGTCGACAAGTTCGGCGGCACCATCGGCACGGTGCTGGGTGGCATCGACATGTGGATGCGCCAGCTGGGCATCGGCCTGCCGATCACGATGAAGCACGATCCCGACTACAAGCATATGGGCCGCGCCGATCTCTACCCGAAGATCGACTATCCCAAGCCCGATGGCGTCATCACGTTCGACCGGCTTTCCTCGGTGTTCCTGTCGAACACCAATCACGAAGAAGACCAGCCGGTCCACCTGCAGCTCAAGGATCCGAGCATCCCGGTCCAGGTCAACCTGCCATTGTATGACGAACCGGCGCAGCGGTACTGCCCGGCGGGCGTGTACGAGGTGGTCGGACAGGAAGAGGGCAATCCGCGCTTCCAGATCAACGCGCAGAACTGCGTCCATTGCAAGACCTGCGACATCAAGGAAATGAGCCAGAACATCAACTGGGTGGTGCCCGAAGGTGGCGGCGGCCCCAACTATCCGAACATGTGATCGACCGGAAACCTTCCCGGCTGGGGGAGGCTATCAACCTGAAGGTTTCAAGTCCCGGTGCTCACCGAAACCGCCTATGCCAAGGTCAACCTCGCGCTGCACGTCCGGCGGCGGCGCGAGGATGGCTATCATGATCTTGAAAGCCTGTTCGCCTTTGTCGATCGCGGGGATGCGTTGAGCGCCGCGCCCCGGTCGGACGGTGCCCTGTCGCTGACGATAAGCGGGCCATTCGCGCATGGCCTCGATAGCGGCGATAACAATCTGGTGCTCCGCGCTGCTTCAGCACTCCGGCAAAGCGCGCCCTACGGACAATTTGGTGCAGACCTGCACCTCACCAAGAACCTCCCCGTCGCCTCCGGGATCGGCGGAGGCTCAGCCGATGCCGCCGCCGCGCTGCGCCTGCTCAATCGCCTGTGGGGATGCGCCCTGACCGACCGCGAACTCTGCGCGATCGGCGAGACGTTCGGCTCCGATATCCCCGCCTGCGTGATCAGCCAGAGCCTGCGCGTCGAGGGCAGGGGCGAAGCACTGGCGCCGCTCAGCCTGCAGGGCCTCTCGGGCATGCCGATCCTGCTCGTCAATCCTGGCATTCCGCTCGGCACCGCGCCGGTGTTCCAGGGCTGGGATCAGGTCGATCGAGGCCCGCTCGATACGTCCAGTCTTGAGGCCGTCATTGCAGCCGGGCGCAATGACCTCGAAGGCCCCGCGCGTATGCTCGTACCCGAAATCGCAGACGTGCTCGAACGGCTGCGCTCGACGCCCGGCGTCACCTTGTCGCGCATGTCGGGCAGCGGCGCGACCTGCTTTGCACTGTTCGATTCGCCAGAAGCTTGCACTACAGCCGAACAGGCTCTGGCGGCCGATCAGCCGACCTGGTGGCTGATGTCAGGAATGCTGCGATGAACGGCTTTCAACCCTATGAAATCATTGCCTCGAAACCGGGATCGATGGGCGAGAACATCGTCATCATTGCCGACCATGCGAGCAACCATGTCCCCGAAGGCATCGACTTAGGCGTCGCGCCGGACGTCATGACGCAGCATGTTGCGATCGATATCGGCGTGGCCGAAGTCACCCGAGCGCTGTGCGAGCCGATCGGCTGCGGCGCGGTGCTGGCGCGCGTCTCGCGGCTTGTGATCGATTTCAACCGCGAGGAGGATGCGCCCGGCCTCATTCCGCTGACCAGCGACGGCATCGCCATTCCGGGCAATGCCGATGCCGATCCCGAAACGCGGCTCGCGGCCTATTACCGGCCCTATCATGACGCCGTGGCGGCCATGCTCGCCAGTGTGTCGAATCCCTTCATCCTGTCGCTGCACAGCTTCACCCCGCAGCTCGCCACGCGCCCTGAAGAGGCAAGGCCTTGGGATATAGGGATTTTGTACAATCGCGATGATCGCGCGGCGCGCATCGCCCTGCCGCTGCTGGCCGAGACAGGGCTCAATGTCGGCGACCAGCTGCCCTATGCCGGCACGCTGCTCAATGCGACAATGAACCGCCATGCCGAAGAACCGGGCAGGCCCTATCTGGGCGTGGAAATGCGGCAGGACCATGTTTCCGACCCAAATGGCGCGGCCCGAATGGCGGAGATATTGGCCCCTGTAGTCCTCGCATGCCGCAATAGACTTGCGTAGCGCGCCCGATTTTGGAAAGAGCCCGGCCAGAGAAAGGCCCGATCATGACACATAATTTCGACAAGTCGAAGCTCCCCAGCCGCCACGTCTCCGTGGGACCGGAGCGCGCGCCGCATCGCAGCTATTATTATGCCATGGGCCTGACCGAGGAAGAGATTGCGCGGCCTTTCGTCGCGGTCGCCAGTGCGGGCAACGACAGCGCGCCGTGCAATACCACGCTCGATGCCCAGGCCGATGCTTGCCGCGAAGGGGTGAACGCTGCAGGCGGCATGCCGCGCCGGTTCAACACCATCACGGTGACCGACGGTATCGCCATGGGCCATCAGGGCATGAAGAGCTCGCTGGTCAGCCGCGAGGTCATCGCCGATTCGGTCGAGCTGTCGGTGCGCGGCCATTGCTATGACGCGCTGGTCGGCTTTGCAGGGTGCGACAAGTCGCTGCCCGGCATGATGATGGCAATGCTGCGGCTCAACGTCCCTTCGATCTTCGTCTACGGCGGCTCGATCCTGCCCGGCCATTATGACGGCCGCGACGTGACGGTGAAGGACGTGTTCGAGATGGTCGGCCAGCACGCGGCGGGCAATTGTCCGCTCAAGGACCTGATCGCGCTCGAGAAAGTGGCGTGCCCCGGCCATGGCGCGTGCGGAGGCCAGTATACCGCCAACACCATGGCGTGTGTCGGCGAAGCGATTGGCCTCTCGCTCCCCAACAGCAACATGATGCCCGCACCCTATGAGAGCCGCGCCGAAATCGCGGTCGCGGCGGGACGCCAAGTGATGGAACTGCTCGCGCGCAACTTGAGGCCGCGTGACATCTGCACGCGTGAAGCCTTTGAAAATGCAGCGCGGGTTGTTGCTGCGACCGGCGGTTCTACCAATGCGGGGCTTCATCTGCCTGCCATGGCGAGCGAGGCAGGGATCGATTTCGACCTGTTCGACGTCGCCGAAATCTTCAAGACCACGCCTTATATCGCCGACCTGCAACCCGGCGGTCGCTATGTTGCGCGCGACATGTACGAGGCGGGCGGCGTCTACATGCTGATGAAGACGCTGCTGGAGAATGGCATGCTGCACGGCGATTGCATGACGGTCACCGGCAAGACGCTGGGCGAGAATATCGATCAGGTTACCTGGAACCCCGACCAGAAAGTCATCTACGACGTGAAGGCGCCGTTAAGCCCCACCGGAGGCGTCGTTGGCCTCAAGGGTTCGCTCGCGCCCGATGGCGCCATCGTCAAGGTGGCAGGCATGGCGCGGCTGCAATTCACTGGCCCCGCCCAGGTGTTCGATTGCGAGGAAGAGTGCTTCGCTGCGGTCGAGGCGCGCCAGATTCGCGAAGGATCGGTCATCGTCATCCGCTATGAAGGGCCCAAGGGCGGACCCGGCATGCGCGAGATGCTGTCGACCACCGCCGCGCTCTATGGGCAGGGCATGGGCGAGAGCGTTGCGCTGATCACCGATGGACGTTTTTCCGGCGCGACGCGCGGCTTCTGCATCGGCCATGTCGGACCCGAAGCGGCCGATTGCGGTCCGATTGCGCTGGTCGAGGATGGCGACATCATCTCGATCGACGCCGAAGCCGGCACGATCGACCTGCATGTCGACGAGGCCGTGCTGGCCGAGCGCCGCAAGGCGTGGCAGCCGCGCACCAACGACTATCAGGCGGGTGCCTTGTGGCGCTATGCCCAGAATGTGGGCCCGGCGAGCAAGGGTGCGGTAACGCATCCGGGAGCCAAGGCGGAACGCCATGTCTATGCGGATATCTGAGACGCTGGTCGTTTCCGCTGCACTGGCGATGCTGGCGGGATGCTCCGGGGAGACCAAACCTGATCCGCTGGCAGAGGCCGACGATAGCCGCGTCGCCTGCGCGCTCGGAAGCGATACCGAATTTGCCGAGAAATGCGATGTCGAGCGCGTGCAGAGCGGCGACAAGCGCGAGCTGGTGCTGCGGCACCCCGATGGCGGTTTCCGCAGGTTCGAGATCGTGACGGACGGTCGTGGCCTGATCGCGGCCGACGGTGCCGAGCAGGCGGTGGTGACGCCGCTCGCCGATGGCCGCATCCAGCTTTCGGTCGGCGATGACCGCTATCGCATCCCCGCGACGATCAAGCCTGGCGCAGGCGGTGGCTGATCGCGGATCAGCCGTGCTGACGGTCGCCGAGATGGTCGCGGCCGAACAGGCGATCTTCGACACCGGCGTCTCGGTCGATGCGCTGATGCAGCGTGCGGGCGAGGGCGCGGGCCAGATGATCTGGCGGATCGGCGGCACGGCGCCCACGCTCGTGCTGTGCGGTCCTGGAAATAACGGCGGCGATGGCTATGTAATCGCAGATTTTTTGTGCAGGAAAGGCGTGCCGGTAACCGTTGCCGCATTGTCCGGACCGCGCACCGACGCCGCGCGCAATGCGCGGGCGCGCTTTGGAGGCGAGGTCGTGAAGTTCGATGAGGCCGAACCCGCTGCGCAGGTCGTCGATTGCCTGTTCGGCAGCGGCCTGACGCGTCCCCTCGACGGTGCCGTCTGGCATCGCTTTGCCGAACTGGTCGGCCAGGCGCGGCGCAGCTTTGCGATTGATCTGCCCAGCGGGGCGGATGCCGACCGCGCGGTCTGGCTCAACGAACCGCTGCGCTTCGACCATGTGCTGGCGCTGGGGGCTTGGAAATACGCCCATCTGCTCGAGCCGGTGGCGAGCGATTGCGGCGCGCTCAGCCTGATCGAGATCGGGGTCGATACCGAGGCGGCCAAGGTCCGCAGGATCGCCCGGCCCGCGATCGCCGCGCCCGATGCGCGTTCGCACAAGTACCGCCGCGGGCTGGTGGCGGTGCTGGTCGGCGAGATGCCCGGGGCTGCGCTGCTGGCGGCCCGCGCGGCGCAAGGGGCGGGGGCTGGCTATGTCAAGCTGATCGGGGCGGGCGATCCGCCGCCACAGCTTCCTGCCGATATCGTCTGGCAGCAGGCAGACGGCTCGGGCGCGGTTGCCGAGGCGTTGCAGGATCCCCGCATCGGCACGGTTGTTGTCGGGCCGGGCCTGGGGCGGGGCGATCAGGCGATTGCGCTTCTGGAAACTGCGCTGAGCTGTCCGCACCCGCTGATTATCGATGCCGATGCGCTGCACCTGCTGCCTGCGCAATTCCCGCAGATGACGGGGCGCGGCGCGCCGGTGCTGCTGACCCCACACCAGGGCGAGTTCGAGGCGCTGGAGGGTGTGACAGACAGCGATGCGATGAACAAGGTCGCTCGAACAGCCGCGCTTGCTGAAACGCTGGATGCATTCTTACTCTACAAGGGCGCAGATACCGTGATCGCTGCCCCCGATGGCCGCGCGGTGATTGCCGATCGGCGCTGTTCGTGGCTATCGGTCGCCGGCACGGGCGACGTGCTTGCCGGCTGCATGGCGGCGCGGCTCGCGGGGCATGCCCAGCCGTTCGATGCCATGACCGAGGCAGCCTGGCTGCAGGACTTCGCTGCTCGGATCGTCGGACCGGCGTTCAGCGCGCTGGAGCTTGCCACGGCCCTGCGCCAAGCCCTGGAGGCCTGTCTTGAGCGATGACCTTATTGTCCGCATCGCGGCGCGCGGCGATGGCGTCACCGCTTCGGGCCTCCATGTCGCCGGGGCAGCCCCGGGGGACGCCCTTGCCAGCGATGGGAGCATCGTGCCCGGTCCGCATCATGCCGTGCCGCCATGCCCGCATTTCGGGACGTGCGGCGGGTGCCAGTTGCAGCATGTTGACGATACCGCGCTTGCCGATTTCGTCCGCGACCGTGTCACGGGGCCTCTCGCTGCCAAGCAGATCGTCGCGCGCGACGTTCGACCGGTGCACCTCTCGCCCCCGCGCAGCCGCAGGCGAGCCTCATTGCGCTATGTGCGCAAGGGCGGGCAGGTCACGCTGGGCTTTGCGGGCCAAGGCAGCCACGATCTGGTCGACATCCGCAGCTGCGAGATCGTGACGCCAAGACTGCATGACGTCATGATGGCCGTGCGCGGCCTGATCGCGAAATGGCCGGAATCGCGGATTTCCGGCAGTGTCGAGCTGACCGAGATCGACCAGGGCGTCGATGTGCTGATCTCCGGGCTGGCACCAAAAGCGCTGGCGGAGCACGAACTGCTCTCCGGCTTTGCCGAGGCGCAGGGGCTGGCGCGGCTGTCGATCGACCAGGGCTTCGGACCCGAGCCGCAGTACGAGCCCGTGCCGGCCACGATCAGCTTCGGCGATATCGCGGTGCGCTTTCCGCAGGCAAGCTTCCTTCAGGCGACGCGCGATGGCGAGGCGGTGCTGGCGTCGGCTGCGCGCGAGGCGCTCGATGGTTGCCGGATGGTCGCCGACCTGTTCGCCGGGCTGGGCAGCTTTGCATTTCACCTGATCGCGCCGGGCCGCCGCCTTTATGCCGCCGAGGCGTCGCGCGATGCCATCCTGGCGCTCAAGGCTGCTGCCGATGCGCGCCAGCTGCCATTATTCACCGAACATCGCGACCTGTTCCGCAATCCCGTCCAGCGCGACATGCTCGACCGGCTCGATGGGTTGGTACTCGATCCACCGCGCGCAGGGGCGGAGGAACAGGTGCGCGCCATCGCGGGATCGTCGATCAAGCGCGTCTGCTATGTCAGCTGCAACCCGGCGACCTTCGCGCGGGATGCCCGCATGCTGTGCGACGCCGGTTTCGTGCTCGATACCTTGTGGCCGGTGGGTCAGTTCCGCTGGTCGACGCATGTCGAGCTGGCCAGCCTGTTCGTCCGTCAGCCTTGAGCGCTCCATACGACGCCATCGCGCGGTCGGGTGTCAACGCGAAGCTCGAAGACGTCGGGGCGGGAATAGTGGCCGTCGGTATCAAGCGCGGCGAGATCCTGACCGATGCTGGCCATGTCCAGATCGGCAATCAGCGTCTCGGCTCCCGATCCTGCCTTGGCCAGCACCGTGGCATCGGGCGCAATGATCATGCTGCCGCCAAGCTGCAATTGCCCCTCGGGCATCGCCTCGATCAGCGCACGCGCGGCCTTGCGGGCCTCGGCGTCAAGGTGGCAGAGATCGAGGCCCAGCACCACATCGTCGCGGCTTTGCACGGTGCCCGCGGCCAGCACGAAACAACGGCCTTCAAAGGCATAGTGGCGCGAGGCAATGCCATAGGTCTCGCGCACCGTCGGCCAGGCGGCGATATGCACGGCCTCGCCCTGGTTGTGCATCGCCGCGCGTACAAGCGGCATCCAGTGTTCCCAGCAGATGAGGCTCCCGACTTGGCCGAACGGAGCGCCGTGGGTGCTGAGCGTCGAGCCATCGCCGCGTGCCCAGATCAGCCGTTCGCCATGGGTCAGCACGAGCTTTCGGTGGATCAGCGGCGGCTGGCCGGGGCGTAGCAGCAGCTGGCAGTTATAGAGGCTGGACCGCACGCGCTCGTGCGCGCCGATGCTGATCAGCGCGCCCGATCGATCGACCAGGTCCTGCACCGGAGCGAAACGCGGATCGCCGATGCGGATTGCCTCTTCCAGCAGCACGGCATGCAGCGCGCGCGTGCCCGGATGGTCCCAGAGCGCCGCGCCCGGTGCCTCATCAAGCCAGAGCGGATAGCCGCCCAGAAAGGTCTCGCCAAAGGCTACGATTTGCGCGCCCTGATCGAGCGCGGGTTCGATCAGACCGGGCAGCGCGGCCAGGCCCTGAGTGACCGAGAGCGGGATCGGTGCGGCCTGGACGACCGCCGCACGGATGCGGCGCGGATCAGCCATGCAGGTGGAGGTCGAAGATCGGGATCGCGGCGTGGAAGATCAGCACCATCAGGCACAGGCTCGACGAGGCGAACAGCAGGAAGCGGATGGCGACGCGGTTGACCGTGGCCTGGACCAGGCTGTGCGCGATGCGCAAAGCGACATACAGCCATGCAACCGCGACGTTGATCCCTTCGCCATGGCCGATAATCGCCAGCACGATACACACTGCATAAAAGATTGTCGGTTCGTCGAGCAGGTGATTGTAATTATGGGCTTTCCACTGGACCGGCTGCGGCAGGACAGCATCGAGATCCTTGCCCGTGCCGCCCTTCAGATTGGCGACATCGATCTTGGCCTGCTGCATCGCCGGAATGCGGGTGACGTACATCCATGCCCACATGACCATGGTCCATGCGAGAAGGATGACGACGGGCTGCAAAATGGGCTGGGTCATAGGGGCAATCCTCTCAAAGCGTAGCGAGCAGCGCGCGGACCGCGAGCACGATCAGGCAGAAGGTCGAGGCGAGGAAAAGCAGGAAACGGGTCTGCACCTTGTTGACGGTGGCCTGCCAGATGCTGTGCACGATACGGATCAGGGTGTAGCCCCAGGCGAGCGCGACATTGAAGCCATCACTGCCTGCGCCGGCGATCGCCACGATCGCGATGGTGGCGTAAAAGATGGTCGGCTGCTCCATCAGATGCGCGTAATTGTGTGATTTCCACGCGGCTTGGGGCGGCAGCATCGGATCGAGATCGCTGCCCCGTCCGCCCACGGCCTTGGAAATATCCACGCCCAGCTTCCTGGCGTTGGGAAGCCGCGCACCTGCCATCCAGAACAGCATGACGAGCGACCAGAGCACCAGCACGGCGGCTGGCGTCAGAACATTGGCAGACATGAAGCAGTTCCTCCCCCGCTTTACGGAGGAGGAAACTGCGGCAGCATTATTAGATTGTCAATCGCAACCGATCGGCGCGATCAGCGGTTGATGCTGACCACATTGTCGGCGCGCCAGTGCGGGCGCGCCTCGCCGGTGTACATGGACTGCATCGGCTCGTCGGCGACGGTGTAATGCTCGCTCGTGCCGAAGCCGTTGAAGCCAGTGCGCATCGCCGCGCCATAGGCACCGATCATGCCGATCTCGATATAGTCGCCGGCCTTGATGTCCGCAGGCAGCGGGAAGGGGCCAGCCATATAATCGATATCGTCGCAGGTCGGACCGAAAAAGCTGAAATCGGCATTGTCGTCGCTGCGCTGGGTGCCGAGATAGCGGACCGGGAAGCGCCAGCCGATATGCGCGGCATCGAACAGCGCGCCATAGGCGCCATCGTTGATATACAGTTCCTCACCGCGGCGACGATCGACGCGCACGATGATCGAATTATACTCGGCGCACAGCGCGCGACCCGGCTCGCACCACAGTTCCGCCGAGTAGCTGATCGGCAGGCTTTCGAAGGTGCGTTCGATGATCGCGAAATAGTCTTCGAGCGGCGGGGGCTGCATGCCCGGATAGGCGGAGGGGAAGCCGCCACCTACATCGATGACGTCGACGGTGACCGAGGCGTCGACGATCGCCGCGCGGACCCGGTCGAGCGCCTGCACATAGGCGTGCGGGCTCATTGCCTGGCTGCCGACATGGAAGCAGATGCCCAGGCTGTCCGCCGCCTGGCGGGTCGCCATCAGCAGTTCGCGTGCATCGATCAGTTCGGTGCCGAACTTGGATGCGAGGCTGAGCTCCGAATGCTCGGACGAGACGCGCAGGCGCACGCACAGCGTCAGATCGTCGGGCGCGCCAGTGGCGGCGACAATCTTGTCGAGCTCTTCGCGGCTGTCGAGCGAGAACACGCGCACGCCGTGCAGGTGATAGGCCTCGGCGATCGCTTCTGGCGTCTTGACCGGGTGCATGAAGCACAGGGTCGCATCCGGCAGCGTTGCCGCGACCAGCCGCACCTCGGCGATCGAGGCGACGTCATAATGCGTGATCCCCGCGTTCCACAGCACGCGCAGCAGATCGGGCGACGGATTCGCCTTGACCGCGTAGAGCGACTTGCCAGGAAAGCGATCAACAAAGAAACGCGCCGCGCGGGTAGCCGCTTGCGGACGGTTCAGCGTAACCGGCTGTGCCGGGTTCAGAGCCTGAATCAGCTCCAGCGCATCAAGATATTCGTGCAACTCAAGGGACCCCCAAAAAAACAGTCAAACAACAAGGCTGCCTTGCGGTTATTGGAAGTCCCCCTGGGGCAGCGGAACGCCGAAATAGGGTCCGCAGCCCCCAGTGTAAAGAAAAAAATTGCTACCGAAATCCTAACCCAGCCGGTCGCGGAACGTCTCGTAACCGAACGAGGCGATCTCGCGCAGGCTATCGTCATCGCTGTTCCACAGCCAGATAGATGGCAGTGGTACGCCATTGAAAGTATTGGTTTTTACCATCGAATAATGCGCCTGGTCGAGGAACGCGAAGCGCTGGCCCGGCTCGAGGGGGACGGGCAGGCCATAGTCGCCGATAATGTCTCCGGCGAGGCATGAGGGGCCGCCCAGCCGTATCGGCTCCGCGTCGGACCGTTCGCCGAGCATGGCAGGGCGATAGGGTGCCTCGATCACGTCGGGCATGTGGCAGGTCGCCGAGATGTCGGTGATTCCCACCTTCATCCCGTTGTCGAAGACATCGAGCAATTCGCCGACGAGGATGCCCGCATCGAGCGCGACCGCCTCGCCGGGTTCGAGATAGATGTCGCAACCGGTGCGCGCCTTGACCGCGATCAGGAACTCGACCAGCTCGTCGCGCTGGTAGTCGGCGCGCGTAATATGGTGCCCGCCACCAAAGTTCAGCCATTTCAGCTGATTGAAATAAGGTTCGAGCAGCGGTTCTAGCTTGGCCCAGATCTGCTGCAGCGGAACCAGGTCTTGCTCGCACAGCGAGTGGAAATGGATTCCTGACACGCCTTCGAGATGCTCGGAGCGGAGCTGGTCGACCGGATGGCCCAGGCGGCTGTGCGGCTGGCTGGGGTCGTATTTCTCGGTCTCGCCGAGCGGCAGCGCGGGGTTGATGCGCAGGCCGATGTCGAAGCTCTGGCCCGCCGCGCGCGCCTCCTCGATCAGCGGGGCGAATCGCGCGATCTGGCCGGGGCTGTTGAAGATGACATGATCGGAGAGCTTGAGGATCTCGCGCAGGTCCTCGGCTTTGTAACCCGCGCAATAGGTCGCGATCTCGCCATGATAATGGTGCGAGGCGAGCTTCGCCTCCCACAGACCTGACGAGCAGGTGCCGTCGAGATAGTCGCTGACCACGTCGCCCAATTGCCAGAACGAGAACGCCTTGAGCGCGGCGAGCATCTTTATCCCTGCCCGGTCGCGGACATCCGCGAGCACCGCCAGATTGCGCCGCACCGCCGCCTCGTCCACGACAAAGGCGGGCGAGGGCACGCGGTTCAGGTCGAAATGCCGAAAGGCTCCGGGATCACCGGCCTTGGTTTCCATTGAATATCTCCCCCTCTCCCCTTGAGGGGAGAGGGCCGGGGAGAGGGGAACACGCTCTCCAGGTGGTCAGACGATCGGGAGGCCGCATGCCCCCCTCC
>LSHP01000013.1 GCA_001555775.1 Acidovorax delafieldii | reverse complement strand
CCCTCCGCCGCTTCGCGGCTCCTCCCTCTCCCCTCAAGGGGAGAGGGCTGAATGATACCCTCTTCGCACAGCCACCGCGCGAGCTTGGCGACGCGGTCGACCTTGTCGGCCACCGTCCCAAGCTTCTCGTGGAAGACGATATTCTTCAGCTTCTCGGCATGCTGCTCGAGCGTCTTCTTCTGGTCGAGCTCCCAGAAGAAGCGCGCGTCGGAAAGCCGCGCCGCCAGCACCTTCTCGTTGCCCGCGACGATCGCCCGGCCGCCGTCATGCGCGGCGATGTTGGCGGTGCAGACGAACGCCGGGGCGAGCGCGCCGCCTGCATCCTGCACGACGAAATATTTCTGGTTAACGCGGGCAGTTAGCTGGATGACCTCAGGCGGAACCTCAAGAAACGCCGGGTCGAAACGGCCTAGCAACGGCACCGGCCATTCGGTCAGCCCGGCATTCTCGACCACCAGCCCCTCGTCCTCGATCAGCGCAAAGCCCGCGTCCGCCGCCGCCTTCGCCGCGCCGTCGCGGATGATGCGCGCGCGTTCCTCATGATCGACGATCACATGCGCGGCGCGCAGCGCATCGGCATAATCCTCGACACCCGACACGGTGACCGCGCCCTGGTGGTGGAAGCGGTGACCGACGGTGGTATTGCCGGCGACCAGCCCATCGACCTCGCACGGCACGACATAACCGCCGAGCAGCGCGATGATGCCCTGCAGCGGACGCACCCAGCGCAGCGATTCCGTGGTCTGGCTCGCCGCACCCCAGCGCATCGACTTGGGCCAGGGAAAGGCGCGGACGATCGCGGGGATGGCGTCAGAGAGCACATCGGCGGTGGCGCGGCCCGGCTTGTTAATGACCGCGAACAGCGTCGCGCGGCCCTTGACCTCGCGGGTCTCGAGCGCGTCGCGAGTCAGCCCCGCCTTGCGCAAAAAGCCCTCGACCGCCGCATCGGGCGCATCGGCGGGAGGGCCCTTGAGCTCTTCGGATACCGCTTCGGTCGTTTCGGGCAACCCGCGCGCGATCAGCGCAAGGCGGCGCGGGGTCGAGAAGGTCTGGAGGCTCTGCGCCTTCAGCCCGGCGGCGGCGAGCTGATCGGCGAACAGCTTTTCGAGGTCGGCACGGGCTTTCGCCTGCATCCGCGCGGGGATTTCCTCGGAGAGAAGTTCGAGCAGGAAATCGGTCATGCCGCGCGCTCCCGGTCCGAACCGCAACCAATGCCGTCACCCTGAACTTGTTTCAGGGTCCATCGGGCACCAAGCGCCTTCGCCCTATCGGCTCCCGGACGGTCGATGGATGCTGAAACAAGTTCAGCATGACGGTTGTGCAACGTCACCATCACGCAGCCCACCCGTTCTTCTCCATCCACGCCTGGCAGCTGCCCTTCGCAAGGTCACGCACGCGGCCCATATAGGCCTGGCGCTCGGCGACCGAGATCACCCCGCGCGCCTGGAGCAGGTTGAACACATGGCTCGCTGCAATCGCCTGCTCATAAGCCGGAATCGGCAGCTTCGCATCGAGGCAATTCTCGCATTCGGCGACGGCCTTGCGGAACGCATCGAACAGGCTTTCCGTGTTCGCATGCTCGAAATTCCATGCGCTCATCTGGCGCTCGTTCTCGAGGAACACATCGCCATAGGTCACGCCCCGGCCGTTGAAATCTAGATTGTATACGCTGTCCTTGCCCTGAATGTACATGGCGAGCCGCTCGAGCCCATAGGTCAGCTCGCCAGCCACCGGCTTGCAGTCGAAGCCGCCCATCTGCTGGAAATAGGTGAACTGCGTCACCTCCATGCCGTCGCACCAGACCTCCCAGCCCAGGCCCCAGGCGCCCAGAGTCGGGCTCTCCCAGTCGTCCTCGACGAAGCGGATGTCGTGCAGCAGCGGATCGACGCCGATCGCGGTGAGGCTGTCGAGATAGAGCTGCTGGATGTCGCCCGGCGAGGGCTTCAGGATCACCTGATACTGGTAATAATGCTGCAGCCGGTTGGGGTTTTCGCCATAGCGCCCGTCGGTCGGGCGGCGGCACGGCTGGACGAACGCGGCGTTCCACGGATCGGGGCCCAGCGCGCGCAGCGTCGTCGCGGTGTGGAACGTGCCCGCACCCATAGGCATGTCATAAGGCTGCAGGATCAGGCAGCCGTGCTGGCTCCAGAAATTGTGCAGGGTCAGGATCATGTCCTGAAAGGAAAGGCTGTGCTCGCTCAAACGTCCGGCCTTCGCAGTTGCAAAAAGATGCGCCGCGCTTTGGCGGATGGCGGGGCGCGGGTCAAGGGAGAGGTGATTCAGGGTTGGTGTCAGCGGGTTTAGCTGAGCTTTGCCAGCCCACATTCGTCATTCCCGCGAAAGCGGCAATCCCGCTATTGCGCAAAGGTTGAAAGGAAGCGGGACCCCCGCTTTCGCGGGGGTGACGATAAGGGCAATAATCGGCGCCTATTCCGCCGCCACCGCCTGCTCCACCCGCTCTAGCGTCACCGGGGTGCCGTTGAGCACAGCATTGCCCGAAATCGGGTCCATCGCCGCCGGGTCGGTGAGGTCGTTGAGCGAAACGCCAGGCCTTTTCGCCGCGACCGAGAGCCGCGTCCCCGGCTTGTCCTGGCCAAAGCCGTGCGGGATCGAGATCACGCCCGGCATCACATCCTCGCTGACCTCGGCGGCAAGCTGCACCGCTCCAACCCGGCTGCTCACCCGCACCTGATCGCCGGTGGCGATGCCGCGCGCTGCCGCATCGTCGGGATGGATCATCGCGGTGCAGCGATCCGGCCCCTTGGCGAGGCGCGGGCTGTTGTGCAGCCAGCTGTTGTTGTTGCGCACATGCCGTCGCCCGATCAGCAGCAACTGATCCGGCGGCGTGGCTTCGAGCTGGGCGCGCCATTGCTCCAGCGCCTCGAGGCACAGCGGTGGGGCGCAGGCAATCCGCTTGTCGGGCGTCTGCAACCGTTCGGGCAGGCGCGGAACATGCGCGCCGAAATCCACGCCATTGGGGTTCGCTTCCAGCTCCTCCAGCGTCACCTTGTAATCCGATCTTGCCAGCATCGCGGCGAGCGCCACACGCGGCGGCACGATATTGGGTACCGCCTCGCCCTTCGCCGCCAGGATCGCACGCGCCAGTTCCGCCACGATTTCCCAATCGGCCTTGGCGCCTTCTTCCATCGGCAGCGTCGGCGCGGAATAATCGGCATAATTGCGGATCGCGATGGGGCCGAGCAGCAGCGGATAATGGTCTTTTTCGAGCGGCCCGCACGGCGGCAGGATGTAATGCGCGTGCGCGCTGGTCGCGGTGACGTACATGTCGATCGACACCATCAACTCGAGCTGCGGCAACGCCTCGCCCCAGGCGCCGGGCGACGACAAGGCGGGATTGCCCGATATCACCACCAGCGCCTTGATCTGCCCCTCGCCCGGCGTCCCGATCTCCTCGGGCAGCAGCGCGCTCGGAAACTCGCTGATCACCTCGGGCCGGTTGCCAATGCGCGAGCGGAAGCGATCGTACGTGCCCGGTCCGGCGCTCGCGACCAGATCAATGACCGGCGAGGAGAACATCACTCCACCCTCGCGATCGAGATTGCCGGTGGCGATGTTCAGGAGCTGGATCAGCCAGAGGTTGAGCGTGCCCGCCTCGGTCACCGAGACGCCCATCCGGCCATAGACAACAGCCGGTTCGCCGCTGCCCAGCCTGGCGGCGAGCGCGCGGATCACGGCTTCGTCGATGCCGCAATGCGCGGCGAGCGGCGCAACTTCGAAGCCGCGAATCGCCTGCCACGCCCCATCCCAGCCCTCGTCCAGCATCGGCGCGAGCCGGCCCGGCGAGACCAGCCCCGCCTCGTCGAGCGCCTTGAGCAGGCCGAGCAGCAGCGCGGTATCGGTGCCGGGGCGGATGAAATGGTGCGCGTCAGCGATCTTCGCGGTCTCGGTGCGGCGCGGATCGATGACGACCACCTGCCCGCCGCGCGCCTGCACCGCCTTCAGCCGCTTCTTCACATCGGGCACGGTCCACACGCTGCCATTGCTGGCGAGCGGATTGCCCCCGATGATCAGCATGAAGCGCGTGCGGTCGACATCGGGGATTGGGAACAGCGCATTGTGCCCGTACATCCACATCTGGACGAGCTGATGCGGGATCTGGTCGAGCGTCGAGGCCGAATAGAGCGTGCGCACCCCCAGAGCCTTGCGCAGCAGCCCGGTCTGCGTGCCGGTCGCGTAATTGTGCGCATTGGGGTTGCCCATATAGAGCGCGGGCTGCCCACCCCCTGCGATGATCCCCGCCATCCGCGCACCGATCTCGGCAAAGGCGGTTTCCCAGTCGATCTCCTGCCACTGGTCGCCGACCCGCTTGACCGGACGACGCAGCCGATCGGGATCGTCCTGAAGGTCTGCCAGCGCGGTCGCCTTGGGACAGATATGGCCGCGACTCAGCACATGATCGGGATTGCCCCTGATCGAGATGACCTTGCGCCCCTGCACCTCGACCAGCACGCCGCAATTGGCCTCGCACAGATGGCAGGTGCGCGCGTGGATGCTGGTGGCCGATTCGCTCGCCATGGCGGTCTCTCCCGTTGCTTTTGCGGCAAAGGGTATCAGCCACGTACCCAGCTGACCAGCCATGCAAACCCCCGCATTTCCGTAACGGATGTCAGGTGACGGTAGCAGATGGTCAGGGTCACTTGACATGGTCAGCGAATCACGACATATAGTCAGGGTCACATGACAAAAGGTCAGCGTCCTGCGACACCTGGCGGAAAGTGGTTGAGATGAAAAACCGGCTGAAAGTGCTGCGCGCCGAGCGCGACTGGAGCCAGGCAGAACTGGGTGCGCGGCTCGATGTCTCGCGCCAGGCGGTCAATGCGATCGAGACGGGCAAATACGATCCGTCGCTGCCACTGGCATTCAGGATTGCCAGGCTGTTCGGCATGACGATCGAGGAGATTTTCGATGATGGAGGCGAGCATGGTTGAAACCGACTGGCAGACCCGCGCTAAGCAGCGCCAGAAACGCATCAATGCCGTGATCGGGACGATGTTCGCGATGGGCCTTGTCTCCGGCTTTCTGGTCGGCTTTTTCGAGGATGAGAATGCCGGGCTGGTCGCGGCGAACAGCATCCCGCCCTGGCTGGCGATCATCAGCGCGATCGTGTTCGTGATCGCGGTCAGCTATGGATCGTGGAAGCTGATGCAGGTGTCCGACGAGCACGAACGCGTCATCCACACCAAGACCACCGTGGTCGCGGGCAATGTGATGCTGATTGGCTATCCTGCCTGGTTCGTCCTGTGGAAGGGCGGGCTGGTGCCCGAGCCGGATGCCCTGTGGCTGTTCCTTGCCGGCATCTTGAGCAGCGCGCTCGCCTTTGCCTGGTACAAGTTCCGTTAACGCCCCACCCCCAATATCCCCAACAAAAGGACCACCTCCATGACCAAGCTGTTCAAGACCCTGCGCAATGGCGCTGCCACCCTTGCCGTCGCTGCTGTCGCCACCATCGGTTTCGCCAGCGAGTCGCTGCTCGCCCAACAGCCGACCTCGGTCGCCGAAGCGCTCGGCCCCGCCCCTGCCCCCGCCGCAAAGGACATCAATCCCGCGATGTGGATCGTGCGTGACAAGGACACGACCATCTATCTGTTCGGCACCGTCCATGTGCTGCGCCCCGGGCTCAACTGGCTGAAGGGCGACATCAAGACCGCGTTCGACGCTTCGGACGAGCTGGTGATCGAGGTGCAGGAACCGGCGGATCCCGCAGCGATGCAGGCGACCGTGAACCAGCTGGCGAGCAACCCGCAGGGCGTGACCCTGCGCAGCCTGCTGACCCCGCCGGTGCTGACCAAATACGAAAAGGCGCTGGGCACGCTCAACATTCCGCCGGTGGCGCTCGACCAGTATGAGCCCTGGTTCGCCAGCGTCACGCTGACCACGCTGCCCTTGATGATGCAGGGTTATGACCTGAACAGCGGCGCCGAAAAGGTGCTGATGAGCGCGGCCAAGGCCCAAGACAAGCCAGTCGGCCAGCTCGAGACGGTCGAGCAGCAGCTCGGCATTTTCGACAGCCTGAGCACCGAAGAGCAGGTCGCGTTCCTCGACGTGACGCTCGACGCAGTGCCCGAGGTGACGACGCAGATCGATGCGCTGGTCGACGCCTGGGGCAAGGGCGACCAGGCAACGCTCGACAAGCTGATGAACGAGGGCATGGAGAGCTATCCCGGCCTCTACGATGCGCTGCTGACGAACCGCAACGCCAACTGGGTCAAGTGGATCAAGGCACGGATGGACAAGCCCGGCACCGTCTTCATGGCCGTGGGCGCAGCGCATCTGGTCGGCAAGGACAGCGTGCAGGCGCAGCTGGCGAAGGAAGGTATTCAGAGCGTTCAGGTCACCAGCAACTGATCTCCCCAGATCGTGACCTGGCAGGCCCCGTCAGCGCAGCTGCGCTGGCGGGGTTTGCCGCTCAGAGACTGGCGTTGCGGAAACAGGCGCGGACTTCCCGCACGAAGATATCGGGCACCTCGAGCGCGGCGAAATGCCCGCCCCGGTCCACCTCGTTCCAGTAGATCAGGTTACTGAACCGCTTTTCCGCCCAGCGACGCGACGTCTGGAACAGCTCCTTGGGGAAGATCGTGCCGCCAGTGGGCAGGCTGATCGGATCGAAACCCATGGCGTTGAAGCTGTGCCAGTAGAGTCGCGCCGACGAGGCCGCCGAGTTGGTCAACCAGTAGAGCGTGATCGTATCGAGCAGCGCATCGCGGCTGAAGCCCGAAAACTGGTCGTCGCAATCGGACCAGTTGCGGAATTTCTCGAGGATCCAGGCCATCTGCCCCACGGCCGAATCGGCGAGCGCATAGCCGATGGTCTGCGGCCGTGTCTTCTGGATCGCCGAATAGCCGCTTTCCTTTTCCTGATAATATTGCATCCGCGCCGCCGCGCGCTTTTCCAGGTCGCTCATGTCGCCCAGGGTCGCCGGATCGGGCAGAGCCAGCACCATGTTCGAATGCACCGCCGCGCACGCGCCGAGGTTCTGCCGCGCGATCTCCAGCGTCACCCCGGAACCCCAGTCGCCGCCCTGCGCGAAATAGCGATCATAGCCGAGCGCGAGCATCAGGTCGTTCCACGCCGTGGCGATCTTGGTAATCGACCAGCCTGTTTCGGTCGGCTTGCCCGAAAAGCCGAAACCGGGGAGCGAGGGGATGACGAGGTGGAAGGCGTCCGCCGGGTCCGCCGGATTGGTCAGCGGCTCGATCACCTCCATGAATTCGAGCACCGATCCCGGCCAGCCATGCGTCATGATCAGCGGGCGCGCGTTTTCGTGGCGAGAGCGGATGTGGAGGAAATGGATGTCCACCCCGTCGAGTTCGATCAGGAAATTGGGATACGCGTTGAGCGCCGCCTCGCACGCGCGCCAGTCGTACTGCTTGGCCCAATAGGTCGCGAAATCCTGCACCACCGCAAGCGGAATGCCCTGGTCCCAATCGTCCACCTGTTCCTTGTCGGGCCAGCGGGCGGCGCGGATCCGGGCGTGGAGGTCGTCGATCGCGGCTTGCGGCACGTCGATGGTGAAGGGGCGTATCTCGGTCATGGCCTGAGGCTAGACCGGCGCGCTCCTTCTGCGCAACTGACAATCGTGTCAGCGCTCAGACCGGGCGCGCGCCCGATCCCTTGCCGCCGCGATTGGCATATTCCTGGGTACCGAGGTGATAGACCTTGTCACCGCCCAGCACCGCCTGGTTCGAATAGGTAAAGCCCGGTGTCAGGGCGCGATACAGGTCGTCGAAATTGCGCTCGACCGTCTTGCGGAACAGCTCCTCGAAGCTGTCGATGACGAAATAGGTCGGCTGCATGTCCGAGATGACATAATCGGTGCGCATCACCCGGTCGACCTCCAGATGCACGCGGTTGGGCGACTGCGCCTCGACAGAAAACACCGCCTCGAGCGGCCCGGAGAGGATGCCCGCGCCATAGGCCTTGATACCGTCGGCCTCACGGATCAGCCCGAATTCGACCGTGTACCAGTAGAGCGCGGACAGCGCCTTCAAGCGGTTATACGCCAGCGCCTTCCACCCGGCGCGGCCATATTCCTGCATGTAATCGGCATAGACCGGGTCGGTCAGCATCGGCACATGGCCGAACACGTCGTGGAACACGTCGGGCTCGGAGATATAGTGGAATTCTTCGCGCGAGCGGATGAAATTGCCCGCCGGGAAACGCCGGTTGGCGAGGTGAAAGAAGAAAACGTGATCGGGAATCAGCATCGGCACCGGGACGACCGACCAGCCGGTGATCGCCTGCAGTTCCTCGCTCAAGCTGCCGAAATCGGGCACGCCGCCGCGCCCCAGATCGAGCCGGTCGAGCCCCGCCATGAAGCTGCTCGCCGCGCGGCCCGGCAGAACGTCCATCTGCTGCGCGAACAGATCGTCCCAGATGGCATGCTCTTCGGACGTGTATCGGCGCTGTTGCGGCTCGAGCCAGTCCTCACCGAGATGGCCGGGGCGCACCAGCGGCGCGACAAAGGTGTCCGCAGGCACATCGGGAATGACCGAGAAATCCACGGCACCGGGCTTGATGAGCAGGCTTTCCATAGCTTTTCCCTGTTGATGGCTGAGAGGGAGATATAGCACCGGAAAAGCGAAAAATCCTGCCTCATTCTTGCTTACAGCGAGCGTCTCAAAGACGGTTCTTCCATTTCTAGGCCCAAACTGGCAAATCCTTGCCATGATCGATCTGGACGCAGAAGACATCCGCATCCTGCGCGCGCTGCAGGACAACGGCCGCATGACCAATGCCGAGCTCGCCGAAACCGTCGGCATGTCCGCCTCGCCCTGCTGGCGCCGCGTGCGGCGGCTGGAAGCGGATGGCGTGATCCGGGGCTATGCCGCGCGGCTCAGCAGGCGCGCGCTGGGCCTCGGCGTACTCGCCTATGTCAGCGTCGAAATCGCCGACCATGGCGAAGCGGTGACGCGCGATTTCGAGGCGGCGGTCGCCGATCTCGACGAGGTCATCGCCTGCCACCAGGTCACCGGCGGCGCGGACTATATCCTCACCGTGGTCAGCCGCGACCTCGACAGCTATGCGGACTTTGCGAACACGAAACTGCGCCCGATCGCAGGCATCAAGGCGATCAGCACGAGCTTCGTGCTGAAAGAGGCGAAGGCGCAGGGCGGATTGCCGGTTTAGGGTCTTTAATATTTGACTGTTGCGATCGTGGCGGGTTGCTCATGGTAGAATTCAGACATTCTATTATGCGTTGATGGCCATCTGTTCACGCACCGCTGTTGTCACGCGTGCTGTAAGCCATTCATAAATTCCGAGCATTATGACTACAAGAATCACTGCGAAGAGGCCGAACTCCTTACCCAGAAATGACCCTAAAGCGATACCGGCGAGCACCAAGCCTAAACTCGTCTTTTTGGCGACAATCAGCTCTGTCCCACACGCTTTGCAGGCAAAAGGCTGACCTTTCTTGAAGCAAGCGTAGAAAAAAGAAATATGCGCTCCACAGCTGGGGCATTTTCCATTTTCAGATTTGTTTTTCTCCATTGTCATTCGCCCAGCTTTATCGGCGTTTCGGACGTTGGCCAAGCGGTTGATTGGAGCACCGCGGATTTTTTCACAATAGCTTATACACAGCCGTCCCCTCAGCCAAAGCCTTTCGAACGGTCCAGCATTATGGATGACCCGAGCATACACCGTCACCCTGAACTTGTTTCAGGGCCCATTCCTCCCCCATGCGGCTTCGGTTGCTGGGGCCTGATGGATGCTGAAACGAGTTCAGCATGACGGGTTGGCAATCATGCTCCATCAGCTAACGGATTGACCCGCTTTCCGGCGAAAGCCGGAATCCAGGGCGGCATACGCTTGGGGTGGGTAGAGCCCTGAGGCCTTTGGCAACCGCCTCGCGGCTTCGCGTGAACCCTTGCGGCAGCAGTTTCACGCGAAGACGCGAAGGGAGTTGCGCGTTGGGTTACGGGCCCGTGTCATGGCTCCTGGGCTCCGGCTTTCGCCGGAGAACGGGCCTGGAGTTACCGTCTGCGCGGGGGCTTCGACAGGCTCAGCCTTAGCGGGGGTGGGTGCGGTATGACCGACCGTGCAGTCGTGAGCAGCCCTAAGCCTGCCCCGCAATCACCCCGTAGAGATCATGCTCATCGGCATCCTCGACCAGAACATCGACGAACGATCCCGGCTCCAGCCCTTGCGGCACGTCGCGCAGATACACATGCCCGTCGATCTCGGGCGCGTCGGCCTGCGAACGCCCCGTCGCGCCGATCGAGCCGTCTTCCTCGTCGGGCTCGCCCACTTCGTCGATGATGACGGGCAATGTGCGGCCGACCTTGGCGGCGAGCTTCGCGGCGCTGATCGCGGCGGTCTTTTGCATCAGCCGCTGGTAGCGCTCTTCCTTGACCTCTTCCGGCACCGGATCGGACAGGCTGTTGGCCGCCGCGCCCTCGACCGGCTCGAAGCGGAAGCCACCGACGCGGTCGAGCTGCGCCTCGTCGAGCCAGTCGAGCAGATACTGGAAGTCCGTCTCGGTCTCGCCGGGAAAACCGACCACGAAGGACGAGCGGATGGTGATGTCGGGCGCGATCTGACGCCACGCCTTGATCCGGTCGAGCACCTTGGCCTCGTTCGCCGGGCGCTTCATGCGCTTCAATACCGACGGCGCGGCGTGCTGGAACGGGATGTCGAGATAGGGGGTGAGCAGTCCTTCGGCCATCAGCGGTATGACCTGGTCGACATGCGGATAGGGATAGACATAATGCAGCCGCACCCAGGGGGCCTTGCCTTCTGCCGTGCGCAGGCCGCCCAGCTCGCGCGCCAGATCGGTCATGTGCGCGCGGACCTGACGGCCCTTCCACTCGCGCGGTTCGTGCCGGGTATCGACGCCATAAGCCGAGGTGTCCTGGCTGATGACGAGCAGCTCGCGCGTGCCCGCCGCGACCAGCTTTTCCGCCTCGCGCAGCACCGCATCGATCCGGCGGCTGGCAAGATCGCCGCGCAAGGAAGGGATGATGCAGAACGAGCAGCGATGGTTGCAGCCTTCGGAAATCTTCAGATAGCTGTAGTGGCGCGGGGTCAGCTTGATGCCGCCCTCCGGCACCAGATCGATGAACGCGCCGCGCGCCGGCGGGGCGGCATCGTGCACCGCCTGCACCACGTCCTCATACTGATGCGCGCCGGTGACCGCGAGCACATCGGGGAAGCGCGCGCGGATGGCATCGGCCTCGTTGCCCATGCAGCCGGTGACGATGACGCGGCCGTTCTCCGCCATCGCCTCGCCGATCGCCTCGAGGCTCTCTTCCTTGGCGCTGTCGAGGAAGCCGCAGGTGTTGACCAGCACGACATCGGCACCGGCATAATCGCCGGACATCTGATAGCCCTCGGCGCGCAGCTTGGTGAGGATGCGTTCGGAATCGACCAGGGCCTTGGGACAGCCGAGCGAGACCATGCCGACTTTCGGCGGGGCGGGGATCGTGATGGGGG
>LSHP01000114.1 GCA_001555775.1 Acidovorax delafieldii | reverse complement strand
GGCATGAGGTGGTCATCATGAAGATCACCGCGACCATTCTCGACCGCATCGGCCACAAGGGCCCCTATGCGCAAACCCGTCCGCTGCGCCTCGCAGAAATCGACCTCGCCCCGCCGGGGCCGGACGAGATGCTGGTCAAGATCGAGGCCGCCGGCTTGTGTCATAGCGACCTCAGCGTCATCAACGGCGACCGCCCGCGCCCGATGCCGATGGCTTTGGGGCATGAGGCGGTGGCGACGGTGCTGGAACCTGGCAGCATTGCCGCCAAGCATTTCGCCCCTGGCGACCGGGTGGTGTTGAGCTTCCTGCCCCTGTGCGGTTATTGCCCCAGTTGCCATTCGGGCGAGGGCTATCTGTGCGGCAATGGCGCGGCGGCGAACGGCGCGGGCACGCTGCTGAGCGGTGAGCGGCGCCTGTCCGAGAATGGTCACGCGGTGCAGCATCATCTCGGCTCCTCGGCCTTCGCGACGCATGCGGTGGTCGACCGGCGCTCGGCGGTGAAGATCGACAGCGACATTCCGGTCGAGATCGCCGCCCTGTTCGGCTGTGCGGTGCTGACCGGCGCGGGCGCGGTGCTCAACGGTGGAAATCTGCGCGCGGGCGAAAGCGTGGTCGTCTATGGCCTGGGCGGCGTCGGCCTTGCCGCGCTGATGGCGGCGATCGCGGGCGGCGCGAACCCGGTGGTGGCGATCGACCCGGTGCCGGAGAAGCGCGCGCTGGCGCTCGAACTCGGCGCGCTCGCCGCCGTGCCTCCGGAAGATGGAGAGGACGCGGTGGTCGCGGCGCTGGGCCGCAAGCCCGATCTGGTGATCGAGACCGTCGGCAAGGCCCCGGTGCTCGCCAAGGCCTATGGCCTCGCGCGGCGCGGCGGACGGATCGTCACCGTCGGCCTGCCCAACCCGGCGGACATGCTTTCGATCCCCGCCGTCTCGCTGGTCGGCGACGGCAAGACGCTGATGGGCAGCTATATGGGCAACGCCATCCCCTCGCGCGACATACCCCGCTACATCGCCCTCTGGCGCGCCGGACGCATGCCGGTGGAAAAGCTGCTGAGTTCGGTGAGCCCGCTGTCAGAGATCAACGCGCTGTTCGATGAGCTCGCGAGCGGGACGGCGATCCGGCAGGTGGTGGTGCCTTGAGGGGCAAGGCTGCAATGACAGTTGCGCGCGAGCGCTAGCTATTGATTTCGTGCTCGGTTGTGACGCTCGCGAGCGACGCTGTATACGCGGTGAAAGCTATCACAACGATAAAATAGATACTTACAATGGCTGGTTCTGAAACCACCGGGCGAAACCAAGAAGCAACGAACACCACGGGCGCAGTCCATCCGGCGACAAGCCACCAGCCGGGACCGCCATCATATGACCAGTCCAGAACATCCGAGATCATCAAGGCCAATGGCACCGACCATAGATAGGCCGCCATCCAACGGAGACTTGCAACGGTTCGCTTGGATGAGATTTTCATTTTGGCATGAATAGCAGGCCAATGGGCATCTACAATGCTTGGTGAGTGGGCAATTGCGTGCCATCACGATCTTGGTAGCAACTACCTCCGCTCAGCCTGAGCCTGTCGAAGGCCCCGCTATATGGCCAGCGTGGGCGCGGGTCCTTCGACGACGCGGGCTGCGCCCGCTGCTCAGGATGAGCGGAGGTGGTTAGGCTTGGTGCTGGATAGCCCTCTCCCCTTCAGGGGGGAGGGTTGGGAGG
>LSHP01000113.1 GCA_001555775.1 Acidovorax delafieldii | reverse complement strand
CATGCAGCCCGGTGACCACACCCCAAATTACACCTCATTGACGGACGTGACCGCCCGGCCCGCGTTGCAAAGCCCCAGGCCAGTATTGTCAGCACCTCGCGATCACCCCCTACGGGCCGGGAGTTTTCCAGCACGAGAAATGCGTCACCACCCTGCGCCAGCAACTGGCCGATTAAGGCCAATGCCAGAACAACGATGATCAGCTGATACACCCACATGCTTGCCCCCGGCATTCACGAATACGGACGTTTACATAGACGGGGATGCCGTGATTCTCAAAGATACCAATTTGTTATTCTCATCCAATACGGATTGATTGCGGACTTGCGCGATTGTTTGCGGCGGCAGGCACAGGCTGTATAGGTTGCCCATGAAAATCCATCCGCTGATTACCGACACCGATTCCCTCGCGCAGCTGTGCGATCGCCTTGCGCGATCCGATTTCGTCGCGGTCGACACCGAATTCATGCGCGAGAACACCTATTGGCCCGAACTGTGCCTGGTGCAGATCGGCAATCTGGAAGAGGCAGCGGCGATCGATCCGAAGGCGCCTGGGCTCGACCTCGGCCCCCTTCTCGACCTGCTCACCGAAAACCACGATGTGCTGAAGGTCTTCCATGCAGGACCGCAGGATATCGAGATCATCTTCAACCTCACCGGGAAGACCCCGTCCCCGCTGTTCGACACACAGGTCGCGGCGATGGCGCTCGGTCAGGCCGAACAGATAGGCTATGCAAACCTGGTCGAAAGCTGGCTGGGGCTGACCGTCGACAAGGGCGCGCGCTTTACCGACTGGTCTCGCCGTCCGCTCGAGGCGCGGCAGATCGACTATGCGATCGGCGATGTCACGCATCTGGCGAAGATCTTCCCCAAGATGCTCGACAAGCTGCGCCGCACCGGGCGCGGGGCATGGCTCGATATCGAGATGGAAAAGCTCGGCGACCCGCGCCAGTACAAGCCCGATCCCGACACCCTCTGGCAGCGCATCCGCCCGCCGAGCCGCAGCGCGCAGGTCCTGGGCCGGATGCGCGCGCTCGCCTGGTGGCGCGAGACCGAGGCGCAGGACAAGAACCTGCCGCGCGGCCGCATCATGAAGGACGAGACGCTTGCCGATATCGCCGCGCATCCGCCCTCGACCCAGGCCGAGCTCGGCAAGGTGCGCGGGCTATCCGGTGCCTGGCGCGAGAACGATATCGGCGCGAGAATGATGGACGCGCTGTTCGCCGCGCGCCCGCTGACCGCTGCCGAAATGCCGCCCAAGAGCCCGCGCGGGCCTGCACTGGGAAAGGAAGGCGCGCTCGTCGCTGACCTGCTCAAGCTGCTGCTCAAGATCCGCTCGCGCGAGATTGATGTCGCAGCGCGCTTGCTGGCGCGCAGTGACGATCTGGAAGCACTGGCTGCGGGCGTGCGCAAGGGCCTGCCTATCCTCGAAGGCTGGCGGTTCGAGCAGTTCGGGCGCGATGCGCTGGCTCTGGTCGAAGGGCGCATGGCCTTTGCGATCGCCGATGGCCGGATCAAGATGACCCGCACCGAACTGGTGGCCGAACCCGAAGATCTGGTCGCCGCCGCACTGGCGGAGCAGCCATGACCTCGTACCTGCCCACGCTCAAGCAGCTGCAATATCTGGTGGCGCTCGAAGAGCATGGGCATTTCGGCAAGGCGGCAGACGCCTGTTTCGTGACGCAATCGACGCTATCGGCGGGTCTCCGCGAGCTGGAGACGCTGCTGGGCGTGGTTCTGGTCGAGCGCACCCGGCGCGTCGTTCGTTTCACGCCGCTCGGCAACAAGGTCGTCGCCAAGGCGCACCGCATCCTGCGCGAGGCCGAGGAACTCGCCGATCTCGTCCGCTCCTCGGGCAAGCCGCTCTCGGGCGACCTCAGGATGAGCGTCATTCCGACCATTGCGCCCTTCCTGCTGCCCCGGCTGCTGCCGGGCCTGCGCCGCGAACAGCCCGAATTGAAGCTGTTCCTGCGCGAGGAAGTCAGCGGCGCAGCGGTCGAATCGCTGCACCATGGCCAGGTCGATTGCGTGCTGCTCGCGCTCCCCTTTCCGGCGGGCGATGTCGAGCACGAACTGCTGTTCAGCGACCCGCTTTACGTCGCCTTTCCCAAGGACGACCCGCGCGATCCGCCCGAAAAGGTCGCGCCCGAACTGATCGACGAATCGCGGCTGCTGCTGCTCGAGGACGGTCACTGCCTCAAGGACCACGCGCTTGCCGCGTGCAACCGGCCCGAATTGCGCGCCAGCGCGATGATGTTCGGCACCTCGCTGCATACGCTGGTACAGATGGTGGACAACCGTCTCGGCCTTACCCTGCTGCCGCAGATTGCGATCGATGCCGGGATCCTGAACAACACCGATGTCGTCGCGCGGCCCCTCCTCGCCGAACATGCCGCGCGCGACATCGCGATCATCTGGCGCCGCAACAGCCCCAGGGCCGAAGAATTCCGCATGCTCGCCGACATCCTGCGCCGTGGCCATGCCGAAGGGAAATGCGCGGGCTGAGTCAGAGAGGCAGAGTAATGGGCGTTTGGCGAACGATCGGCGGCACTTTGCTGGCTGCTGCTGCGGCGCTGGCATTGTCAGGCTGCGCTGAGATGTTCCCCTACCGCTATCGCTTTGAGCTCACGGTAGAAGTCGACACGCCTCAGGGGCTGCGTAAGGGGTCGAGCGTTTACGAAGTCTGGGCGAACAACAAGACTGCGCTTCTTCCCGAGGAAGCAAGCCGCGGCTGGGGCGTCAGGGGTGAAGCCGTCGCCGTGGACCTCCCGAACGGCCGGACACTGTTCGCGCTTCTCAAGACGAACGCCGAGGCGACATGGCTGGCCTGTCGATGACGGCGCTCGACCCAGCCTTTCAAAACGATATCGTCGAAAGCGCCGCGCGTATTGCGTCCGGAAAAGGCGTGAAGCGGCAAGCGGAGGTCGCACCGGAGGACTATCCGATGCTGGTGACCTTCCGCGACCTGGCCGATCCGGCGTCGGTCGAGGCAGTGAACCCCGCTGATTTCGCTTCGGTATTTGGGCCGGGTTACGCTCTACGCCGCATTACGGTGCAGGTGACCGAAGAAAATTTTGCCCCGAGTTTACAAGAGAGGCTTCGATGGCTGGGACGCTACCCAGAGCCAAGCCTTAATCCAAATCATGATCCTAGAGATTTTAGCTTATCTGCCAGATTGCATCACGGTGACTTTCGTCGAGATGAGAATTGATGGATCGTAATCTGCTCTTAGCCATACTCTCCGTGGATGCATGTAGTCGCAGTTATGGGCAGGGCGTTATATTGCACCTTGGGGATTTGACGACGGGTCAGGATGAAGCTGGGCGTCAAATCGGGAATGCGACAATCTTAAACGTCGACTTACCGACGGGTTCAGTATCAGCCAACCTCTACGCTATCGCGTAGGACATGACGGGCGTGGCAGGCTTCTCCGCTGGCCAGACGGTGATCGCCTATTGCGGCACCGATGCCAATCTGGCCGATCGCTGTGGAACCGGTAAAGACGGCTGCAACGGGGCTTCTTCCTTATAGGGTTGGATTGCAGAAGCGGATGCTACCCGCCGCTTGGGTCGGGACTCTGCTTCATTAAATGATTCGCGCAGCAACCAACCTGCCGCATTCAATCCATGTGCTTCAGGCCGACGCGCAGATAGTCCCAACCGGTGACCAGCGTCAGCAGGGCCGCGGTCCATAGCGCGGCGAGGCCCAGATGCTGCATCCACAGCTCATCGGGAAAGCCGCCGGAAAAGATCAGCGTGCCGAGCGCGAGCAGCTGCAGCGTCGTCTTCCATTTGGCGAGCTGCGATACCGGCACCGACACCTGCAGCCCGGCGAGAAATTCGCGCAGTCCCGATACGGTGATCTCGCGCAGCAGGATGATCAGCGCCGCAATGACGTGCAGGCCGTGGATATTGCCGTTGGCGCAGAGAATCAGGATGACCGCCGCCACCATGATCTTGTCGGCAATCGGATCCAGGAAGATGCCGAGCCGCGACACAGCACCCTGCGCGCGGGCGAGATAGCCGTCGAAATAATCGGTAATGCCCATCAGGCAGTAGACGACGAATCCCAGCAGATAGCCGGTCGCCCATTCGGGCCACCACAGCAAGGCGGCCAGCAGCGGCACGGTGACGATCCGCGAGAGCGTCAGGATATTGGGCACGGTAAGCATAAGCTGCACGCCTCATAACCGGATTATCCGACAATGGAAATGGCTTGACCGTCTGCCCCATGAACCCGATACGGCGGCCAGGGCTTTTCGTATCGCCGCTCGCCCGCACAGGGCAGGCCGGATGGCGGAAGGTCTTGCGGGCAAACCACCGAGGAACACTCAGCATGGCTTCAGCTGGCGCGCTTTTGAACAAGAGGCGCTTTCTCCCCCTGTTCGTGACCCAGCTGCTCGGCGCGTTCAACGACAATCTCTACAAGAACGCGATGGTGCTGTTCGTCGTCTACAGCGTCTATAATGACGAGACGGCGGAAACCTGGTTCAGCGCGATCGCGACCGCGATCTTCATCCTGCCGTTCTTCCTGCTCTCCGCGCTGGCAGGCCAGCTCGCCGATACCCGCGACAAGGCGGTGATCATCCGCATCGTCAAGTTCTGCGAGATCATCATCATGCTGGTCGGCGGGACCGGACTGTACATGGCCTGGGCGGGTCTGGCGGTGCACACCATCGCTATCCCGCTGATGATGCTCGCGCTGTTCGCGATGGGCATCCACTCGACCTTTTTCGGCCCAATCAAATACGCCATCCTGCCGCAGCACCTGAACGATGAGGAAGTGCTAGGCGGCACCGGTCTGGTCGAGGCGGGAACCTATATCGCCATCCTGCTCGGCACCATCCTGGCGGGCTGGATTCCGGTCGAGGTCGCGGGCGTCGCCGTCGTTCTTACGGCGATCATCGGCTATTTCACCGGGCGGCAAGTGCCCCCTGCCCCGCCGATGACCGAGGCGACCAGGCTCGATTTCAACTTCATCCGCGCGTCCATCGCGCTGATCAAGGCAACAACGCGGGTACGCCGCGTGTTCCTGGCGATCGTTGCCATCAGCTTTTTCTGGACGATCGGTGCAGTGCTGTTCATCCAGTTCCCGCCGCTCGCCAAGAACGTGCTGACCGCGAGCAAGGAGGTCGCGAGCCTGTTTCTCGTGGTGTTCTCGGTCGGCGTCGCGATCGGATCGGTGGCGATCAACGCGCTGCTCAAGGGCACCGTCTCGGCCCGATACTCGCCGGTATCGGTGATCGTGATGGGGCTGTTCGTCGTCGCCTTCTTCTTCGTCTGCCGCCAATGGGTGCCCGATGAACCCGGATCATTGTTCAGCGTCGGCGAATTCGTAACGCACCCGATGGCGATTCCGCTGCTGGCCTCGCTACTTGGTATCGCAGTTGCCGGTGGCATGTTCGTCGTGCCGCTCTATGCGTTTCTCACCACCACGGTGCACAAGAGCGAGGCGGCGCGCACGATTGCGGCCAACAATATCGTCAATTCGGGCGCGATGGTAATCGGCTCGCTGATCGCGATCGGCCTCAGCGTCGCGGGGGTCGATGTGATCTATCAGCTGCTGCTCAGCGCCGCGATGTGCGTCATCGCCGCCTGGCTAGGCCAATTGCTCCACAAGGCGAGCCTGGAACCGCACGGCGAGCACGAATTTGACGTCTGATAGAGGCTAATCGACGACGCGAACCAGCTTGCGCTCGAGCGGCGCCAGCACGCCCGACAGTTCGTGCCCGCGTTTCAGCACCGCGCCGCCCTCGCCCACCAGCGCCCATTGGCCCTGCTTGCGGCGCAGCGCAGGACGCTTTTCGATGTGATATTCGGGCCGCTCGGTCGCCCGGCGGAAGGCAGAGAACACCGCGGCATCGCGGCCCAGGTCCATCGCATAATCGCGCCACAAGCCGGCGGCGACCATACGGCCATACAGGTCGAGAATGCGGCCAAGCTCCTCCCGGTCGAAACCGACCTGGCCCGGGGCTCCCGGCACCGGAAAGAGCGAAACGTTGCCGCCGATGCTCAAGCAGCGGTCCCGCTGTCGCGGTCAGGCTCGGCAGGCCGCGCGGCGCGACGAGCCTCGTCGCGCTCGTCGATCAGCTGCGCGATCCTCTCCTGCATCTGGCGAATCTCGCACTGGAGCAGTTCGAGCTTCTGCGTATTGGGATCGAAGGTCTGGCTGCACGGCGTGCCATATTGCACGAACCCGCGCTGTTTTTCGGCAGCGTCGACCGGCGTCGGCCGCGCTGGAATGCCGACCATCACCGATCCCGGAGCGACATCCTTGGTCACCACCGCATTGGCGCCGATGCGGGCGCCCTTGCCGACGGTCACAGGGCCCAGGATTGCCGCGCCCAGGCTGACGATGACATCGTCCTCAATCGTCGGATGGCGCTTGCCGCCTACGCCATCGGTGGGGTTGCGCCCGCCCAGCGTCGCGCCCTGATAGATCGTGACATTGTCGCCGATGACGGCGGTCTCACCGATGACGACGAAACCATGATCGACAAAGAAGAACTTGCCGATCTGCGCGCCCGGATGGATGTCGATCGCCGTCAGAAAGCGCGAGATATGGTTGACCAGCCGGGCGAGGAAATACAGCTCTCCGGTAAACAGCCAGTGCGCCACGCGGTGCAGACCTAGCGCAAGCACACCCGGATAAAGCAGGATTTCCCAGCGGGAGCGCGGAGCAGGGTCGCGCACGCGGATCGAGTCCAGATATTCGCTCAGTGCGCCGAACATGCGCCATCCCTTTGCAGCTGCGTTTGCCGCTAGATAAACCCTGGCCTGGCGTTTTACCAGTAGGGCCGCTCAGATTGCGACGGCGCGTAGCCCGAGAAACTGCGCCAGACGCCGATGGCGGCGCTCGACCACCTCGCCCATCAGGGCCTTGTCGCGCGGTTCCAGCACCAGTTCGAGCGCGTCGCCATTGCGCTGCAACCGCGATCGACGCAAGACATCGTGCGTGCCCGCCGCGAGCCTTTGCGCCAGGCGCATCGCCAGTCCCCAACCGATCGCCCGGCTGAGCATGACATCCGATGCGACATGGCGTTCGAGCGGGAACGGACGCGGCCCACCGCCGAAATTGGTATAGAGCGCCTGGCCGATCATCGACCGCCCGATGACATCAATGCCGACCCAGTTGCCGTGCAGCGCGATTTCCAGCCCGCGTTCGGCCCGGAAATCGGGGCTCGCCTGCCAGGCGACATCGGACAGGTGGCACGCCGCCATCAGCCAGCGCTGCCATTCGGACGGGTCGTCGCCGAACACCGGCGATATCCAGTCGAACAGCGGGCGCGCATCCTCGCCGAAGCGCGATTGCAGCTGGCCGAACCGCTCGGTGGCGACGAGCAGCGGATCGCGCTGGCGTACCTCCGGGTCCATCCGGGCGTAGAGCAGGCCTTCGCGCAGGCCGAAGGACGACAGCACGAAGGCGCTGGGCTTCACCAGGTCTCGCATCATCCGGAGTAGCGCTATCGCGTCGGGCAGCGTCTCGATGCGCGACGGTGCCAGCCCGGTGGCCTGGCGCAGTGCATCCCGCTCCATGCTGCGATAACCCGCCAGCACCTTTTCGGGCCGGGCGACATCGATCCGATATTGGTGCAGCACCTTGAGCGGATAGGCCGTCAGGTGCATGTCGAGCCGCCCGAAAGCGCGCCAGGAGCCGCCGACGAGATAGAAGGGCTTGCCCGGATGCGCGGCGAGCCACGGATAGGCCGCCACCATCTTCTTGAACGTGCGCGACAGCGCCGCCGAATCGCCGCGCCGGATGGCGGCCGCGCGCAGCACGCCGAGCGGCAGGGTGGCGGTATCGAGCACCTCGCCGCCGGCGACGCGCGCAAGATCGAGGCTGCCGCCGCCCAGGTCTCCGACAATGCCGTCAGCATCCGGAATGGCCGAAATCACGCCCAGGCCCGCCGTGCGCGCCTCGTCATCGCCCGACAGGATCGTGATATCCAGACCCAGCGCCTCGACCTTGCGGGTGAATTCCTCCCCATTGCCGGCATCGCGCACCGCCGCGGTCGCCACGCACACGGTCTCGTCGACATCCATTTCTCGCGCGACGATCCGAAAGCGTTCGAGCGCCTGGATCGCGCGCGCCATCGAGGGCTCGTCGATCATGCCGGTCTCCGCCAGCGAACGCCCCAGCCCCGCCATGACCTTCTCGTTGAAGATCAGCGCCGGATTGCGCCGCGGTCCGGAGAACACCACCAGGCGTACCGAGTTCGAGCCGATATCGATGATCGCGGTACGATAGAGGTGAACCGGCTGGTTCTGCTTGCGAATGAAGAAATTCACGACGACGTCCGGCTCAATCAATCTTAGCGGCGCGTCGGTGCAGGCTGAGCTTGGGCACGTCCTCGCTATGCTTGAGCGCCTTGCCACGACCCGACAGCGATGGGTTGGTCATGAAATAGCGATGCAGATTGAACGGCTTGTCCTCGGTTCTTACGCGATGATAGCAACCATCGGCATCCAGTTCCCAGCTCTGTTCATTATCGAGCAGATTGGCAACCATGACCTGTTCGAGCACCTGATCGTGCACCGTCGGGTTCTCGATCGGCAGCATGTACTCGACGCGCCGATCGAAGTTGCGCGGCATCCAGTCGGCCGAACTGATGAAGACCTTCGCCTTGTCATTGGGCAGCGCATCGCCATTGCCGAAGGCCCAGATGCGGCTGTGCTCGAGAAACCGCCCGACGACCGACTTCACCCGGATATTGTCCGACAGACCGGGCACGCCGGGGCGCAGGCAGCAGATGCCGCGAATGACGAGCTCGATCTGAACCCCGGCGCTGCTCGCCGCATAAAGCTTCTCGATCATCGCCGGGTCCACCAGCGAGTTCATCTTGGCCCAGATCGCTCCGATCCGCCCGGCCCGCGCCTCTTCCATCTCGTGATCGATCAGCGCGATCAAATCCTGGCGCAGGTCACGCGGCGACATGGAGAGCAGTTCGAGCTGCTCGGGTTCGACATAGCCGGTGATATAGTTGAACAGCTGCGCCGCATCGCGCCCGGCACGCGGATCGGCCGTGAAGAAGCTGAGATCGGTATAGATGCGCGCTGTGATCGGGTGGTAGTTGCCGGTGCCGAAATGGCAATAGGTGCGGAATCCCTCGGGCTCGCGCCGCACGACCATCGAGATCTTGGCGTGGGTTTTCCACTCGATAAAGCCATAGACCACCTGGACGCCGGCGCGTTCGAGCGCGCTGGCCCAGAGCAGATTCTGCTCCTCGTCAAACCGGGCCTTGAGCTCGACCACGGCCGTGACCGACTTGCCCGCCTCTGCCGCCGCGATCAGCGCGTTGATCACCGCCGACTGCTTGCCAGCGCGGTAGAGCGTCTGCTTGATCGCCACGACATCGGGGTCAGCAGCGGCTTGCTTCAGGAACGCAATGACCACCTCGAAGCTTTCATAAGGGTGGTGGACAACAATGTCCTTGCTTCGGATCGCTGCAAAACAATCGCCATTATGCTCGCGAATTCGCTCGGGAAAACGCGGCGTATAGGCCGGAAACTTGAGATCGGGGCGATCCTCGTCGACCAGCGCAGCGAGATCGCCGATGCCCAGAAAGCCATCATCCGACGACTTGTTGCCGCCCTCGTGCAGCAGATTGTCGTCGAGCAACTGGGCCAGCCCCTTGTCCATCAGCCGCGATGTCTCCAGGCGGATCACCTGCCCCCGCCGCCGGCGTTTCAGCGCCGTGCGGAAATAGAGCACCAGGTCCTCGGCCTCTTCCTCGACCTCGATATCGCTGTCACGGATGATGCGGAACAGGCCCGAGCCGCGCACATCATAGCCCGGAAAAAGCTTGTCGGCGAACGCCACCACGATCTTCTCGAGCGCCAGATACAGGCCCCGCCCCCCGGCAATGCGCAGGAAACGCGGCATGGTGGCCGGAAGCATCACCAGTTCGCGCACCGTCTTGCCATCCGACCGGCGCTTGAGATCGAAGATCAGGCTCAGCCCCTTGTTGGGGATGAAGGGAAAAGGATGCGCCGGATCGAGCGCCTGCGGGGTGAGCACCGGGAAAATCTGGGTCACAAAATGCTCGCGCAGCCAGGCGCGATCGGTTTCGCCCAGATCCTCGACATTGGCTTCGACAACGCCGGTATCGGCCAGCAGCGTGCGCAATTCGCTCCACACGCGCTGCTGCTCGGCATTCAGCCGGTCGACCGCGCGTTCGATCGCGGCAAGCTGCTGCACCGGCGTGCGTCCGTCGGCCGAGCGCTCCTCGACATGCTGCGCGACCTGACCCACCAGCCCGGCTACGCGAACCATGAAGAATTCGTCGAGATTGTTACCCGAGATCGAGAGAAAGCGCAGCCGCTCGAGCAGCGGATGGCGCGGATTGCAGGCCTCTTCAAGCACGCGATCGTTGAACGCCAGCCAGCTCAGTTCACGGTTGAAATAGCGGCGTTGCGATTCGGAAGAACCTGCCGGTTTCGCTTCGATCTCAGTCGGTTGGGCTGCCATCGGTTCCTGCCAGTTTCGCCAGTGCCTCGCGCACCAGTCTTTGGCCGATCGGGCGCTGCATTGCCAGCGCCATCTCGTCGATCGTGCGCGCGAGATCGCGAATGGCGGGATAGGATCGCTCGGTGCGCAACGCAGCGTAATGCGCCAGGCCATCGGGCAAGGCGAGCCCGGCGCGTGCGAGCAGCTTCTGCAACAGCAGCTGCGCCATCTCCTCGTCGGGCGGCGGAATCTCGATGAGCAACGATGCGCCCAGGCGCGACAGCAGATCGGGCAGCTTGATGCCCCATTCCCCCGGCGGCTTGCTTGCGGCAAACAGCACCGGCAGCCCTTGCGTCTGCGCCCGGTTCCAGGCGTGGAACAAGGTCTCGTCACTCTCGCCATCGGCATTGTCGATAAAGTCACCGCCAGACCCTGCGGCAAAGGCCCTGCCGATCACGGTCTTGCCCGATCCCGGCGGGCCGACCAGCACGGCCGCGCCAAAGGGCAGACGGGTCCAGTCGAACAGCCGGTCGATCGCCGCACGGTTGGAGGCGGTGACCAGGAATTCGCTGTCACCGTCCGGTCCGGCTGCCGCAAAGGGCAGAGCGAACTGGCGCGTCATGTCATCCGCCGCCAGGTGCCGGGGCCGCGCGCGAGATTCGCAGCACCCCGGGCCCCTGCTGGACACGATAGCCGCGCGCCTCGAGCGCACCGCGCAGCGCATCGATATCGATCTGTGCATTGACCTGCATCACCGAAGTGCCGCCGAGCGCCAGGCTGGCGGTACTGGCCGAGGTGACGCCGGGAATGCCGCGCACCAGGCGTTCGCCCGCCTGCACGGCCGCCACATCCGGGGTGTCGAACTGGATCGAGATGATCTGCGTGCCCGTGGTCAGCCCGCCCGACTCGACGGGAATGTCCTCGGCCAGCGTCTCGTCGAGCATTTCCTCGACCAGTTCGACCGGCTTTTCGATGATCAGCGAGGAATCGGGGCGGAGCTCGCCCGAGCGGACGGCGCCGGCATAGATGCGGTCGAGCCGCTTGATGCCCTGATCGAGCATCGCGGCCAGGCCATCGCTGTTGCGGGCCTTCAGCGTGAAGCTGCCCAGCAAGCGGCTGTCCGGCCCGAAGCGCGCGGCAAAGCGCCCGGTGATCGGCCCGCCGGGATATTGCCGTTCGACCTGCACCACCGGGATGACCACATCGGCAGCGCCGAACTGGTCGAGAATGAGGCGCCACCAGGTGCGGCTGCGGCGTCCGGTCTGCGCGGCGTTGACCAGCAGCGAATCCGCGCCCGATCCGTAAGGGCGGATATAATCGACGATGCTCTCGGCGGTGCGATAACGCGCCCAGGCCGCCTGCCAGGGCGTGCGGTTCTCGAAGGTCTGCGCAGAGCCGCCGCTGATATAGATGGGCACCACCAGCATCGGCGCCGATCGGAGCACCGATCCACTGACGCCGAGCAGCTCACCGGCGCGTGCGCGATCGAACAGCACGCCCAGGGTGGCGATATAGCGGCGCGGGCCGATCTGCTCGTTTTCGACGACGATTGCCGAGACGATACCGTCGAGCGCCGAATCGCTGAGCTTGGGGGCAGCGCCCGAGCGGTTCATCTGCGCCCACAGCTTCTGCCAGCCCTTGCGCTGCGCATCGCGCCAGGCGTTGGAGCGGGCTTCGTCGGCATTCTTGCCCGAGCCGTCGACCTTGACCCCGCTCACTTCGAAATCGCCGCCGCTGGCGATCGGCGGAATGCCGCGATCGCCCTCGATCTGGGCATAGACCAGCGCGCCCGCGCCAAGCAGCAGCGCGAACAGGGCGAAGGCGATCCAGACGCGAGAAATTCGGGGCGCCGGACGTTGCAGGGGCAGGCTGGTGATCAATGTATCCTAGCTTCAAACAACCGCGCGAAAACGAGCTTGTCGCCCCCTGCCCGTCTCCGGCGGCGGCGTGGCCGCTCTTTTGGCGACAATGGCGTGGAAATCCAAGCGAGAAGTCGCTAACCGCTCTGGCCATGACTGACAAGACCGGCGACGCGCCAAATCCGACAAGTTACAGCTATGCTCAAGCAGGTGTTTCGATCGCTGCGGGCAATGCGCTGGTCAAGGCCATCGGGCCCCTGGCCAAGGCGACCGCGCGCCCCGGCGCCAATGCCGAACTGGGGGGCTTTGGCGGCTTTTTCGATCTCAAGGCCGCCGGTTTCAAGGACCCGTTGCTGGTCGCGGCGAACGATGGCGTGGGCACCAAGGTAAAGCTCGCCATCGACCATGACCGGCACGATGCAATCGGCATCGATCTGGTCGCGATGTGCGTCAATGATCTGATCGTTCAGGGTGCCGAGCCGCTGTTTTTCCTCGACTATTTCGCGACCGGCAAGCTCGACACCGGCGTTGCCGAGCGCGTCGTCGCGGGCATTGCCGATGGCTGCAAGCTCGCAGGATGCGCGCTGATCGGCGGCGAGACCGCCGAAATGCCGGGCATGTACGCGCCGGGCGATTACGACCTGGCCGGCTTCTGCGTCGGCGCGGTCGAGCGCGACGAGGTGCTGACCGGCGACCGTGTGAAGCCGGGCGACGTCCTGCTCGGCCTCGCCTCGTCGGGCGTGCATTCGAACGGCTATTCGCTGGTGCGACGTCTCGCAGCCGACAAGGGCTGGAAGATGAACCGCCCGGCCCTGTTCGATCAGGAGATCCTGCTCATCGACGCGCTGATCGCACCGACGCGAATCTATGTGTCTTCGCTGCTGCCGGTGGTGAAATCGGGCCGGATCGCCGCGATGGCGCATATCACCGGCGGCGGCCTGCTCGAGAACATCCCGCGCGTGCTGCCTGAAGGCGCGCATGCGCATGTCGATGCCGATGCCTGGGCCCAGACGCGGTTGATGGCGTTCCTGCAGGCGCAGGGCAATATCGAACCCGAGGAAATGGCGCGCACCTTCAACTGCGGCATCGGCATGGTGCTGGTGGTGGCCGAAAGCGATGTCGCCAGCGTGACCGCCGATCTCGAAGCTGCCGGCGAGACCGTCCACCGCATCGGCCGCATCGAGCCGGGCGACAAGGGCTGTACGGTCAGCGGATCGATCGAGACCTGGAGCGCGAAATCGGCGTGGAGCGCCACCCATGCCGGCTAAGGCCCGGCTCGCCATCCTGATCTCGGGCAGCGGCACCAATATGGCCGCGTTGCTCTATGCCTCGCGCGCGCCATCTTGCCCCTATGAGGTGGTGCTGGTCGCCTCGAACGATCCCAGTGCCGGAGGGCTGAAGCTTGCCGAGGCCGAAGGCGTGCCGACCTTCGCGCTGTCGCACAAGGGCATGGATCGCGAGAGCCATGACGCGGCGATGGACAAGGCCATCCGTGCCAGCGGCGCCGATCATGTCGCGCTTGCCGGCTATATGCGCATCCTCACCCCCGGTTTCGTGCGGAGCTGGGAGGGGCGGATGCTCAACATCCATCCCTCGCTGCTGCCCAAATACAAAGGGCTGCACACGCACCAGCGCGCGATCGATGCGGGGGACAAGGTTGCCGGGTGCAGCGTGCACCTTGTGACGGCAGAGCTCGATGACGGCCCGGTGCTCGGCCAGATCGAGGTTGCGATCCTGCCGGGCGACAGCGCAGAATGCCTCGCCGCGCGCGTGCTGATCGCCGAACACCAGCTCTATTCGCGTACCCTGGCCGATTATGTCTCGCGCGAGAGTGATCCCGACTGGATCGTCGCCAAGGTCGGCGAACTGGCCCTCGCGCTTCCCGAGACCGATGCACGTCCTTCGCACGGCGCGCCCGGCTGGCGCGTCGGGGGCGAGAAGTCGGGCAAGTATTTCGCTTATGTCTCGATCCACCATCATGGCGAGGAAGCGATCGCGCTGCTCGTCAAGACCAGCGGTGCGGACGAGCAGGCCGCGCTGGTGGATCAGGATCCCGAGCTCTATTACTTGCCCAAATTCTACGCGCCCTCGGGCTGGATCGCGATCCGGCTCGATACGGGCCGCACCGATTGGGAGCATATCGCAGACTGGCTGCACCGCAGCTGGCGCAGCGTCGCGCCGAAGCGGCTGACGAAGTTCATGGACATCGCGGCGGAGTTCTGACCGGCAGTTGCTGGCTGCGGGCTTTCGCCCAGAGTTGACCCAGCATGAGGTCGATCTCCGGCGGATCGAACGGATCGAGACCCGAGCCAGGATAGAAGGTCATCTCGCCGAAGCGGGGGGTTCCGGCAATCTCGTAAAAATCGACGCGGACGAAATCGAAGCCCTGCCCCAGCGTTTCGGCGGCCACGATCATCCGGTCCAGCGAGCTGGGCTTGGCAGGGTCGGGATCGCGTGTCGGCGACGAGAAGCGCCGCCACTGGCGGTCGAACAGCATCCAGCGATGCCGCGTCTCCCGCTCCAGATGCACCTGGATGCACGCCACCTCGCCTCCGAAAACATAGAGCTTGTAGTCTATGGGGAGCTGCCCGCCTGTGCCGATAAAAGGTTCGACCAGCAGCCCGCGCGGGATTTCGCGATAGAGCCATTCATCGAGCCAGAGGCCATAGGGTTGGGCCATCCAGGCCTTGCTCCTGCGTCGCACCGCCTCCCAGTCATCGCGCGATGAGCGGACAAAGGCGCGCTGATTGCAGCCATGACGCGACTTGACGACCAGAGGCAGGGGCCAGGCTGGCGTTTCCGGCAGCACATCACCCTGCCAGAGCGTCGGGGTGGTCCATTCGCGTCCGAGCCAGTCGGCCACATAGGCCTTGGCGGCGAGCTTGTCCGAGCAGACCGGCATGCGCGGGTCGCGGTCGACCAGCTTGCGGCGCTGGACGAATTCGGTGAAGCGGCGGGGATCTTCCAGGTCTGGCAGGCGGTGGTGCCGCCAGAAATAGGTCATCGCGATCCGCAGCCTGGCCAGGCGATCGCGGGTGCCGCGCACGGGCGGCGATGCCAGCGCTGCCGGGTTCAGATCGGGCCCGGCAGCGCGTGGCATGATGATCAGCCGACGATTTCTTCCGGCTTGAAGAAATAGGCGATTTCGATCGCGGCATTCTCTTCGCTGTCCGAACCATGGACCGAATTGGCTTCGATGCTCTCGGCCAGTTCCTTGCGGATGGTGCCCGGCTCGGCATTGGCGGGGTTGGTCGCACCCATGATGTCGCGGTTGCGCTTCACGGCGTCTTCGCCTTCCAGCACCTGTACAACAACGGGGCCCGAGATCATGAACTCGACCAGCTCACCGAAGAAAGGACGCTCGCGGTGCACGGCGTAGAAGCCTTCGGCCTGTTCGCGGGTCATGTGGATGCGCTTGGAAGCGACGACGCGCAGGCCGGCTTCTTCCAGCATCTTTGTGACCGCACCGGTCAGGTTGCGACGGGTGGCGTCGGGCTTGATGATCGAAAAGGTCCGGGTGACGGCCATGGGGATGCTCCTGCTATTGGGTGTTGAGCCTCGCGCACGCACGGCGCGATTCGCCGCCGCCCCTAGCGGGCCGGATTGTGCGCTGCAAGGAAAACCGCTGCCGGAGCGGTCTCACCTGCCCGCTCAGCTTGCCCCTGCGATTAGCGTGATCGACGATCCCGCATCCGCGGGAGCAACCTGCAAGGTGAACGAGCCGCCATCCTTCGTTCCTGCGATGGCGCGCATATCGCCGGTGGTGATTTCGGTCTCGACCTTGAAGCCCTTGGCCTCGACCGACTTGCGATACCAGGCCAGCACGGCATCGGGCCTGGCGCTGCTTTCCATGACGACCATCGCACCGGTATTGCCGTCGCTGTTGCTGTTCATCGTCGAGACGACCTTGGCACCGGGATAGACTTCCAGCCCGAAGGGCAGTTTGGCGTCGGTTGCGCCTGCATTGATGTTGACGGTAGCCGAGCCGTCCGCGCTAGTGATTTTGACCTCAGAGGCATCGCCATCGCCCTCGCGGGTCACCTTGACCTCATTGCCCTCAGCATCGCTATAGACGGTCTTCTCGCCGCCGCAGCCTGCCAGCAGCACCACCGCTGCGACTGCCATCAAAGAGTTGCGCATTCCACCGTCTCCTATGGTTCGCGCGCATCCTGACGCTTGCCGGGGGTCTGTTCAACCCATTTGCCGCCATCCTGTTTCCAGTAATGGCGTTCCAGCCCCTCGCGCTCGCCCAGCGCGACCCAGGCCTTGCGCGCATCGGCGATCGTCGCCTCGCCGAACAGCAGGAACACGCGGTCGAAACGCAGCGCCTCGTCGCGCCAAAGCCCGTCGGCCAGCGCGATGAATCGCGCGCCATTGGCGGGCTCGACCCGATCAGCGAGCAGGATCGGCTGCACCTGGGGATTGGGCCCGTCGATCTCGCCATGCGCGAGGAAACTGTCGGGCTTGAGCGACCACAAAGCGGTGCTCAACGCCTGACGATGCCCGGCATCGGCCGACAGCACCAGCATGCGCTGCCCGAGCGCCAGCGTGCGCTCCGCCAGAAGCGGCAGCACCCGCTCGGCGGGATCGCGCGTCAGGTGATAAAAATCGACCTGCATTTCTATCGCCTTTGTGTAGGGGAGGTTACCGCACTCCCTCTCTCCCTCGATGGGAGAGGCAGCGAGACTTGGTGGCTCTGCCACCTAGTCGCAGCGGTGAGGGTGATGGTTCGACTTGGTGCAGATTTGGCGTCCCTTGGCCATCGGCAAAATCTGGCAAGGCAACCCCCACCCAACCC
>LSHP01000112.1 GCA_001555775.1 Acidovorax delafieldii | reverse complement strand
CGCAAAGTCGATGCTGTCAGCGATCAGCGCAAGGTGGGGTCAGCGCCCCGCTTACTCAAATGCCGCCAAACGGCATGAACTACACAATATCTCCTGGGAAGAGAGGATCAGCCATGAGAGGATGTCTATTGGCTTCTGCCGCGTTGTTGTGCTCGGGAACAGCATTTGCCCAGGAAGCAACGCCCCAGGCGAACGACCAAACCGGGAGCGCCACGGAAGCGCTGGCTGAGGACATTGTCGTTACCGCCACCAAAAAGGGCTATGGCGAAAGCGTGCAGAAAGTACCGATGGCGGTCACGGCTTTTGGTGAAGCGCAGCTGGATGCCAAGTTCGTCCAGAATCTTCAAAGTCTGAGCTACGACGTTCCCAACGTCCAGCTCGAGGATGTGGGTACGGCACCGGGCTATGCCAATTTCACTATCCGGGGCCTCGGCATCAACAGCACGATCCCATCGATCGACCCCACCGTAGGCGTTTTCACTGACGGTATTTACCTCGGCATCAACGCTGGTGTCGTGCTGGACAACTTCGACCTTGAGGGGATCGAAGTTCTGCGTGGACCGCAAGGCTTGCTTTTCGGTCGCAACGTTACCGGCGGTGCCGTGGTTGTGCGGACCACGCGGCCCAGCTTCGATTTTGGAGCCAAAGCCAAGCTATCCATTGAAACGGGACTGAAAAAGACCGTAAGCGGCACGGTTACCGGACCTATCGTCGATGACGTTTTGGCTGCCAAATTGGCCGTCTACTACAGCGACGACAATGGCTGGTTTCGCAACCGCTTCGACAATCGCAGCTTCGGTAAATCACATGACCTTATCATTCGCCCGGCACTTTCGCTCAAGGGTGGCGACCGCTTCCGAATGGATCTCCGCTATGAGCATGGCGATGTCGAAAGCGATGGAGCCCCTGTCCAGAGTCACGCGCTGTTTCCCCGCGACAGCTTCAGGTTTTCGATCAATTTCCCAGGTTTCTATGATGCCAAATGGGACCAGGCGATCGTGGAAACCAACATCGATGTCGGTCTGGGCGAAGGCGTCTTCACCAACATCGCTGGCTATCGGAAATTCCGATCCTCCGCGGGCGCTGATATCGATGGAACACCACAGTCCTTCTTTCATGCCTTTTTCGAAATCGACCAGGATCAACTCAGCGACGAACTTCGTTATGCCGGAAGGTTCGGTGACGTCGAATTGACAACCGGTCTATACTATTTTTCCCAGGATCTTCGTTACGCCGAGCTGCGGAATCTTTTGGGCGGTGCTCGGATCGTTTCCGGTGGGGGTACGCAAGACCAGACAACATGGGGCATTTTTGCTTCGACCGACTGGCATTTCACCGATACGCTGACCTTGAATCTCGGCGCGCGGTATAGTTGGGAACGCAAAGCCGTTCGGGTCTCGGCCTTACGCGCAAATGGTTGCAATCTAGACACGCTGATCTGTGCAACCAATTTCGCCGACGCGGCAAAATGGCGAGGGTTTACGCCGAAAATCGGCCTTCAGTGGAAGCCGGATGACGACACGCAGATTTATGGCCTTTACACGCGCGGGTTCCGCAGCGGCGGATATAATTTGCGCAACACCGATCCCGCTGTGCCGCCGGGGCCATTCAATCAAGAGACCCAGGACAGTTTCGAACTCGGCGCCAAGAAGCAATTCGGGCGCCACCGGATCAACCTGGCGGCCTTCTACAATCGCATGAAGGACCTGCAGCGCGAGATCAACCTGCCCGGACCGCTTGGCGTCAGCCAGGTCATACGGAACACCGCCGACGCCACAATCAAAGGCGTCGAGGCCGAGGGGCAGTTTTTTCTTTTGTCCAACCTCGTGATTTCGGGTCAGCTCGGCTACGTGAATGGCCAGTATCGCAACGTCCAGTTCGACCTCAGCGGTGATGGCGTCATCAACGATGTGGATCGTGCGCTCAAATTGCCAAGGCTGTCGCCATGGACCTATGGCGTGGGGCTGACTTATGATCAGCAGCTTGGCGAATTGGGGACAGCAACGGCGCGTGTCAGCTTCACGCATCGCGACAAGGCGGCATTCACCGACAACAACGTCGGCTTCCTTCAGGGCGCCGATATGCTCGATGCGAGCCTCACATTGGCGACCGACAACAAGCACTGGCGCTTCTCCATCTATGGCCGAAACCTCCTGAATGAGGTGACGATTGGCGGCGATACACCTTTGCCGGCGGCCTTCGGGGGCACGGGTGCAAGCCTTTCACCGCTAAACAGGGGGCGCGTCATCGGCGGAGAAGTGGCGATTAGCTTCTAGGCCATTTTCGAGGCGAGTGGAATCACCCGCCAACTCGGAAAATGCCCAAGATCAATTTGCTAGAGCATTTCCTGCCGGAAAGCCGGTTCCCACTTCTGCGCGAAATGCTCTAGCTGATCGCGACGGATGCAGCGGATTTCCGATCGCACCCCGCCCCCTTGCCGTTAATCCGATGATGCGGTGCGCCATGCCTGACGAACAAGGCTGACGAGCGCACGGCCAGCCGGTTTTACCTGCCAGCGGCTACGCACAGCATAACAAAGCGTCAATGGATCGAATAAACCGATTCCCTCCAAGGCCACGAAATTGGCGCGAAACCATGAGTTCTCGGTGAACTGTTTTGCAACCATCCCGATAGCATCGGATGTGGCAACGATCCGTCGAACCAATTGAAAATAGTCTGTCATGTGGATCCAGTCAGCGGGACGCTTACCGCTTTTTTCGTACATCTGCTGAATGATCGATGTGTAGGGTTCGGAAGATGAGGGCACTACGAATTCGAACTGGACCAGCGGCTCCTTGCTGGTCGGGTTTATCCCCAGAATGGGATGATTGTTCCGCACAAAAGGCAGTATTTCGATCGAGGCGACCCGCTCGCACTTGAATTCCGGCCAGCGTGCAAAGGCCGCTTCAAGTCCAAAGGCGACATCGATATCGCCGCGCGACAGGAGTCGCACGCCCCTTTCGCTGTTGCCCGAAACGACTTCGACGCGCACTGCCGGATGGCGCCGCAGCAAAGAAACCAGAGGTTGGGTGAGCAACCAGTCGATTGACCCTGGGAACAGTCCGATTCGAAGCGGGCCCGCATAGGCGTCGGCGCGGCGGGCTGTATCTCCGAGTAGTTCAGCTGCGTCGGCAAGCAAGCGCGCTGCGCGATCAATAAATTCGCGTCCCTCCTCTGTCGGCATCGCGCCCCGTGAGGTCCGATGGAAAAGGGAATAGCCAAGATGCCGTTCGAGTTCAGCGACACTCTTGGTCACCGCCGACTGCGTGACACCAACCGCATCCGCTGCCCTGGAGAAGGAACGAAGCTGACCAACCGCGACGGCATGCTTGAGGCGAGAATCGAGCATGGACATGCCCCACAGGAATAATTGCTCCAGAGAATGAATTAGGCGAATCAAGGTCATTTTGCCAATCTTACTTTCGACACTGCCGCCCAGCACGACTGCAACCCGTCTCGAAATCTGGAGCGGCGAAACGGCCTGGATCAAAGCGCCAAGGTCTCAGACGCAGGTATGCCTGAATGACGAAAACTGGTCCGCTTGCAGGCCTCAAAATACTCGAAATTGCGGGCATCGGCCCGGCGCCGTTTTGCGGAATGCTGTTGGCCGACCTTGGCGCCGATGTCGTCGTCATTGAACGCGTAAGCCCTAACTCCGAAAATATCGATCTTGGCAGCGGCGCCATTGTGAACCGCGGGAAACGTGTAATTGCCTTGGATCTGAAGTCCCCCGAAGGCGTCGCGCATGTCCTGGATCTCGTCCAAAGGGGCGATGTACTGATCGAAGGCATGCGGCCTGGGGTGATGGAGAGGCTCGGCCTTGGTCCCGAGGTTTGCCTAGCGCGTAACCCCCGCCTTGTATTCGGTCGCATGACGGGTTGGGGGCAGCAGGGACCTCTCGCCCAAGCGGCCGGCCATGACATCAACTATATCGCGCTGTCAGGAGCCCTTTGGTATGCTGGGCATCCCGGTGAACCGCCAATGGCGCCGCCAAGCCTGGTAGGCGATATTGGGGGTGGAGCGCTCTATTTGGCCATCGGCGTCCTCGCAGCGGCAATGCACGCGCGGGATACCGGGAATGGGCAAGTGGTTGACGCCGCGATCGTCGATGGGAGCGCTCACATGATGAACTTGCTCCTGAGCCTGAAGGCCGCCGGCCAGGTTGCCAGCATACGCGGCTGCAGCATCCTTGACGGCCCTCACTGGTACTCGACCTATCGGTGCGCCGACGGGAATTTCATCTCAGTCGGATCACTCGAGCCCAAGTTCTATGCGCTGCTTTGCAAAAAGCTGGGGTTGGCCGGCGATAGCAGTTTTGACGACGGCTATGATCGTGATGCCTGGCCCGAGCTCAAGCAGCGTTTTAGCGAGATATTCGCCATGCGGACACGGGAAGAATGGCGCACACTGCTGGAAGGCAGCGATGCCTGCTTTGCCCCCGTGCTTGATCCGGACGAAGCGGCGCGCCATCCTCATATGGCAGCGCGAGGCGTCTATCGGGAGATCGACAATATCCTCCAGGCAATGCCGGCGCCACGTTTTTCGGGCTCGTCACTACCGATCCCCGGACCGATCCCGCTGCATCATGAAGATCCGAGTACAATTCGGCGGGGCTGGAGCAAACCGGACCGCTGCGGGATTACCGCCAGAACCGACTGTTGCGAGTAGTCGGTTGGCATGGTGGGCGGCCAGCGGCCCGACACGAACGGTGATTTCATAACTATGAACCAATGCGACGCTCCGCTTCGCTGCGCTGCATTCAAATCAAAGGAGACAACGACACACAGGCACGTCAAACTATCCGATGATTCCTGTACGCCACGCCGGAACGGCGATTGCGGACGTGTCCACGGGACGTTGTTCGCATCGTGATTCGCTCGGCGCTTGAAATCAATGCTCGCCCCGGATGTGACGACGCCGATGGGATTTCCACTGCGGCGTCCACGGCCAATGTCCTGGCGTGAGGGCTTCGGTCATCGACCGATTCGACCGTCCGAATGCGGTCTTTTGGCGCGCCTGAGAATCCGCATCAGAGTTGAGTGCGCGTTGTTCGGGAATCTCATTTAAATATTTGTAAAAACGTAATAATATAGATAATAACTCCAACCTGTATCCAGTGTGGAGTAATGGTCGCAGGGCGTGAACTTACGCCCTTATGGATGCGTCGAAGTCCTTCAGTTTGAATCTCAGGAAATTGCGGCTTGCGATGCGCATCACGCAAGAAGCGCTCGCCCATGATGCGGGCACGAGCAGCTCTTATCTGAGTGCGATCGAAAATGGCCGGTCGAGCCCGACGCTGAAAGCAATGGAGCGGCTCGCGAAGGCACTCGGCGTTAATGCCGTCTATCTCTTGTCCGGCCGGATATCGATCTCGATCGTTTCGGACGACGAACTGGAAATCGGCGCGATACTGGCGCGCCCGGCGGTGACGCTCCGGCGCCATCCGCACAAGCCGACGGGGCGGCCGAGCAAGACCAAGTAAATCATCGGGGGCTGCACGCGCGTGGGCTGGAACCACGCGCCCGATAGACGCGCCCGCAACGCGCGCGTCGAAAGGAGTGCCCCTCGGTGCCGTTTCGCGACCTCGATGCCTATATTAAGCAGGCCAGGCGCGCGAACAGTGATCGCGAGCTGTTCAGTTGCAGCGAGGCCGCCGCACGCCAGCTCGGCCTCCCATGGCTCGCGATCGTCCAGAGCATGGCCTTCTTTCAGCCCGGTGGGCGATATTTCCGCATGGACAATTTCCAGAGCTGGGGCGACGTTTTCGTCGCCGAAGGCTATTACCGCGACGATCCCGCCTTGCTCGCGGCGCGCTCGACAAGCCGGGCGTTCTGCTGGCACGAAATGGAGCGACTGCTGGGCGGCTTCACGCGGCGACAGGCGCGCATCGTGCGCGAAGCCGCGCGTCATGGCCTGCGCAACGGCCTCACCGTTCCGATTGGCGTCGCCGGCGAGCCGCCCGGATGCTGTACGTTCGCAACGCGCGACGGGCAATTGCCGCCATCGCATATCTGCCGGATCGCGACGCTGATGGCGAGCGAGGCGTTTACCGAGGCGCGGCGCTTGCACGGCTTTCCGGCGCGCCCGCTGAAATTACCCCATCTCAGCCCAAAGCGGCTCGAATGCTTTCGCTTGGCGGCGATGGGCAAGAGCGACGTCGAGATCGGGATCATGATGAACATCGCCCCGACGACAGTGCGCACCTACATGCGTGACCTGCGCGAACATTTCGGAATCTATTCCCGCGCGCAGCTCCCGGCGATCGCGCTCGCCTGCGGAATCGTCTGCATCGAGGAGATCGTCCCGCGGTTCTGAGCGGGATCGCCGCATCCTCAATATTGACGACTGTTTGAGCCCTTCATCTCTGCTCCCTTCGCGACTGTTCAATTTGAACGGGAGCTACTGCCATGATCCATATTGTCAAAGGGTGCTCGCTTACCGATGCGCGCGCCGCCTCGATGTTCGAGGACCGCAAGACCCTGTTCGTCGATCTGCTGGGCTGGGATGTTCCGGTCGTCGGCGGCCGCTATGAAATCGACAGCTATGACGGCGACAAGGCGGTCTATCTGATCGCCACCGACGATGGCTGCATTCACCAGGGGTCGATGCGGCTGCTATCGACAGAGGGCGCACATCTTCTCGCCGATCGTTTCGCGTCGCTCTGCGAGTGCGATGCGCCCCGGGGGGAGCAGGTTCGCGAGATTACGCGACTTTGCCTGCCGCAACGATTGGGCGCCCCCGGACGCCTGCGTGTCCGCAACCGGCTCATCTCGGCGATGGTCGATCATGCGCTCGGCAGCGGAATCACCATGCTAACCGGCGTCGTGACCGCTGCTTTTCGCGAGGAGGTTTTGGCGATGGGCTGGCGCGCAGCGCCGCTCGGCCCCGCGCGCCGCATCGATGGCGCGTTCCTTGGAGCGTTCCGCATCGAGATCTGCGCCGGTACGCCTGCGCTGCTGGCGTCGAACGGCATCTATGTACCGGGTGCGATCACTCCCGATGCGGCGGCAAGAGCCGCGTGAAGGGAATGGCGATGCACGACCCCGCCCGCCTCGCCGCGATGCTGCTCGCCGACGGTTATGTCATTGTCGATAACGCCGTGCCGACCGAGCTAATCACCGCGCTCGAAGCCGAACTCGCACCGCGCTTCGTCGCCACGCCCTTTTGCGAAGGCGGATTCTACGGAGCCCGCACCAAGCGCTTTGGCGCGTTGTTGCGGCGTTCACGGCATATCGCCGGCCTTGTGCTGCACCCGATCATCCGCGGTATCGCCGAAACGGTGCTCGGGGAATGGTGCGATCGTATCGTTCTCAACCTCACCCAGGCGATCGAAATCCATCCCGGCGCGCTCGCGCAGGTGCCGCACCGCGACCAGGATCTCTGGGGCGGCGTCAAGACCGGGATGCACTATCAGATCAACGTCATCTGGCCGATCGATCCGTTCACGCTGGAGAGTGGCGCGACGCTGGTCTGGCCGGGCAGCCATCACGATGCGGCATCGCAACCGGGCGATGCACGTCCGGTCGCCGCCGAAATGCCACCCGGCTCCGCGCTGCTGTTCCTCGGATCGATCCTGCATGGTGCCGGCGCTAACCAGTCCGATCATGTGCGCCGCGCGGTCATCACCTCCTATTGCCTCGGATGGCTGCGGACGTTCGAGAATCAGTATCTCGTCTATCCGCCCGCCATCGCTCGAGCGTTCGATCCCGATCTGGCCGCGCTCATCGGCTATGCCCAGCATCGCCCCAATCTCGGCAATGTCGAAGGCCAGTGCCCGTCCGTGCTGCTTCACCGGGACGATATCGACGGCCTCCCTGCGATCGACGCGCTGCTCCCCGGCCAGGCCGACATGCTGGATGCCTATGTCGCCGAACAGGAAGCCGCGCGTGCGGGCCTGATCGGCGGGTAACGCGGGTTCGTCGGACCGGGCGCTGCACTCATGACACACGATCCAAACCCCGAAGCAGGCGGCGGCGCGCGAACACGGATCGAGGCGGATTCATCCGCTGTGGACGGTGGAGCCACGGCGTCGTCGGCCGCGGAGCGCGCTCGGCGGGCACGCGAGCATTGCCCGTTTCTGACAACCAAGCAGGCCGCGTTCCATCTCGGTCTCGCGGGGGACACGCTCAAGAAGATGCGCCGGGAGCGGCGCGGCCCGCCGTGCCGAAAGCATGGCACCGTCTGGCGCTACCATATCGACGATATCGAGGCCTGGTCGCGCGCGAACATGCGGGAGGGAGGCAATGGCTAGGCTGCTACCCTCCCGTCTGCCGGCTAAACCCACCGCGCTGATCGGTCTCGGCGCGGCCGCGCTGGCGACCACGATCGCGCTGCCGCCAACGCCGTGGCTGGTCTGGAACGCATCGGCCAGCGCGCCGATCGGTCTCTATGCCGTCAGCGGACGGCAGGACATCGCATCGGGCGACATGGTGCTGGTCCGGGTGCCCGACCGCTGGCGCCGGCTCGCCGCCGAGCGGCGCTACATTCCGATCAATATCCCGCTGGTCAAGCGCGTCGCGGCCGCGCCCGGCGATCGCGTCTGTGCGCGCGGGCGGGAGATCTATGTCAACGGCCACCCGGTGGCCGAACGCCGCGAAGCCGATGGCCGCGACCGTCCGATGCCGTGGTGGAATGGCTGCGTGATGTTGCGTTCGGGCGCATTGTTCCTGCTGATGGACAGCCCGGATTCGTTCGATGGGCGTTATTTCGGACCGACATCGCGCGGCGACGTCATCGGCGAGGTGCGACTGCTGTGGCTGGGCTGAGGGTCGCCATCACCGCCCTGGCGCTGCTGGCGGCGGCACCGGCTGACGCGCAGTCGGTCGTTCACTGGCGGCCCTATATCGAGGCAGCCTCGGCGCGTTTCGGCGTGCCGGTAGAATGGATCGAGCGCGTCATGCGCGCCGAGAGCGGCGGGCGCACGGTGCTGGACGGGCGCCCGATTACCAGCCACGCCGGCGCGATGGGACTGATGCAGCTCATGCCCGGCACCTGGTCCGAAATGCGCGCGCGGCTCGGGCTCGGACGTGATCCCCATAGCCCGCGCGACAACATATTGGCGGGGACGCTCTATCTTCGTCTGATGTATGACCGCTTCGGTTATCCCGGACTGTTCGCAGCCTATAACGCGGGACCGGCACGCTATGCCGAGCACGTGCGGACCGGCCGCGCGCTGCCCGGTGAGACCCGCGCCTATCTCGCGAGCGTCGCCGGAGTGCCCGTCAATTCCCGGTCGGCTGTCACGGCCGCCAGTGCAACGCCGCGTACCGTCAATGCCATCTTCTTCGCGATCGGCGACCGGCCCCCTGCCGGCCGGAGCGAAGCCGGTGCGGCCACGCTGTTCGTCGCGCTGCGATCGACGTCGCCCGAGAAGAACGCGCCAGACCGCCCATAGTGCGAGCCGATCGGGGCTTCATGCCGAATCGTGTTTCTGCTATGTTCCGAGCCTATGGAGTTGGTCGTGATGTTGCTCGGTCTGATCCTGTCCGCCACCGGCATCGTCCTCTTCGCCTGGGCGATGTTCCGGCTCGCCGTCTTCGCACTCCCGGTCGGGCTCGGTGCGGCCGCATTTCTGTGGGCGGGGGGTGGCGAACTGGGGCCGTTGCTCGGTCTGCTTCTCGGCCTCGTCGTCGGCGTCGCGGTCTTGCTGATCGGACGCATGCTCATCGCGTCGCGGTTGCCCGTTCCGCTTCGCGGAGCGATCGCGCTTCTCTTCGCCGTGCCCGCCGGGATCGCCGGCGGCAGTGTCGTCTCCAGCCTGATGCAGCTCGGCGGTGCGGGGCCGACCGCGACCGGCATCGCCGCGGCGGTCGGCGCGATCATCATCGCCGGTGCCGCCATGATGAGCCTGTTGCCCGCGATGACCGCTTGCACCGGTTCGAACGGATCCCCGCTGCACGGTTGATCTGTTGGGGCCAGTGGGCCGAGTGCTCGCTCCTCGTGTCACCGCGCGCATGGCGACCACGACGAGAGTGCTTCAAGACGGCAGGGTCTGACCTGACGCATCCGGGTTTTCAGGCGCCTCGCGCCTGCGGCGCGACCGCCGCTCTATTCCGCTAGGCTCACATCCGTTCGCCAAGCTCCACCGGGCCACGCTTCGCGCGTCCCGGCCAAAGGTGACGATCGGACTGGCGGGATGCCGGAGCCTTGCTCCGGCCTGTCGTCGCCGCGCCTGACCGGCGCGGCGGCATTTTTCGTTGGGCCTTCCCCTCGTCGCGCGGGTGGGCGGCGCTCCCTTCTGGGCCCGGCCCGGCGTCCCGCAAGCCGGCCTTCGACTGCGCTCGGGTCCGGCTCCTCCATTGCATTTCGGCCCTGCGGGTGCGGACCGCCTCCTGGCCGCGCCCGGCAGGTCGCAATTCGCCGCCCACCCCCGCTCCGGGGGAGGCCCTGGGGTTTTTGGGGCGGCATTGGAGGATAGCCATGCACCAGACCGGCAGCCAACGCGCGCGCGCAGAGGGCAGCAAACGCCAGCCCCCGGCGGAGCGCGCCAATCTTTACGACGAGGTGACGGGCCGCATTGTTTCCGAACTTGAGGCGGGCCGCTTCCCTTGGGTCCAGCCTTGGGGCCGCCCCAATGGTCAAGGCTTCTCCGCCGCCCCCGGCCTCCCGCGCAACGGGCTCACCAGCCGCAATTACAGCGGCGTCAATGTCCTGATCCTGTGGGGAGCAGTGATCGAGAACGGCTATCCGTCGCAATCGTGGCTGACCTTCCGCCAAGCCTTGGAGGCGGGCGGCAATGTCAGGAAAGGCGAGCGCGGGACAAGGGTTGTCTATGCCGACCGCTTCACCCCCGAAGCCGAGAAGGAACGCGCGCGCCAGACCGGCGGCGAAGCCCGCGCGGTGCCGTTCCTCAAACGCTTCACCGTGTTCAACGTCGCACAGTGCGAAGGCTTGCGCCCCGGCCTTGCCACCGACCCCGCACCGCTTCCCGAACGCCAAGTCGTGCCGATCGCCGAAGCGGTCATTGCGGCATCGGGCGTCGATTTCCGCATCGGTGGGGACAAGGCCTACTATGTCCCGAGCGCCGACTATGTGCAGGTGCCCCCGCAACCGGCCTTCCACGAACAGATCAATTTCTACCGGACGGCGCTGCACGAACTCTGTCATGCCAGCGGCCACCCGTCGCGCCTCAATCGCAATCTGCGCAATGCGTTCGGCAGCAAGGACTATGCGCGCGAAGAATTGATCGCCGAGATGGGATCGGCCTTCCTTTGCGCCGCGCTCGGCATCGTGCCGACCGTTCGTCACGCCGATTATCTGGCATCATGGCTCGACGTGCTGCGCGAGGACAATCGCGCGATCTTTCGCGCGGCCAGTCAGGCGAGCAAGGCCGCCGATTGGCTGCTTGCCCGCTACGCCGAGACGCAGGACGAAGGGAGGGAAGCGGCATGATTACGCTCCCCCATGCGATCCTTTCGGCGCTGCGCGCGAATGCGCGCGCCAGCCGCCTCCACGAGCAGCGCGACGAACGGTTCGACCCGTTCCCGGTGGTCAAATTCTTCAATCCGGTCGGCGCGGCGACGTGGATCGCCACCGAGCTTTACGACGATGGAGACACGCTGTTCGGCCTCGCCGACTTGGGGTTCGGATGCCCGGAAATGGGCGTGTTCTCGCTTACCGAGATTGCGGGCGTCCGCTTGCCCTTCGGCCTGTTCATCGAGCGCGACGAGCATTTCGAGCCGCTGGCCCCGCTTTCGCTATGGTCCGATACCGCGCGGCGCATGGGTGCAATCGTTCTGGCCGAAGCCGAACTTCGCCGCATCACCGATAGCCGGAACGGCAACGAGCTTCCGCCGCCTCTTGATGATCGAGGGGCCGGATGACGCGCGGCGCGTTTCGCCGCATTGAGTGCCGGTCCCGCCCATCCAGCAAGACAAACGGGACCGGCGCTCCAGAAGGAGCAGACCAATGAAACTCGACTTTATCGACCATAGCAAGCTGGTTCCGTCCAAGGTGAACATGCGGCACGGACCCAAGCCCCCGGACGTGGGCGACATTCTGCCCTCGATCCGCAAGCGCGGTGTCATCGTGCCGCTGATCGTGCGCCCGCAGGCGGGCAACGATAATGGCGTCCACGAAATCGTCGCCGGGCGGCGGCGCTGGACGGCGAACGCCATCGCGCTTGTCGAGGGCATCGACCACGGCCCGCTTCCCGTCGCCATCCTCGACGCCGGGGACGACGCCGACGCCATCGAGGCATCGCTTCTCGAGAACACCCGGCTCGATCCCGACGAGGTGACGCGATGGGAAACCTTCGCACGGCTGGTCAAGGAGGGCCGCGACATTGCGGATATCTCCGCGACGTTCGGCATTCCCGAGCTTGGCGTGAAGCGTATCCTAGCGCTCGGCAACCTGCTTCCGCGCATCCGCGATCTTTACCGCAAGGAGAAGATCAACGCGGCGACCGTCCGGCATCTGACGCTGGCGAGCAAGCAGCAGCAGAAGGCATGGCTGGCGCTCTACGACGATGACGACGCCTATTGCCCGACCGGCCAGCAATTGAAGGCATGGCTGTTCGGCGGGCAGTCGATCAAGGTCGAACATGCCCTGTTCGACGTCGATGCGAGCGGCCTTGCGATCGTCGCCGATCTGTTCGGCGAAGACCGCTATTTTGCAGATGCCGACGCGTTCTGGACCGCGCAGAACGCCGTAATCGACGCGCGCAAGGAGGACTATCTGGATGCCGGATGGTTCGACGTGGTGATCGTCCCGCCCGGCGAATATTTCTACCGCTATGAGTTCGCCAAGGCACCCAAGCGCAAGGGCGGGCGCGTGTATATAGATGTGCGCGAAAGCGGCGAGGTCGAGGTCCACGAAGGCTATGTGACGAGCAAGGAGGCCAAGCGGCTCGAACGCGGCGAGGCAATCGAAACCGGCCCCAAAGTGCCGCGCCCCGAAGTGACGAGCACGATGCAGACCTATATCAACCTGCACCGTCATGCCGCTGTCCGCGCCTCGCTGACCCGTCATCCCAAGGTCGCGCTGCGCTTGATGGTCGCCCATGTCATCGTCGGGTCGCCACTGTGGACGGTCAAGCCCGAGCCGCAGACCGCGCGCAACGACGATGTGCGCGAAAGCGTCGAAACTTGCCGCGCGGAAACCGACTTCGACGCGAAGCGCCGCGCCGTATTGGACCTTCTCGGCTTCTCGCCCGAGGAACCGACCGTCACAGGCGGCAACGGCGACGACTTCGGACTGGTCGGCGTGTTCCTGCGCTTGCTCGACGTGCCCGACCGCGCCGTAATGGACGTGATCGTCATCGTCATGGGCGAAACGCTCGCCAGCGGCAGCGCCGCCATCGAGGCGGTCGGCGGCGAGATCGGCGTCGATATGGCCCGCTACTGGCAGGCCGACGACGCCTTTTTCGAGTGTGTCCGCGACAAGGAGGTGCTGACCCGCATCGTCGCCGAGGTGGCGGGCGAACCTGTCGCCGCCGCCAATGCGAAGGAACCGGGCAAGGTCTTGAAGCGCATCGTCCGCGACCATCTGGAGGGTGCGAACGGGCGGCCCAAGGTCGAGGGTTGGGTGCCGAAATGGATGGCGTTCCCGCCCGCTACCTATACGGCGCGCGGCGGCGTCGGCACCGTCGCGGCTCATGCCAAGGTGCTCGCGGCGCGCCCCGACCGCGAGCCGGAACCGACCGGCCCCGGCGCGGTGATTGCGCTTCCGGCCCCTGCCAAGGCCGAGCCGCAGGAACAGCCCGAGCGCGAAGCCGCATGAAACTGGACGGGCGGCGGCGCACCCGCCGCCCGTTCCGTCCCCCATAAAATCGCCGCGCCGCTCGGCCGCAAGCGGCCCTCGCGGCGCGGATTTCAGACAGGAGACTTGTCATGGCCGACCGTGTTTCGGCATCCATCACCATCGGCGGGACGCTCCCCGCCAGCCAGCTTCCCGCCTTCGCCGAGGCCATCGCGAACGAAGGGCTGTCCACCGAATGGGACGGCGAACCCTTCGCGCTCGGCGATCTGCCCGAGGGCGAGCCCTTGGCGCTCATGGCGCACGAGGTCGCCTGGGGGCGGTTCGAGGGACTCGAAGCCTTCTGCATCGCGCATGGGCTTTTCTTCGCGCGCTGGTCGGGCGCCTATGCCTGCCAGTGGGGTGCGGAACGCACCGTGTTCACCGGCAGCGGCGAACCGCAAAGCTACGCTGCCGACGAGGACGACTATATCCTCATGGGGCGCTGCACCGCCGAGCGATTGGGCAGCTATGCGGCGATCATCGCGCATTTCGATGCGGCCGACTTCGCGGTGCCCCCGCTTGTCATCACGCCCGAACGGGAGGAGGCGAGCAATGGCTGACATCTGGATTCAGGGCAGCTTCGCCTTTCGCTGCACCGCCGCCGAGTGCGCGCTGATCGAGGAAGTCGCAAACGCTGGCTACGCGCTAGCGAATGACGACGCGCCCGATCCGCCGAGCGCGGCGCTGCTCGCAGCCTTTCCGCCGGACGATGCGAACGCGCGGTGGAGCGGGTTTCGCGAGGCGTTCAACGATCCCGAATTTCCCACCATCGGAGCCGATTTCATCGCTGAAACCTGCCCCGACGATCCATCCGCGCGGATCGTGTGTTTCGCCAGCATGGACGATTTCGATGCCGCTGCCATCGCGGTGGTGATCCAGCGATGTTGCCCCGAAACGCTCGCCAAGGGGCCGATCGGCTTTGAATGGGCCATGACCTGTTCCAAGCCCCGCATCGGGGAGTTCGGTGGCGGCTGGTGCGCGATTTTCGCAGACCGCATCGAGATCGACGCGACCAACGAGGCGCTGTCGCGCGCGCTCGCGGGCGACGGCAACTAGCCCAAATCGCGCCGCACTGCGCGCTCGCGTGCCGAAAACCCCTGCCGCCTGACCTACCGGGCGGTGCGGCGGATCACCGTCCGGGCGCTTCCGCATAACGTGCATTCGTCCTTCTGCCGCTCGAATCCGCGCGTGCCGCCGAGCGCGCAGGTGACGACATTGGCCTGTGCGGTAACCGACAGGTTGAGCCGGTCAGTCACGCAGGCATCGCACACCGCCGCGCCGTCCAGCCGCACGATCAGCCGTTCGATCTGCCCCGCAATCGTCGTTCCTTCGTTCATCGCCGTGAGGCTATAGCCGCGGCCTCGTGGCCGCGAAAGCAATCATGGCTTCCCGGAAAGACGCCGGACTGGGCTTCCTGTCCGCGCGCGCATCTCGTCCTTTCGTGTCTCACCAACCCGTCGCCGGCTCCTTGGGCGCATGACCTGGGACGGCCGCGCGCCTCGCGAAACCATCGCGCGGAACTGATTTCCCCGCGCCGCTTTGGCGGCGCTCCTCGCGGCCGCTTCGCTCCAAATCAGCCCCGCGCTTCCGGTCCTCCGCTTCGCTTCGGCCTGCGGTTCGCAGCGCGCTCAAGGGCCGTCCCTTCGGTCCGCCCATCGCCCGGCATCGGGTCGGGCGAATGTGCAAGGAGACGAGAAATGCCCTCAATCGGTCATGTCCAGCGCCAGAACGACGGTTCGTTCCGGGGCGCCTTGAAGACGCTTTCGGTCAATGCCGAGATCGCCATCATCCCCAACCGCAGTAAGACCGGGGACCAGCCCGACTACCGCGTGCTGTCGAACGGCGTCGAACTGGGCGGCGGCTGGATCCGCACCGGCGAGGTGAGCCAGCGCGAATATGTCCGCCTCGCCATGTCGGCCCCCGAACTTGGCGGCCGCACCCTCTACGCCAATCTCGGCCGCGCCGCCGGGCAGGACGACGACGACGCGTTCGCCGTTATCTGGAACCCCGGCGACTGAGCCGGATCGGCCCCGCGCCGGTCACCCGGCGCGGGGCTTTCCTCATGCCTTGAGGGCTTGGCGTGGGCCTTTTCCTGCACCGGAACGCGCTTGCGGGCCTGCAGAGAGGAAGAAATCCGCTCAGCAAGCACCGAGTATCCGGCGGCGAACGGACCGCCTCAACCATCGACGGTTCCCCCAATTTTCACGCCACCTGCGTTCCGCTTCGCTCCACTCCGGCGACGAGAAAATCGGCTCCCCCGTCGCCCGCTTCGCGGCCGCTGCGCGGTGGTTGACCCCGCCCGCTCCCCGCCGGGCGATGGCTCATCTTTCGCTTGTATCAGGAGGATGAGATGTCGGTTGAACAACAGATCGAGGAGCTTCGCGCGGAGCTTTCATGGTGCGATGACGCGGGAGAACGGCGGCAGATCGAAGCCGAATTAAGGGCCGCTGAGAAGAGGCTGAAGCGGTGCAATCGGGCGCTGCGTCAGGCCGAACAGGCAGGCTGGCAATAAGGCGATGCGCTGTTGAAGGGGCAGGTTCGCGGGAGTGGTGCCGCATGGCGCCGCTCCCCTTTTTTGATCGGGAAGGCGGGAAGGCAAAGCGGGCGTCTGGGGCGGCAGGTGGCAGTCGGGCTCGATGGCAAGATAGAGGCAAAATCTCGCGATTTTGTAAGTGTTTGTCTGCACATCGTTTTTTGAAGGCTTTTGCGAGACTCGCCCTTTGAGTGCGAGACAGGGTTACCAGGAGTGGCGGTTTTCTGGGCTTTTCCGATCCCAATCGCGAGACTCCTTGCGCTCTGGCGAGGACGCGCCATTCTTATCGGCGGGGAGCGTCATTCCGGCATGGAAGGACGCCGCTATGCGCGATGATGAGTTCGAACCGCAGCTGGGCCGGATGCGCGGCCGGGGCAAGGAGCAGCGCTACCTGAGCCGCGTCGTGAAAGCGGCAAAGCGGGCCGGCATGAAAACGGGCAGGCGCGGCCGTTTCGACGGCAGCCGGATCGGGCGCGGCGCGAGTGTTGCGCGGGTGCTCAGATCGCGCGACCGATTGGGCGCGTTCCGGTCGCGCCGCGTGATCGTCAAGATACGGCCTGTCGGCCTTGGCGGGAAAGGCATGGGCGGTGCGAAGGCGCACCTTCGCTATATTCAGCGCGACGGCGTGACCCGTGAGGGCGAGGCTGGTGCGCTCTACTCGCCCGACAGCGACGTCGCCGATGGCAAGGCGTTCCTCGAACGGTGTGACGGCGACCGCCGCCAGTTCCGGTTCATCGTGTCGGCCGAGGACGCCGACCAGTATCCCGACTTGAAGCCGTTCGTGCGCCGGCTGATGACGCAGATGGAGCAGGATCTTGGGACAAAGCTCGATTGGGTGGCGGTCGACCATTTCAATACCGGCCATCCGCACACGCATATCGTGGTGCGCGGCGTAAACGATCGGGGTGAGAATCTGCTGATCGCGCGCGAGTATATCTCGCACGGGAGCCGGCAGCGGGCGATCGAGATCGTCAACCTCGACCTGGGGCCGCGCACCGACCTTGAAATCGAAGAGCGGCTTCGCAGCGATACGGGTGCCGAGCGGCTGACCGCGATCGACAGACGGCTGATCCGCGACATGGATACCGCGCGGCTGGTCAGCGCGAGCGATGGCGATCCCTTCCAGCAATCGCTTCGCGTCGGTCGCCTGCAGAAACTCGGGCGCATGGGACTCGCCTCGCATGTCGGCAACGGCACCTGGCGGCTTGAGCCCGACCTTGCGAACACACTGCGCCAGATCGGCGAGCGCGGCGACATCATCCGCACCATGCAGCGCGAGCTGACCGCGCGGAAGCTCGATCGTGCTGCGGTCGATCGCGTCATCTACGACCCGGTCGCGAAGGAGGCGACGCCGATCATCGGCCGCGTCGTGATGCGCGGGCTCGCCGACGAACATGAAGACCGTCATTATCTGCTGGTCGACGGCATCGACGGGCGCACCCATTATGCCGAGATCGGCAAGGGCGAGCTGGTCGACACGATCCCCGAAAATGCCATCGTCCGGATCGCGCCACGCGAGGGCGGCATTCGCGCCGTCGATCGGACGATCGACGAGATCGCGGCGGCGAACGGCGGGCGCTATTCGATCGACGCCCATCTGAAGCACGATCCGACCGCCAGCGAACGCTTCGCCGAAACGCATGTCCGGCGGCTTGAAGCGATGCGAAAAATCTCGGGCGTCGTCGAGCGCGAGCCCGACGGAAGCTGGATCATCGCGCCGGACCATCTCGCCAGGGTCGAGAGGTTCGAAGCCATGCAGTTCCGCGACCACCCCGTTGCCATTGAAACCCTGTCGGCGATCCCGCTCGACAAATTACCGGGAACCGATGCCGCGACCTGGCTCGATCGCGAGCTGGTCGCCGAAGCGCCGGTGCCAGTGCGCGATGCTGGGTTCGGGCACGAGGTTCGTTCAGCGCAGGCGATGCGACGGCAATGGCTGATCACCGAACAGCTTGCAGACGAACAGGATGGGCAGACGGTCTATCGGCGAGGGATGCTCGCCGCGCTCCAGCGGCGAGAATTGCTGCGTGTCGCCCGCCAGCTCTCCGACAAGTTAGGCGTTCCGTTCGCCGAGGCCAGAGAGGGGGAGGCTGTTCAAGGCAGGCTCGTGCGCGCAGTCGAGATGACGAGTGGTCGCCATGCGCTCATCGAACGGTCGCGCGATTTCACGCTGGTGCCGTGGCGCTCTGTTCTCGATCGCCATGTCGGTAAATCGGTCTCGGGCATCATGCGCGACGGCGGGATCAACTGGACACTCGGGCGGCAGCGCAGCGGGCCGAGCGTCTCCTGATCCGGAGGATTCGGGCTTTCTATTTTCATGAAATTATGTTTTCATGGATTCATGAAAAATATCGCAGCGCAAACCGATGTCGGCGACGAGCATCTTCAGGTGCAGATTCCTGCCGTTACGAAACGCGATCTCGGTCAACGGTCGCTCGATTCCCGCGAGCCGATCCGGATGATCGTACTGCGGGCACTTGAAGCCTATGGCGTGAGCGTCCCCGCAGACGCGATATCGGATCGCCGGAAGGGCAGGCGATGAGCGAGGATTTCGAAGCTCTCACTGTTGCGGATTATGCGAAGCAGGCCGCGCGGACTGATCAACGCAGCGGTGGCCGCGCACTGGGCTTCTCGATGCTTGGCCTTTTCGGCGAAGTCGGCAGCTTGCTCAGTGAGGCCAAGAAAAAGCAGCGCGACGATGCCTCCTACCTGGGTTACGCTCACGCCGTCGCGGAAGAGCTTGGTGACGTCCTTTGGTATCTGGCGGCGATCGCACGGCGCAGCCGCATGGCGCTCAGCGACATCGCTGCCGCCGCGGCGACAAACGGCGGACAATGGCAGACGGGCGGCAACGAAACGCTCAGTTTCCATGCGCTGCAGCCGCAGCACATTCCGCTTGCCAAGGCACCGATGCCGCAGTTCGAGCATAGCCTGCTCGCGCTGGCAGGCGACGTTGGGCTGCTCATCAACGATTTCCAGGCGGGCGGTCTTGCGAAGGACCGCGAAGCACTCGCGGGCCGGCTGGTCGCGGTCATGCGCCGGTTGATCCAGGCGGCAAACGAATCCGGTGTTACCATCGAGGCTGCCGCCGTGAAGAATCTTCACAAGATCTTCGATCGCTGGCCGCGCGAGCGCATCTATCCGGCGCCGACCGATGCGGCGCTCGACCCAGAAGAGCAATTGCCGCGGCGGATGGCGATCGACGTCTATGAACGCACCGTTCGCGGGCAGACATTCGTGTATCAACGCTCAAGCGGTGTGTATGTCGGCGACCGGCTCACCGACAACGCGCTCGAACCCGACGACTATCGTTTCCACGATGTCTTTCACTACGCTTATGTCGCGGTGCTTGGCTGGTCGCCAGTGCTGCGTGCGCTGCTCCGTCTCAAGCGCAAGAGCGATCCGAAACTCGACGACGCCGAAGACGGTGCTCGGGCGATTCTCATCGAAGAGGGCATAACTTCCTGGATTTTCGGACAAGCGCAGCAACTCCGGTACTTTGAAAACGTGAAGCGCGGTGGCCTTCCGCTGGACATGCTGAAGCATGTCCGCCAGTTCGTCGCCGGCTACGAATCAGAACGCTGTCCGCTGTGGCTTTGGGAGGAAGCGATCCTCCAGGGCTATACGGCTTTCCGCTTCCTTCAGGAGCATCGGCGCGGCCGCGTCCTGATCGACTTCGCCAATCGCCGCCTGCGTATCAAGGAATTGCCGTCATGACCCCGAAATCCTTTGTGTCCACCCTGGCGGCGACCGAACTTCCCTCAGTGTTCAATCCCTGGCGCGATCGCTGCACGGTCCATGACCGCAGCGACGCCGCCGCCCGGCGCCGCGACAATCTCGAAATGCTGCTCACCGCGGCGCTTGATCATCGCGTCGAAACGATCTGGATCGCGCGTGATCTCGGCTATCGCGGGGGGCGGCGTACGGGCGTACCGCTGACCGACGAAATTCACCTCGGACATGCCGGCACGCTGATGGGCGGCATCGCATTTGAACGTGCGACGCAGGGACCCGCCGTGGCGGAGCGCACCGCGGCGATCGTCTGGCGTGTGCTAGAGCGGATCGGTCAGCCTGTCATGCTCTGGAACGTTTTCCCGTTCCATCCCCATGAAGCGGATGATCCGATGTCGAACCGATGCCACACGCGAAGCGAGCGCGAGGCGACCTGGCCGATATTGCAAGCCCTCGTGTCAATGATCCGGCCCCGCCAGATCGTCGCGATCGGGCGCGACGCTCACCTGGCGCTGGACGGTCTCGACATTCCGACCACCGCGGTCCGCCATCCGAGCTACGGCGGGCAGCGCGAGTTCATCGAGGGCATGTTCAGCCTGTACGGTGTCGCGGATGACAACGATGAGCCGCTAGAACTGCCGTTGGGCGCGCCTCACGCCGCAGCACGGAGATGTGCGCTCGCCTGATCGCAGCGTTCAAAGAGTTGCTTAAGATCGCCGCGGTTCCAGTTGGCGGTGTCGACCGTGGCGTTGGTCGAGACGATCGTGAGCGGACCCAGCGCGACCCCGCCTTCCTTGGCGATGAATTCGAGCAGACGGCCGAGGCCGATCAGATTGCCGAGCAGTTTTTCGATATAGTAGTGATTGCGGTAGAGCGCGGTCATGCCGAGGCGACGATCGTCGCCCTTGCCGATCAGCTTGAGACTGGCAAAGCTCAGGCACTGACCGCCGTAGGGCGAGTCATTCACGTCGCGGGCGGGGTCGAAGATCAGCAGTTCGAATTTGTTGAGCGCTCGGACGTTCGGGTTGCGCAGGCGCTCGACGATGCCCCAGATTTGATTGATTGGCTGGCCGTCGGCGCGGGGCAATTCCATCATCCGTTCGAAATAATAGCCCGACCAAGCGCCCGACCTCCGGACCTTCGGCAGCACGTTGTCGCGAAACCGGTCGAAGAATTGCGGCGCGCCGTAGCGCCTGTACAGCGCTGCCGGAAAAATCGTGTTGGCGACCGTCTCGATGGGCTTCTTGCCATGGCCCGAAAGGAAGGCATCGACTTCCGCCACGACGGGATCGGCGAGTGTTGCGCGCGCAGTCGGCTCGGCCACGGAGATGACGACATTCTGCGCCTGGTGTCCGGTGGCGAGGTCGACGAGCCGGACCGCCTCGCGCCAGCCAGCAACGCAGTCAGGCTGCGGCGGTATGGGAAGATACATCGACTTCCTCCGTCAAATTTGCCGTGGCGAAAAGGCGCGGCGCTAGAAAGCGCTCAGTAAGCCAGGCGTGGCCTTCCAAGCCCCAACCTGGTCCCCAGCTGTTGCGGATGAGAATGGCCGGGGTGCCGTCCACGGTTCCATGCCCGACCGCGACGACCGCGTGCCGTTGCGCTGGCTCGGGGAGTTCGTCGTTCGCCGGATCGACGACGCCATCACCGCGCGGCTGGAAGAAAGACCGTGACAGCATCGTCAGCATGAGCACCGGCGTGTCACGATCCAGCGCGGCAAGGATGGATGACAGGTCGGTTCCATCCCTCTGTCCGTTGCGGCCATAGAGCGGGCCAACGGTCGCCGGCGGCGTCCACAGTCGATGATCGGCTGGAACCGCTGCCAGATACGGCCAGCCTTTCTCGTCGGGTTGGCCATCGAGCCGTAGCGCGTCCAGCATTGTGGATAGCAGTGCGCCGCTCGTCGGCGGTCTGCCCGCCCGTTTCTGCGCGGCATAAAAGGCGAATTCACACGACAGCGGTGCCCAGCCGTCGCGAAGCCCGGCGTGGGTGTCGCTCGCGGCGAATGCGAGGCATGTCGGCCGCGCGCCTTGATCGCGCGCAGGCCCGAACAGCGGCCGAAGGTCACGGACGATATCGATCATGGGGCGTCAGGCGGCCTCGAGCAGGTGCCGCCGTTCGGCGCGCGACAGGCCCGTCTGTTCCGGGCCGGTGAGGTCGAAATCGAGCGTCAGGCTGGTGAGGGCCGGCGCAGGCTGCCACGGCCGCCGCTCGTCGAGCGACATGCGGCCGCGCCGCGGCGCATCGGGCGCCGCGGTGACACGGCGGACAACGGGACCACCGATGCCATCGCCGTCGATTGCCTCACGCTCGTCTCGAACGACGGCGAAGCCGCTGGCGATCAGTTGGTCGAGATCCCAGAGATACCCACCGCCGCTATGTTCTTCGAGCTGCAGCACGAAAAGATCATTGCGACTGCCATCGATCCGCGAGCCGGCATCGCGCTCGGTCAGCAGCCAGACGTCGCCGCGATAGTTGTCGGGCCGATAGTCCTTGAGGAGATCGACCTTCAGGCTGCGCGGCTGCGTCCGGAGCAGGTCGGTCATCACCGATGGCGAAATCAGATTGTAGCGAACCAGGGTGCGGCACGTCGCCTCATAGCTGGCGCCGATCCGCAGCGAGAGCTGATAGACGACATTGGGGCGCCGGAAATGATCGATCTGCCATCCTTGTCGCGCGCTGTGCGCGAGCACCAGCCATTTCGGCATCATGAAGGCGATCGCAAAGGCGTCGGCTTCGGTTTCCTCGAAGTTGTTTCCCGGTTCGGGCGACATCGGCATCCGGCGCAGGATGCTCTCATCGTCGAGGCTCGGCTCGTGTCGCATCGAAAAATGCCCGAGTTCGTGCGCGGCCGTGAAGCGCTGGATGCTCATCGGTCGTTCCGTCGTGACGAGAACGCCAGGAGCAGGTGCGCTGAGATAGGCGCCGAGCAGGCCTTTCAGAGGACGAAGCAGCAAGGGTAGACCCACGGCATGGATCGCGCCGAAGACATCGACGCTGCCGCCTTGGGTCTCGATCAGTGCGCGCGTATCGAGTTCGCGATGCAGGCGGCCCGCTGCCATCGTACCAGCGCGAACCGCGCTCGCATAATCCGACGCCATCGATCAGCTCCGTTCGCCGCCAGACCGCGAGCGGAGATATTCGGCAAACCGGCTCAGCTCGGCCCGGTCCTCAGTCGACAAGGCCGCAACGCGTCGCGCCAGATGGGCGACATCGGCGGGAAGGCTCGCGGAGGCCTCGTCTTCGCCGGTAAAATAGGCCACCGACTGGCGGTAAAGACGGGCAAGCCGCGTCAGTTCGATCGCTTCAACGCGGCGCTGGCCATTCTCGATATCGGTAAGCGCGGTCCGGGGAATCTTGAGATAGGCAGCAACTTCTTCCTGCTTGAGGCCGAGATATTTCCGTGCTTCGCGCAGACGGTCGCCCAAGCGCCGCCGCTCCTGCTCGTCGCCTTCCTGGCGGAGTGCGAGATTGGTCATGGCTTCGACCCTTTCTTCTTAACCCAGACGCGTTCGATCTTAGGGAGGAGGTCGTCAATCGCCTTCTCGATCGAATTGTAGCCGCCGGTGCGGACGATGCTGTCGCGAAGCTCGATGTCGAGGACCTGCTCCACCGCGCAAAGCGTGTCGACCACGGACAAGGAGTCGAGTGGCACGGGCGCCTGGATGATCTTCGGGTTTTCCGGAGGCAGGGCAATTCCGCGCACCTGTGCCTCAGCCCTGGCCACTTGCAGCAGTTCGTCGACCAACGCCCTAATGGCGTCGGCTTTGGGAAACGCGGTTGCCGCGGGCTGCGGAGGAGCGATTGTCGCCATGCATGCCTCGCACGATTTCACTACATTAAATGCGATATAATGTCTGATAATCCGACACGCAAGCCCGAATTTGCAGCTCGGATTTTTGCAGGGTGTAGCGGGTCATCGGCGGTGCGGTGTGGTGGTCAGTGCCACCTCGAGGGACAACGACAGGGCAGAATCATCAACTCGGGTCATAGCTCGATCAAAAGAACAGAGCTGGAATATTGAGTCAGTCGCCGACGAGTGATCTCCTTCGGTCACCCACCAGCCCCCAGCGGCTCCGTTCATTTCGGGCGGCCCATAGCCGAGTCTTGAAGCCGCGCCCCGACCGCATCCGGCGGTATGGGCGGGAGCTTCAACGTGACCCCGACCAAATTGCTCATCGGCCAGATCCTTGTCGTGTTCGCAATCGTGATCGCGGGCCTCTGGGCGGCGACCCAATGGGCGGCGGCGATGCTCGCCTACCAGCCCGAACTTGGTCCGGCCTGGTTCATGGCTGGAAGCACGCCGGTCTATCGTCCCTGGGCGCTCTTCCCCTGGTGGTATCACTACGATGCCTATGCGCCGCATGTTTTCGACAAGGCCGGCGCGCTCGCCGGCGCGAGCGGTTTCATCGGCTGCGGCGCGGCGATCGCAGGCTCGCTCTGGCGCGCGCGGCAGTCGCGTCACGTCACCACCTATGGTTCGGCGCGCTGGGCCAGGCCGAACGAGATCGAGCGGGCCGGCCTTTACGGTGATGCCGGCGTATTCCTGGGCCGCTCGCGCGGCCGCTATCTCCGGCATGACGGCCCCGAACATATCATGGCGTTCGCGCCAACCCGTTCGGGCAAGGGCGTCGGGCTGGTCATACCGACACTGCTTGGCTGGACCGGCAGCGCCGTGGTTCACGACATCAAGGGCGAGAACTGGCAGCTCACCGCCGGCTGGCGCGCGCGCTTCTCCCACGTCCTGCTGTTCAATCCGACCGATCCCGCTTCCGCCAAATACAACCCGCTGCTGGAGGTCCGGCGCGGCGAGCATGAGGTCCGCGACGTCCAGAACATCGCCGACATCCTGGTCGATCCCGAAGGCGCGCTCGAACGGCGCAACCACTGGGAGAAAACCTCCCATTCGCTCCTGGTCGGCGCGATCCTCCACGTCCTTTATGCGGAGGAAGAAAAGACGCTCGCACGGGTAGCCACATTCCTGTCGGACCCGCAGCGGCCGTTCACCGCCACGCTCCGGCGGATGATGACCACCAATCACCTCGGCACGAAGGATGCGCCGCAGATCCATCCCGTCGTCGCCTCGGCGGCGCGCGAGGTGCTCAACAAGAGCGAGAACGAGCGCAGCGGCGTCCTCTCCACCGCAATGTCGTTTCTCGGGCTCTATCGCGACCCGACCGTCGCCGCGGTGACATCGCGCTGCGACTGGCGGATCGCCGATCTCGTCGAGGCCGGCCATCCGGTCTCGCTCTACCTTGTCATCCCGCCATCGGACATCAGCCGCACCAAGCCGCTGGTGCGGTTGGTGCTCAACCAGATCGGCCGCCGCCTCACCGAAAAGCTCGATGCCGATCCCGCCAGGGCGGGCAAGCACAAGCTCCTGATGATGCTCGACGAGTTCCCGGCATTGGGGCGGCTCGACTTCTTCGAGACCAGTCTTGCCTTTCTCGCGGGCTATGGAGTGCGCGCCTTCCTGATCGCGCAGTCCTTGAACCAGATCGAGAAGGCTTATGGCGAGCACAACTCGATCCTCGACAACTGCCATGTCCGCGTCGCGTTTGCGACCAACGACGAGCGCACGGCGCGGCGGATTTCGGACGCGCTCGGCATCGCCACCGAACAGCGCGCGATGCGCAACTATGCCGGCCACCGGCTCGCGCCCTGGCTGGCGCACGTCATGGTCAGCCGGCAGGAGACCGCCCGGCCACTCCTGACCACCGGCGAGGTGATGCAGCTCCCGCCCAAGGATGAGCTTGTCCTTGTCTCCGGCATGGCCCCGATCCGCGCGAGGAAGCTGCGCTATTACGAGGACCGCAATTTCCGCGAGCGGATCGCACCGCCGCCGCAGCCCGCGCCCGGAGACTATCCCGACCGGCCGCAGGCACGCCCCAACGACTGGAGCGGACTGGTCCGCGCGCCCGATACCCGGCTCGGCAAGCCCGATGACGATGCGAAGGCGGATGAGGACGGCGGCTTGCAACAGCAGCGCCACCCCGGCCTCGGCGAAGAACCCGCCAAAAAACCCGAGCCGCCAAAGCAGCTCGACCTGCTCGGCCTGGACAGCGACGACACCGACACGATCGCCGACAAGCACGCGATGGACCGCGCCGGCGCCACCGGCACGCTGATCCGCGCTCACGCGATCAATCAGGGTCGCAGCGCCGACATGCTGCCGGACTTCTGACAATGGCCGCGATCAAACCCAACCGCGTCCGCTACCAGCTCTTCCTGCCCGAAGATCTGAGCCACCGCTTCGAGGCGCTGGCGAGCCAGCCCGGCGCGTCCAAATCGGCGATCCTCACCGACGCGCTCACCGCCTGGCTCAACCGGCAGGCGGCGAGCGAGCTGGAGAACAAGTTCAGCCAGCGGCTCGATCGCATGTCGCTCGCGCTGGGGCGTGTCGAGCGTGACGGGCATGTGCTGCTCGAGAGCCTGGCGCTGTTCATCCGCTATGAACTGATGGTGCAGGCCCCTTTGGCCGAAGCCGACGAAGCGGCGCGTGCGATCGGCCGAGACCGCTTCGAGGCGTTCATTGCCCGCGTCGGCGAAGCGCTCGCCAGCGGCCAGCGCACGCTTGCTGCCTCCGCGAAAGACAATGGAGGTGGGCGATGAGCGACACGCTTTTCGGCTCCGATAATTCCGCAGGGCGTCGGCGCGCGATGCTGCGCACCGCGATGGGGCCGACCATCGCCGCAGCGCTGGCCGATCCGGTGGTCATCGAGATCATGGTGAACCCGGACGGCGTGTTGCGCCTTGATCGACTCGGCGAAGGCCGGATCGATACCGGCACCAAATATGAGCCCGCGCAGGTCGAGCGGATCATCCGCCTGGTTGCCAGCCACGCACGGACAGAGGTTCATGGCAATGCGCCGATCGTGTCAGCCGAGCTGCCACCGCACGGCGAAGGCGCGGGCGAGCGGTTCGAGGGTATCCTGCCGCCGGTCAGCCTCGCGCCGTGCTTCTCGATCCGCAAGCCCGCGGCGCGCATCTACACTTTGCTCGACTATGTGCGGGACGGCATCATGCCCGCCGACACGGCGCGACTGCTGTCGATGGCCGTGGTCGAGCGCAAGAACATCCTGGTCGCGGGTGGCACCAGTTCGGGCAAGACGACGCTTGCCAACGCGCTGCTCGCCGAGATGGCGCACCTCGACGAACGCGTCATCATCATTGAAGACACGCGTGAGTTGCAATGCGCCGCGCCCGACGTGGTGGGGCTGCGCACGCGTACGATTGGCACTGCCGGAGCCGGCGGCGTCACGATGGCTGATCTTGTCCGCTCGACATTGCGGCTCCGCCCCGATCGCATCGTCGTTGGCGAGGTGCGCGGGCGCGAAGCGCTCGACATGCTCAAAGCCTGGAACACCGGGCATCCGGGCGGCATCGCAACCGTCCACGCCAATTCGGCAGTGTCGGCGCTCTACCGGCTCGAGCAGCTCGTGCAGGAAAGCGTCGTCACCGTTCCGCGCCGGCTGATCGCCGACGCCATCGACATGATCGTGTTCATCGCCGGGCGCGGCCTCGCGCGCCGCGTCGACACGATCGCGCGCGTCGCCGGCCTCGATCCCGACGGCGGCTACGCCGTCCTCGACCTTACTCCCGACCACGCCCTCGAACCCCAAGGAGAATGACCATGCGCTTGTCCCGTATTCCTGCCCGTATTCCCGATCGTCGGAGCATCTTCCTCACCGGCGCCGCCATCGGCCTCGGGCTTGCGCTCGCCGCCACCGCGCAGGCCGCCGGCTCGGGCATGCCGTGGGAGGAACCGCTTCAGCAGGTCCTCGAATCGGTCCAGGGTCCTGTCGCCAAGATCGTCGCGGTGATCATCATCATCGTCACCGGTTTGACGCTCGCGTTCGGCGAGACGGCAGGCGGGTTCCGGCGCCTCATCCAGATCATCTTCGGCCTGTCGATCGCGTTTGCGGCGTCGAGCTTCTTCCTCAGCTTCTTCAGCTTCGGCGGCGGGGCGCTCATCTCGTGAACGCGCCAAATTCCTATGGCGCCAGCCATATCGAGGGGTTCGAGGCGCCGATGCACCGCGCGCTTGCCGAGCCGATCCTGCTTGGCGGGGCGCCGCGAGCGATCGCGATCGTCAATGGTACGATCGCGGCCGCGCTCGGACTCGGTCTCCAGCAGTGGATCGCCGGGCTGGCCATGTGGGCGTTCGGGCACACTCTCGCGGTGTTCGCCGCCAAGCGCGATCCCGACTTCGCCCCGGTCCTTGTCCGCCACCTTCGCCAGAAGGGGCATCTGTCATGCTGAATCTGCGCGAATACCGTCAGAAGGCCGACCGGCTCGCCGATCATCTTCCATGGGCGGCGCTTGTCGCGCCCGGCGTGGTGCTCAACAAGGACGGCAGCTTTTTGCGCGTCCTCAGGTTCCGCGGCCCCGATCTAGAATCCGCCACCGAAGCCGAGCTTGTCGCCGCCTGCGCGCGGGCGAACAATGTCCTGAAGCGCTTCGGCTCGGGCTGGGCACTCCATTTCGAGGCCGAGCGGCGCGAAGCGCTGGGTTATCCCGACAGCAGCTTTCCCGATGCGGCGTCGTGGCTGGTCGATGAGGAACGGCGCGCGGCGTTCGAAAGCGCGGGCGCGCATTTCGAGAGCCGCTATTATCTGACGCTCACCCTCCTGCCTCCGCCCGATCAGGCGGACACGGCGGGCCGAGCGCTGATCGAGCGCAGCGACGACGCGAAGGGCCGCGACTGGCGACAAGCGCTTGCCGGCTTCATCGCCGAGACGGATCGTGCGCTTGACCTGTTCAGAGGCTTCATGCCCGAGGTGCGCGCGCTCGGCGACAGCGAAATGCTGACCTTTCTCCACGGTGCGATCTCCGCGCGCCGCCATGTCGTCGCCGTGCCCGAAACGCCCATCTATCTGGACGGGCTGCTCGCCGACACGCCGCTGACCGGCGGGCTCGAACCGATGCTCGGCGACGAGCATCTGCGGACGCTCACCATCCTCGGATTTCCGAACGCGAGCCGTCCCGGCATCCTCGACGGACTCAACCATGAGGATTTTGGCTATCGCTGGGTGACGCGCTTCATTGCGCTCGACAAGACCGACGCAACCAAAGCGCTCACTCGCCTGCGGCGGCAGTGGTTCAACAAGCGCAAGTCGATCACCGCGCTGCTGCGCGAAGTCATCTACAACCAGCCGGTCCAGCTTCTCGACAGCGATGCCGACAACAAGGTGGTCGATGCCGACCTCGCCTTGCAGGCGCTCGGCGGCGATCATGTCGCGTTCGGCTATCTGACGACGACGATCACCGTTGCCGATATCGACCGCGCCCGCGTCGAGGAAAAGGTCCGCGCGGTCGAGCGCATCGTCAACGGGCTCGGCTTCACCTGCATCCGCGAGGGCATGAATGTGGTCGAGGCGTGGCTGTCGAGCCTGCCGGGCCATGTCTATGCGAACGTCCGGCAACCGATCGTCCACACCCTGAATCTCGCGCATCTCATGCCGCTGTCCTCGGTATGGGCAGGACCGGCGCGTAATCCGCACCTCGACGGTCCGCCGCTGCTTTATGCGGAAACCAGCGGCTCGACGCCGTTCCGTCTCAGCACGCATGTCGGCGACGTCGGTCATATGCTGATCGTCGGACCCACCGGGGCCGGAAAGTCGGTGCTGCTCGCAATGCTCGCGCTTCAGTTCCGGCGATATCCAGACTCCCAGGTCTATGTCTTCGACAAGGGATTTTCGGCGCGCGCGGCCGTGCTGGCGATGGGCGGCGCGCATCACGCGCTCGGGCTTGGCGGTGAGAGCGGTCATGCCGATGACGTGGGCGGGCGAACGATCGCCTTCCAGCCGCTGCGCCACATCGATCGCTCCAACGCACGCGCCTGGGCGACCGAATGGATCGGCGCGCTGCTCGCCCATGAGAAAGTACTGGTCACACCCGAGATCAAGGAGGCCGTCTGGTCGGCGCTCACCAATCTCGCGACCGCCCCGATCGAGGAACGCACGCTCACCGGCCTGTCGCTGCTGCTGCAATCGGCACCGCTGCGATCGGCGCTCGCGCCCTATACGCTCGAAGGATCGTTCGGCCGCCTGCTCGACGCCGCCGAAGACGATCTAGCGATCGCCGACGTGCAGTGCTTCGAGACTGAAGCGCTGATGGGGCAGGCGGGCGTCGTTGCGCCCGTGCTGACCTACCTGTTCCATCGTCTCGAGGAGCGCTTCACCGGGCGGCCGACGCTTCTCGTACTGGATGAAGCCTGGGTGTTCCTCGACCACCCGCTGTTCGCCGCGCGCATCCGTGAGTGGCTGAAGGTGCTGCGCAAGAAGAACGTCAGCGTCGTGTTCGCGACACAGAGCCTAGCCGATATCGCCGACAGCACGATCGCGCCGGCCATCATCGAAAGCTGTCCGCAGCGCATCTTGCTGCCCAATGATCGGGCGATCGAGCCGCAGGGCCAGACGGTCTACGTCCGCTTCGGTCTCAACGCGCGCCAGATCGAACTGGTCAGCCGCGCGACGCCCAAGCGGCAATATTATCTGCAATCAGCGCGCGGCAACCGGCTGTTCGAGCTTGGGCTAGGCCCGATCGCGCTGGCGTTGTGCGGCGCGTCCGATCCCGACAGCCAGAAGCGCATAGACGCGGTGCTGGCCGAAAAGGGCCAGGCCGACTTCGCCGCGACCTTTCTCTCCCAAGCCGGCCTCGATTGGGCGGCCGACCTGCTTGGGCGTCACCCTGCCGCCCGCCCCCCAGAAGACAAGGAGTAATTTCCCGTGCCCCGTATCCCTATCCGCAAATATGCGTGCCTCTCCGCTCTCGCGCTCGGCGCCGTCGGCTCGCTCGGTATCGGCATCGCGTTGACCTCGACGCCCGTCGCGGCCCAGCTCAGTGTGTTCGATCCATCGAACTATTCGCAAAACCTGCTCACCGCCGCGCGCACGCTTGCCCAGATCAACAACCAGATCCAGAGTCTCCAGAACGAAGCGCAGATGCTGATCAACCAGGGCAAGAACCTGTCCCGGATCGATTTCCCGCAACTTCAGGAGCTTCGCCAGCGCCTCCAGCAGATCGACCAGCTCATGGGCCAGGCGCAGGGCGTCGACTTCCGCATCGATCAGCTCGACGAGCGCTTCCGCCAGCTCTACCCGCAGGAGTTCGATCAGGTGTTCCGCCGCGATCAGCGTGTGGCTCGCGCACGCGATCAACTCGATACCGCGATGTCCGCGTTTCGCCAGACGATGGGGGTCCAGAACCGCATCGTCGACAACGTACGGAGCGACACGCAGGCGCTCGCCGACATCGTCGCGCGCAGCCAGGGCGCGGAAGGCTCGCTTCAGGCGCAGCAGGCCACGAACCAGCTTCTCGCGCTCACCGCCAAGCAGCAGCTCCAGCTTCAGCAAATGATGGCGGCGCAGTTCCGGGCGGAATCGGTCGAGCAGGCGCAGCGGGGCCAGATCGCGCGCGAGGCACGCGAGTCGACGCGCCGCTTCCTCGGCGACGGCAAGGCTTACACGCCACGCCAATGAGCTGAGGCAGGCGAGGACCGCGCCCCCAGCTCCCCCCGGGTCCGAACCTGTCTCGTCGCGGGGGCCGTAGGGCTTGCCCCTCTCATGGCCGCCGGTCCCCGCGACACCTTTCAACTTCAAGCAGGAACCCGCCCATATGGATGACCTGAATGTCATCGATCAGTTCATGGAGGCCTTCGCCTCCTACATCGACAGCGGGTTCGGCCTGTTGGGCGGTGACGTCGGTTTCCTGACCACGATCCTGATCGGCATCGACATCACGCTCGCCGGGCTGTTCTGGGCGCTCGGCGGCGAAGACGACGTCATCGCCAAGTTCCTCAAAAAGATCCTCTATGTCGGCGTCTTCGCCCTGATCCTCAACAGCTTCTCGACACTGTCCGATATCATCTTTCGCAGCTTCGCCGGCCTCGGCCTCACCGCAGGGGGCAGCGCGATTACGGCTGACGATTTATTGCGACCCGGCAAGCTGGCCGGGACCGGCTTCGAGGCAGCATGGCCGCTCCTCGAGCAGGCGAAGGAGTTGGTTGGCCCGATCGCCTTCTTCGACAATTTCATCGAGATCGCCGTGCTGGTGATCGCCTGGGTCGTCGTCATCGCCGCCTTTTTCATCCTCGCGATCCAGCTTTTCATCACAATCCTCGAATTCAAGCTTACTTCGCTCGCCGGCTTCGTGCTCGTGCCCTTTGCGCTGTGGAACCGCACGTCGTTCCTCGCCGAACGGGTGCTCGGGAACGTCGTCAGTTCGGGCATCAAGGTCATGGTGCTCGCGGTCATCGTCGGCATCGGCTCTAACTATTTCGCCGACTTCACCAGTGCGATCACCGGCGACGAGGTGTCGATCGAACAGGCCGTGTCGCTGATGCTCGCGAGCCTCGCGATCTTTGGCCTCTCCATCTTCGGCCCGGGAATCGCATCCGGCCTCGTCGCCGGCGCGCCGCAGCTCGGCGCCGGATCGGTGATCGCCACTACCGTGCTTGCCGGCGGAGGTCTTGCGATGGCAGGCGCTGGCGCCGTCGGCGCGGCACGCGGTCTCGCGGGGGCCGGTCTCGGCGCGATCCGCGCCGGTACATCGATGGGGTCTGCCGCATCCACTGCCTACAAGCTCGGGCAGGAAACCTCGGGCTCGACCAGCGTCGGCGCGGGCCTCGGCGGCGTTGCGACCGCCATGCGCGGCGCGGCTGCCAACCGGATGAGCGGCGGTCTCGGCGTTAGCGCTGCCGCCGATCGTGGGCAGCGCGCCGCATGGGAAGCAGGAAGCACCCGTGCCGGCGGCGCCGCCCCCGCAGCCGCGCCGATAGGCGCAGCTGAAGGAACACCCGCCTGGGCGCAGAAGCTTCATGCCAGCCAGAATGCTCGCCACCGCCGCCAGATGGCGATCCACGCAATCCAGGGCGGCGACCGCGGCGGCGCTGGCGCCACTCCAGACATCAAGGAAAGGGACTGAGCGATGAAATTTCGACGCGCATTGCAGCGCTATGGGCGAACGCCCGAACCCGAGACACCCTACCAACGAGCGGGCCAGCTTTGGGATGAGCGTATCGGCTCGGCTCGCGCACAGGCGAAGAACTGGCGGCTGATGGCCTTCGGCGGCCTGTTCCTGACCACTGGTCTGTCGGGCGCGCTGGTCTGGCAATCGATGCAAAGCCGCGTCGTGCCCTATGTGGTCGAGGTCGATGCACTCGGGCAAGCACAGGCCGTCGCGCCTGCCGCCAAGGACTATCGGCCGACCGATCCGCAGATCGCATGGTTCCTCGGCCGGTTCATCACCGGCGTTCGAGCGCGCTCGCTCGATCCGGTATTGATGCGTGAAAACTGGCTATCAGCCTATGATTTCGCGACCGAACGTGCGTCACTGTTCCTCGGCGAATATGCCCGCACCTCCAATCCGTTCGCCGATGTCGGGCGCAAGACGGTTTCGGTGCAGGTGACGAGCGTCGTCCGCGCGTCGGATACGAGCTTCCAGGTCAAATGGACCGAGCAGCAATATGAGCGGGGAAGCCTCGCCAGCACGTCACGCTGGACGGCGATGCTCACGGTGAAGATCAAGCCGCCGCGCTTGGCCGATGTGCTCCGAAAAAACCCGCTCGGTCTCTATGTTGACGCGATCGACTGGAGCCGCGAACTGGAAACGCCTCAGGACCGGCCGCCTTCGCCGCAACCATCGGCCGTGCCCGATCCCGCACAATCACTCCCGGTCGCGCCGCCCACCGACATTCCGCTGGGCTCGCCGCTCGATCCGACCCTTGCTCAACCCGCAGCCGCACCATCCCCCGAAAGGACCGACCAATGATCCGTGCCCTCATCCTGGCGGCGAGCGCGATGGCGCTTGCCATGGGCGTCGCTGCGCAGAGCCGCGAACCCGCGTCACCCACCGCGCGCGTCACTGCCGCCAACCGGGCGGCACTGCGCGAGCCGTCGAGCGCGGGATATATATATGCCGTCCAGGTCTATCCCTGGGCGGAAGGCGTGCTCTACCGGCTCTATGCCGCGCCCGAGCGCATCACCGACATTGCCTTGCAGCCGGGCGAAACGATTGTGTCCGTCGCCGCCGGCGACACCGTGCGCTGGACTGTCGGCGATACCACCAGCGGCATCGGCGAAAGCAAGCGCGTGCACATCCTCGTCAAGCCGTTTTCGGCGGGCCTACGCACAAACCTTGTCATTGCTACCGATCGCCGGACCTACCATCTCCAGCTCGAAAGCACGCCCGCGACCGCGATGGCGGCGATCTCCTGGACCTATCCACATGACGAGCTGATCGCGCTCCGGCGTCAGCGCGATGCAGCCGTGGCGGCGACGCCGATCGCGTCGGGCCTCTCGGTCGAAAGCCTCAACTTCAACTATGCGATCTCGGGCGACAAGCCGGCCTGGCGGCCGCTGCGCGCGTTCGACGATGGGCGGCAGACCTACATCGAGTTCTCGCCTGCGATCGCCGTGGGTGAGGCGCCCCCGCTGTTCGTGATTGGCGAGGATGGCGAGGCCCAGCTCGTCAACTATCGCGTCGCCGGCCGCTATTATGTGGTCGACCGCCTGTTCGGTGTCGCCGAGCTGCGCCTTGGCGGCAAGAAACAGCAGATTGTCCGTATCACCGCCGCCCAGCCGAAGAGCCGGCAGCGCAAGGCCGGGAGGGGCGCGTGACCGATCCAACCGCTTCTTCCGCGCCGATCGCGGCGCCCAAAGCCGACCCCGAAACGCTCGTTCTGCGCGCGGCGCCGGGCCGCGTCACCCGTTTTCGCCGCGGTGCGATCGTCGCCATCGCTGCCGCCGGCTCGACCGCGATCATCGGCGTCGCCTGGCTGGCGCTCAAGCCCGCGACCCTGAGCCTGATCGCACGAAGCGATGAAAAGCTGGTTGGCGCGAAGGCGCCGCCTGATGCGCTCGCGGGCGCGCCGACGAGCTATGGCGACGTGCCGAAGCTCGGGCTACCGCTTCCCGGTGATCTCGGGCGGCCGATCCTCGAGCGCCAGCGGCAGCTTGGCGGGATGGTTCCCCCTGACCCCGCTGCCGATGCGGTGAGCCGGGCCGCGCAGGAAGCCGAAGCCGAGCGCCAGCGCATCGCCGCTGAGCAGAAGGCCGCACGCGAGTCTGGCGTCATGCTGCAATTGGCGGGCGGCGGTCGCGCCGCCGCCCCTGCACCGGTGACTACCGATGCAAGTGTTCCGCCAGCATCGGCCGAGACTGCCAAGCCGCTCCTCGACCCTGACCGAGATCCTAACGCCCAGGGGCGCAAGAACGAATTGGTCGGCCACGCCAATCGCGACGACGACATCAATCCGCACGCGCTGGCGCAGTCCGTATCGCCTTGGACCTTGCAGGCCGGCAGCATCATTGCCGCGAGCCTCATAACCGGGCTCAACTCGGATCTTCCCGGGCTCGTCACCGCGCAGATCACGGAGAACGTCTATGACAGTGTGACCGGGCGCGGTCTGCTCATTCCGCAAGGATCGCGGCTGATCGGCAGCTACGACAGCGTTGTAGCGTTTGGGCAGAGCCGTGCGCTGGTCGTCTGGCAGCGGATTATCCTGCCCGACGGCTCGTCGATTCGTATCGACAATGTGCCGGCGACCGATACGCAGGGCTATGCGGGTCTGTCCGACCGGATCGACCGGCATACTTGGCAACTTCTGAAGGGCGTCGCCCTGTCGACACTGCTGGGCGTCGGCACTGAATTGAGCTTCGGCAGCACCGAAAGCGACCTTGTCCGGGCGATCCGCGAGTCAGCGCAGCAGAGCGGCGCGCGCGCCGGCGATCAGCTCGTCACGCGCAATCTCAATATCCAGCCGACCTTGCGCGTGCGTCCCGGCTGGCCGCTACGGGTGGTCGTGCACAAAGACATCATATTGCCCGGACCCTGGGGAGGCCGTCATGGCTGATTTGAAGCTGCCAAGGCTGCCCGATCGGACGCCGGCTAAGATCACGATCAACGTCATGCCGGATCTCATCGAAGCGCTGAACGACTACGCCGAGGCCTATGAGGCGGCCTACGGCCGACGCGAGTCCGTACCGGACCTCATTCCATTCATGCTTAGCGGCTTCCTGGCGAGCGACCGCTCGTTCAGCCGGGCACGTAAGAAATAGTCCGATGTCGGCCCGGCAGCCTGCAACGAATGGCGACGACGCGCCCCCGATTGGGCCGATAAGCGTTCGCATTCCCGACGCAGTACGGATGACGGGGCTCAGCAAATCCAAGATCTACCAGCTCATCGCTTCCGGCGACATCGAGGCAGCCAAGGTCGGCCGTGCAACCGTGGTGTTTGTCGATAGTCTGCGGTCCTTTCTGCGATCACACTGTAAACAGCCGCGTTCTCGGGCGTAGCAGGGATCGCGCATGTCGGCCTGTCGATATTTCGGCACGGCCTGTCGCGAAGGGGTAAAATTGGGGGTGGATTGAGCGGAATTATCGGCACGACGATCAAGAACGTTGTTATAAATCAGTATCTTATGTTTTTCGTGTGAATCCCTCCTCCGCTACCATTCCTTCAAGACATTCGGTGCACCTACCCAAGCGTCGCAGCCCGCGAGCTGTAGAGGGCCGTAATCGATTCTGCCACGTGACGGCTGGCCAGCTGCCGCCGCCCTCCGCTCCCCGGAAGCTTGGGCAGACTGCCCCCTTTGTGCGCGGCGGTCGTTGACGACCCTCGCGATCAGCCAGCATTCCTGCCATCCATATCGCGGGAGCGCGCGCCCAAGATACAAAATAGCGCAGCGATATGTCTGATTTATAACATAATGTCTGGACAGGCGTCGCGACGAACCGATAGGGTTTGCCTCGGCGCGGGGGTAATTGGGTTGCACCGCACCGACTGACGGGTGTCGTGGCAATTGACAGGCAATATTCTTGAGCCATCCAGATCAATCTGAGCGCAGGCTGGATGGCTGGAAGGCGATTGCGGGCTATTTCCGCCGTGACCGCACGACCGTGATGCGCTGGGCGCGCGAGCGCGATCTTCCCGTGCACCGGCTTCCTGGCGGCAAACAGGGGTCCGTCTTTGCCTATGAGCATGAGCTGGCCGCATGGGCCGGGCAGGCAGAGCAGCGCGATCTGGAAAGCCCAGGCGCTCTGCCACCACCGCTTCCAGTCTCGGCCGAAGCCGATCCGCGGCTCCAGGAAGGCACGCCGTCGAGTGCCGCCCCGTCCCCGTTACCGCGGAAAGGAAAACGCCTTTTCGTCGGCGCGAGCGTGGTCATCGCCATCGGCGCGCTGGTCGTCGCAACAGTCATGCTGACCGACATGCTCGCGCCGGGTCCGTCCCCGATCGAGCGGGCCGCAGCCCTGCCGCATAACAAGACCGTAACCGACGATTATGTCGCCGCGCGCGATTTATGGGCACGGCGCACGCCGGAGGATTTGCGCCGTGCGATCGCGCTGTACGAGAAGGTGATCGCCGCAGACAAGGATTTCGCGCCCGCCTATGCCGGGCTGGCCGAAGCCTGGCTGATCTATCGCGAATATGGCGCGGCGACCGAAAGCCGAGCGTACAGCGCCGCCAAGTCTGCGGTCGAACAGGCGCTCGCGCTCGACAACCAGCTCGCGGCGGCGCATCGCGCCAACGGTTTCATTCAGTATTGGTGGAGCTACGATGCGCAACGATCGGTCGATTCCTTCCGTCGTGCGCTCGCACTCGACCCGCGCGATGGCCTCACCCATTTCTGGTACGCCAATGTCCTTTCCGATCTCGGTCAGGATGCCGCCGCGCAGCGCGAATATGATACCGCGCAGCTGCTGCTGCCCGGAACCCCCGCCATCGCGGTCGAGCGCGCCTGTGCGCACTGGCAAGCGGGACGTGACCGGCGCGCGGTGATGGAGCTGGAACAGCTGAAGTCGCAATATCCGGCGGACGCCACCATCCGCAACTGCCTGGCCTGGGCGCATATCTCGCGCGGCGACATCAAGGCCTATGCGCGTGAGTATCGGGCGCTGGCGGCGCTGCGCGGGGTACCGGAGATGAAGCGCCTGTCCACCCAGCTCGATACGGCCATCGAGCGCAATCCGGCCACGGCGCATCTGGTGCTGGTTGCCGAAGCGCGGCGCGAATTTGCCGAGGGCGAGCGCAAGACCCGCATGACGCCCGCCTTCCACGCCTCGTGCATGGGCGACCGCGCAACCCTGGTCATCCTGCTCAAGCAGGCCGCGACGCTGGGCGAGCGCTGGTATTCGGCAACGCTGAACAAGCGCATCGCGGAAAAGTGGCGCGGCGATGCCGAAGTGCAGCGGCTGCTGCGCAAGGTGGTCATCGCGACACCCCGGGTCGATCTGTCCTGATGTAACGCCGCGCCAGACGATACATCCGCGATTTCCGGTCACGTCCGTCAATGAGGTGTAATTTGGGGTGTGGTCACCGGGCTGC
>LSHP01000111.1 GCA_001555775.1 Acidovorax delafieldii | reverse complement strand
GACCATGCAGCCCGGTGACCACACCCCAAATTACACCTCATTGACGGACGTGACCAAGGATCGTCCTGATCGATGCTGGGCGAGATGCGAAATCCGGGGTATGATCGCAGCCAATTTCCACCGTCATGGAGAGCGACAATGGCCAGTGTGACCTTGGCCGCGACGCCGAAGGGCAACGGGTTCCAGGCAACCGTCTGCTATGACGGCTGGGTCTCGATTAGCTCGGAAGAGACCTACCCGACGATGGCCGAGGCGATCTCGGCGGCGGCGATCAAGATGCTCGACATGCCCGAGAGACTCGAGGCAATGGACCGCGAGGACCAGACGGTCTGACCACCAGCTGGCGCCGCGATCAGGTCGCCGAGCATAAGAAAAGGAGGAAGCCCGGTGCGGACTTCCTCCTTTCGGATCTGCTCAGAATTCGTCGCTCAGCTTGCTCGGTATGGTGTCAATGACCCGGTCCAGCATCCCGGCCGGAAGTGCGCCGTAATCGCCTTCGTCAACCGCGATATAGCCCGCCTCGTCATCGGTCAGGACGTACTGCGTGAAGTAGCTGTGAAAGGACCGGGCATGGGCCTGATCCAGTGCGGCAACGAAGGCCAGCTGATCGGCCTGGAAACCACCGTCGGCAATGTTCATCGAAACGTACATGTCTAACCTCCTGATGTTCGATGCGTCGCATCAGGCATGCCAAGGATGTGGGCGACGGGCCGGGTCAGGGACCGCGCGGCACGCGCGGCCGCGAAGCGGCGATGGGGGTCACGATTTTTTCGGGCTTGCCCGGAAAAATGGTGGGGCCCCGTCGTCCTTGACGCGGCCCCAAAGCCTACATCACCATTGGACTTCTGCGAGAGAGACCTCTCCAACCTCTCCGCCTAGGCGCACGATCAGCGCGAAAAACCGATTTCCTACACCCTGGCCGCCTGACATTATCGGCGCTGGAGGGGACCCACGGCCACCGAAAGGAACACTGATGGCCAGGTCCAAACCGAGTGCCCGGGACGCACTCAAGAAACTGCGTGAACAGCGTCTCGAACTCGACGCGCAGGAGGTCCGGCTCCGCGAAGAAGCCGCGACCGAACTCGGCAAGATGCTCGTTGAATGCGGCGCCGAGACGATCGAACCGGCTGAGCTCAAGCGGGTCGTTCAGGCGTCGATGGCGCTCGGCATCGACGAAACGCTGAAGCGCCTAGCGGCGAAATAGTCGGTCACCCGCGGCGGCGCGCGGGCTCGATGCCCCGCGCCGCCGCCAACGCCGGCGAGCACAAAAAAAGGCCCCGATGGCGTGTGCCACCGGGGCCTTGTCGTCGGGCATGACGATCAGTCCTCGTCGATGTCGGGCGCACCTTCATTGCTGCTCGAGCGGCCGCCCTTCGTGAGGAAGTCGACCTTGTCGGCGATGATCTCGCAGCCGTAGCGCTTGGTGCCGCTCTGATCCTCCCACTGCGTGTAGTGAATGCGGCCCTCGATCGTCACCAGCTGGCCCTTGGCGCAGTACTTGGCGACGTTCTGGCCGAGTCCGTTGAAGCAGGTGACGCGGTGGAATTCGCTGTCCTTGGCGGTGTAGCCGTTCTCGTCCTTGTAGGTCTTGCCGTCCTTGCGGGCGGGCCGATCGGTCACCACCGAGATCGACGTGATGCTGGTTCCGCCCTGGGTGGTGCGGGCTTCGGGGTCGCGAGCGATGCGGCCGACGAGGATAACGAGATTGGTCATGGGTCTTCTCCTGATCGAGCATTCCGGGTCCATCCCGGCTGCAAACCCGACGAAGAAGCGGCCCGCGGCGAAGCGCACCGAAGGGGAACCCGGATATGGTTCGGGTGGTGCGGGCAGCCGGGCGTAGCCCGGCAACTCGGCCGGACCTGATCCGGGTTGCGCGTCTCGACGGGGCTGCTTCAGGACAGGTTTGCCCCAGAGCCGGACTGGTCCCGGACACCTTGATGGGAACTCTGACCCAGCCTTTGTTTATTCCGGCGTGGGCAAAGCCGAAGCGCCCCATTCCACCATGAGCGGCAGCTCATATTTCGACGCGGACCGATCGCGTCGACCTGGTCGGACAGCCTGACGGAACCGCACCGTCATCGGCAAAATCTTCGCCGATCATCGGATCCGGCTGGTCCAGTCGATGCCCGCGCAGCATCCAGGCCTGCGGGGTGATGAGCCGAGCCCAATCGGCAAAGGAAGGGATCGAGCCCAGGTCCTCGCGTACGTGCTGTTCACCGATAAGACGCACCGGAACGACCCGGCCGTCGGTATTGACGATCGTTGCCCCGAAGAGAGTTTCGAGCATGAAAATGCCCTCCGCGTGGTGCCGCAGCGCACGGTGCCGGGGATCGGCGAGGATGGCCTTGGACTGATCGAACCACTGGTGCAGCGCGAGGTAATCTTCGACCGCGCCGCCCCACTTCCGGACCGAGGACAGGGCATGGTAATAGCAATGTGCCATGACGGCCTCCTTCACAGCTCGGTGTGGTGGTCGTCATACGCCGTGTAGCGCAGCTGGCAGTCGAGCATGAACGTCTCGGCCGTCACGTCGATCTCGAGGGCGCCCCCCGCGCCGTCGTTGATTTCCCAGCCCGGATGATGGAGTTCAAGCGCGGCATATGCGAGGTCTTCGAGCGCTTGCTTGAGGGTCGTCTGAACCGGCTCAGCCCCATTTTCCTCGACGCAAACCGAGCACTCTTCGGGTAGGTCGACGGCCGTGTCGCTGGCGTCCCGACAAGCGATGTCCTCGATAGCGCCGCTGTCGCCGCATCCGTCGAAGGAGACTTCCACCGAGACAATGCCATGGTGGCGCAGCGATGCGATTACCGCGCGCTTGAGGCGATCGATTTCGCTGGTGACGCGGGCGCGATTGGCGGCCTGCTGCTCGGTAAATTCGGCAAGCGCCATGCTGGGGCTGATCATGAAATCCTCCTGTGCTGTACGGTCGTGCGGCCCTCCGCATGATCCATCGGCACAAGGGCTCACCTCCCCTCTCCAACAGCTACGCCAGCGCCGCCGGGGCGCTGGCGCAAAGGCAATCGGCCTTCAATTGGGCGAATGGGCTCCAGACTTGGGGCTCGTGCCGAGCGGACCGCGGCGGTCGACGACCGTGATCCGCCGTGACTTGGCTTCGATCACCAGGCGTTCGAGGACGCCATTGCCCGGAAAGGCGACGACGTACCTCGGATCGAGCGAAAGCATGCGCTCATTGCGCTTGAAACCCGCACGGGCGCCAAGCCGCATGTCGAGCGAGAAGGTCACCTGGGGGATGCCCCGCCGCTCGGCCCAGCTCGACGCTAGGCGATCGACGCCCTTGGTGTCGCCGCCATGGATCAGCACCATGTCGGGAACGCGGTCGCGAACCTTGTCGAGGGTCGCCCAGACGTTGTTGGCGAAGGCGAGTGCGTCGGCTTCGCTGGGATGCCGGGTGCGTCCACCGGCAAAAACGACCGGCGTGCCCTCGGGCATCGCCGCGCGGCGCTTGGCCTCGGCCCGGGCGCGCAGGAAATCACGCCCCTCGACCAGCGCCGAGGTCAGCATCGCGCCGTGGTTGAAGCGCGAACTCGACACCGGCTTCCAGGACGAACCGAACTCGTTGAGATAAAGGCTTGCCGCGATCTCCCGCATTTCTTCGAGCGCCAGCATGGCGGCTTCGGCGCATTGCGCACGCTCGACCTGGGCTTCGAGTTCGTTGGTGTGGATTTCGGAGCCGTCGGCAGCTGCGACAAGCGCCCGAACCTCGTCGGTGGCGCGATCGAGCGCGGTCGATTTGCGCTCGGCGGAGCGGTGGAACAGGTTGACGAAGGCCCAGCCAAGATCCTCGGCGTCGGCTTCGAGCGCGGTTCCGGAAACAAGCGCGAAGAGATCGGACCAGACCGCTTCGAGCGTCTGAACGACGGCTTCGCGAACCGGAAAATCGTTGCTTGAAACCGGGGCGGGACCGATCGAAAAACCGGCGAGATCGAGACCGGCGAGCTGGTCGGCAAAACTGGCATGCATGGGCGTGTCCTCCTGACTGGCGTGAGACTGACGCAATCCGCTCTTGGCTGCACCAGCGAGAGCCCGTCAGGGCCAGCTTTGGGCGGACACGCGCACCGAAGGGAAACCCGCTTGGACAGGCTGGCGCGGGCAGGCCGTGTCCCGCAGGGACCGGTCAACACGGGCCTGGCCAAGCCGGGTTGCGCGGGCGCCGCCGGCTGGCCCAGGGCCTCACTCGCATGGTGCGAGCCATGAGCTGCGCTGTCCCGCCAGATCGGGAGGTGCAGTGCAGACGCTGGTGCGACCGGTTCGGTCTCAGGCGGCACGCTTGCGGTAAACGCCCTCGCCGTTCGACATATGCTCGAGGCAATCGTAGTCGCCGAACAGCGCATCGAAGCGGGGCGCGATTTGGCGAAGCCATTGCTGCGCCCAGGGGCTCCAGGCCGTGCGCCATTCAGCGTCCCAATAGGCTCCGTCATCGCGTTCAACGACCCATATGGCAACGAGGCCGCCGTAGACCGAGACCCCGAAGTCGGCGAACGCATTGCGCCTGAGGATCCGGTCCTCACGGCCACGCCAGCCATCGTGTGCTTCAAGCGACGGAAAGGCTGCGGCAGCGCGCTCGCTGAGGTCCGCGCGCAGCCACTCATATTCGAAGTCCCAGTCATCTTCGTCATCGACCTCAAGCAGGGTGAACGCGACGATGGCGCCGCTGGGATAGCTGGCCGATCGGCCCATGTTGTCCTCCCTCAGGCTGCGAGTGCGACGTCTTCGGGTTCTTCGGCGGCATCTGCGATCGTTCGCCCTCCGAGCTTCAGCAGCAGGCTTGAGGCTTCCTCAGCCTTGGCCGCCGCGGTGAGAATGGCGCGGTCGTCGTCGCGCAGGAGCTTCAGCCAATGCTCGATGTAGCTCGCGTGACTGTCGAGATGCGTCACCGGCAGACCGAGTTCGGCCCCGAGCATCGCGCTTGAGAGTTCGGCCACATATCCTGACAGTCCAGCTAAAAGTGGCGGTTGGAAGGTAAAAACCATCGGTGCCTCCAGCACTGCCCAAAACCCCATGGGTCCCCCGAGGCGGGGGTGGGCGGCGAGAACGACCGGAGAGGCCCGCGCAAGCGGCGGGCCGCACCCGGAGGGGCGAAATGAAATAGAGCAGTTTGGCGAAGCCGGGCTTGCGGCGCGCCGTGGCGGGGCTAGCAGGGAGCGCCGACCAAACCCGCATCGAGGGAGGCCAAAAATCAGCGCCGCCGCGCCAGCGGCGTCCGCTGGTGAGCGGGCGAAGCCCGCGCATCGGCATGCGCGACGAAGCGGCCGAGCCCGCGAGGGATCGACCGCTCAGCCTTGGTCGCTGCTGGATCATGGCTGCTGGGCGTGCATCCAGTCGGCTGCCGCTTGCGCCTTGCTCGCCGCGGTGAAGATCGCCCGGGGCTCGTCCTTGAGCAGTTGCAGCCAGGAAGCGATATAGGCCGCGTGATCGGGTCGCGGTTCGTGCGCGATCCCGAGATCGGCGAGCAAGAACGATGCGGTCAACTCGGCGGTCGCTTCCTCCATTGCGAGCGCGTGCCTGGTCCACTTGGCGCTGAAATCCCGGTCGAGCCGATGGGCTGCGCCACTGGCGTGGGCTGCCTCATGAATATGGGTGGCGTAGAAGCCGTGGGCATCGTGGAAGGCGCTGAAATCCGGCATGTGGATGCGGTCTTCGGCGATATGATAATAGGCGCTGGCCGAGCCGTAGACGGTATCGATGCCGAGGGCGGCGATGAAGGCTTCGGCGGCGGCGAGGCGTTCGCTCTCGGGCAGGACCGGCCCCGGTTCAGGCGCATAGCCCTCGACCTGATCGGCGTTGAACAGGCTGAACGCCTTGGCGAAAAGCCGTCGGTGGTCGCCGTCATCGTCGCCGACGTCATCGCCCTTCGCGCGAGACTCCTTCCAGAGGACGCCGAGGCTGGCGTGCTCGCCCTTGCGGACCTGCGCGCCGAGCGCCTGCCACTGGCGATAAGTGCCCCAGACGCCGCTCGCATAGCCGCTGCCATAGGCGGCGGCCCAGAGCGAGACCGTGTTTATGCCGCGGTAAGGCTTGCCGCTGGCAACGTTGGTCGGGCGGGTGACGTCGGCGCCGGAATGATGCCACGGCATGCGCAAGGTGCCGGTGCCGGCTTCGATGGCGTCGATGATCGCTTGCGTGACGCGAGCGTAGACGTCGATACGTGGTGAGGCTGACATGATCTGTTCTCCGTTCTCGCGCCGGGGACCATCCCCGGCGGCGGAGGCCTGTGCGCGCCGGGCAAAGGGGGGCTCGCGCACCCATCAGGGCCGCAGCGAAGCGAAGGACGGCGAAGCCGTTGCGCGGGCGCGCCGACCGGCGCAGGACTCCGCCGACAGCCGGGGTGGTCTACGGCGCGGGAGGATCGATCCCGGCAATCACCGCGGTCAGACGATCCAGCTCGCGCTGGAGCGCCTGACGCTGGAGATCGGAAATGCGCCGTTCGCGTAAGTGCGCCCTGGCATCGGCAGCCGCGCGGTCCCAGGCCGGCCTGTGGCGAGCGGTGATGCAGGCGTTGGGACAGCGGGTCGGCTCGCACAGGGCGGTGAGCGGCTGCGCGGGATCGGGAGTTGTCACGCGCTTGAGGCAGAGCGCGGTCGCGGGATCGAAGAAGCAATCCGCTAGCGGGCCGACATGGAAGGTGCGCGCAACGCTGGCGAGCATGACGCGCAGGCGGGCGCGATCGGCGATCATGGTGGGCAATGGCCCGAGCTTGAGGGCGGCATCGTCGAGCGTCCGCGCGATACGCGATCCCGCCGGCCCGCCGAGTGATGCGCCGCCCTGACGCCGGTCGAAATAGTCCAGCAGATCGTCAATCTGACCGAGCCGGCGCTGTGCCTCGACCTCGGCACGAAACCCCGATGCGCTGGTCCCGGCATAGCCCTCGAAAGCGGCGACCGAGGCATGCTTGTACTGGATCATGCCGGCGATGGTGCCGAACGGACGGTTGGCAATGTGCCACGCGATCGTACGCCGGAACTGCCGCGTCGTGATGCGCCACGGCTTGCCATCGGGACCGGGCGGGATGACCGGCATAGCGGGACTGCCGAAGGCGGTGTTGAGGTGATCGCGGAAGGTGTTGAGCTGACGGACCACCTCGCTCGACAGATGCGTCTTGGCGACGGCGCTCGCGCGCAGCACCGGCCAGAGCGTATCGCTGCCGCTGGCGCGCGCTGGTCCTGCCGACAGGCGTTCGAGCACCGCGATCGCGGCTGCGACCGGCTCGATCGTCACCCAGCTCGCCGCCTCGCCCATGGCCGCCCGGCGCTTGTAGATGGTCGACCGGATGCGATGCCGCTCGATCAGGCCGTCCTCACTGCGCACAATCGAGAGGCACCCGCGCCGCATCGCCTGCACCTCGCAGTCGCGCATGCCGGTCAGGTAGGCACACACGATATAGGCGGCGGCCTGGAGCATCCGTTCCTCATGTGCGAGAGTCTTCGCGTCGAAGCGCTCGCGCCATGGCCGACCGCTATCGGGATCGATCGAGATCGGCGTGTCCATGCCCCCGACCTCTACCCCTAGCTCGGCCGCCACTGCGTCGATCAACCTCGCTTCACCGCCGGTCAGCATGAAATGCGCGCCTGGTTCGGCCTGCACGTCGATCCCGGCATGGAGATGCAGGAGATGAGCGTTGATCGGTGGGGTCACGGCGCCGGTGTTGGGATCGACGCGCAGCTTGCCATTATGAGCGGTGCCCCAGATCGGTGCGCCGCGCCCCTCGCGGCGTCGGCGACCGAAATAGGCCTTCAGGCGGGTGCGGCGACGTCGCCGGCGATCAGCATCCGGAAGGCCGGCGTCGGCGGCGGCAAGGCGATCGCGGCGCGCTTCGAGCCGCGCAAGTTCGCGGCGGGCGGCGAGAATATCGTCTGCGAACATGGTGATGTAGCGCAACGACCAGGCGAGTAGCGCGGCGATGACCTCTTCCGGGAACCGCGGCGTGCGGTTCTCCCGGACATGGCGGTAGCCTGCTACGCGGGCGGGGGCCTGTCCAGCCCAGGGCTCGAATGCAAGGGCACCGCCAGGCAAGTGGTCACGATAATGATAGAGATCGGAGACCACTTCGAGAAGATGGCCGACGATGACGGGTCGCCGGGCCGGATCGGCCCGAAGGTGCCGGACATAGGCATCGGCCAAAGCCTGATCAATGCGATTAAGGTCGAGCCGTCCGAGCGCCAAGCGCGCGAACGCGAAGAACCGGCGTGCGCGGTTGAATGCCTGGCGGATGCTCGCCGGCGACAGCTTCGGGCGGTAGCCCGGAAGATCGACGTTGAGGCGGGCGTAGAGATAGGCGCGCATCGCCGCCTGCACATCGGCATGTTCGAGCACGTCGAAATGCACGGTAACGTGGCAGCGCCGGGCGTTCTCGCGGAAGACGGCGGGACCGAGATCCCAGCTCGGGTCGCCGACGCGCGATAGCTCCTCATGGATATGGCCTTCCTTGAGCGGCGCGCTCGCCAGCACGGGGCGATCGTCGAAGGCCGGTGCCTGGGCATGGGCGGGCATGGTCATGCGCGGACCTCAGGCGGCAGATAAAGCCGCTCGCTCTCCATCTGTCGGCGCGCATCGGCAATGACGGCATCGGAGAAGGCCGGCACGACCTGGGCGGTGATGCGAGCATGGACGCGGCCGAACTTGGTCGCCCAGTCGGTCGCGGGCAGACTCAACCGCTGCTCTTCGACGAATGCGAGGAAGGCGAGGATCGCGGGGAGCTTGCGCGCGGTGATGACGGCGTTGGGACAATCGAGGCAACCCCAGAAGGGCTGCGCGCAGGGTGAGCCGGCCTCGGCGAAGGGACTGCTATGGAAGCCCGCGCAGGCGGCGAGCCAGACATCCTGCTCGCCGTCGAGCAACGGACCCACGGTATCGGGCGGCATCAGCGGCGCGGCCTGTTCGGGTGCTTCGCGCAGCGCCTGCTCGGCGGTGGGCGGAAGCACGGTCGGTATCGCGGCGGCGACTGCTGCGCGAAAAGCATCGGCGACGGCCATCTCGTGCAGGGACCGGAGCGACGGCAGATCGGCATAGTGGCGCGCCGCCACCTCGCGCGAGTGGCCGACCGCGAAGCGGGTCATATGCCCCTCGGTCTTGGTGTACCATAGCGCCTTGTGGGTCTTGCGGAGCCGGGAGAGCAGCAGGTGGAGGGGCTTGCCGTCGTCATCGACAATATCGTGCTGAGCTACCCAGGCATCGATCCGTTCCGCCGGGTGGCGGATACCTGCCCGCAGGCCGCCAGCGTTGTGATAAACCCAAAGACGATCGTCGTTCAGATGCTTGCGGGTAGTCGCCGTGACCTCGATCAGGCGACGAATAAGACCGCCAGGTGTGCCGCCCCCGCCGTCGCGGATGCGCATGCTCTTGTGCTCGGCGCCGCGCGCGCGGCGCTTGAGATAGCGCAGCTCCACCGTGCCGGCATGCGGGCTGGTGAGACAATCTATGGTCAGCGCCTTCAGGCACTCGGGCTCGAGGCCGGTATCGAGCGTCAGCAGCACGAGCAGCGCCGGCAGGTCGCGCGCGAGCAGGTGATACCGGCCATGAAGATCGTCGATGAGCGTGCTGAACGGCAGGCCGCGCCGCAAGCGCATGAAATAGAGTGCTCGCACCTCGCGCCGGTCTGTCGGGATCGCTCCATGCCGCGCGATGATCGCTTCGACATCGGCGCGCGCCCTGGCGATGACCGGGTCGCCTTCATCGGCGCGGTCGTCGGCGCCGAGACGGCGGAACATCGCTTCGACATCGGTCCTCGCGGCGTCGCGCAACGCGCGGGCGACGAAGGGGCTATAAGCATCGCGCGGGGTCGAGCGGCCCGCCGATGTCGCCAGCGTGTAGCGCACCCTCTCATGCAGGTCGGGCGCGATCCGATCGGGCCGGTCTGCCTCGATCGCGCGCAATGTGTTGACGATCTTGCCGACCGATATGTGCCGGTGGATCGCGCCCATCCCGCGCTGTTCAAGCGCGGAGGCGAATCCATCGATATGGACTGCGCGCAGATCGCTGACGCCGGTCACCTCCGGCGCACCATCGCCAAGCCAGGCGAAAAAGTGACGATAGACCTGCACATACTGCTTGATGACGCTGGCCGCACCGATGGGGCCGCCGAGCGCTGCTGATCGACGCAGCGCGCCGGCAAAGGCGATAGCGAGCGGGCGAGGATCGAGTGCGGCCATATCAACCTGGACCGTTCCGCCATGCCGGGCCTCGATGGTGAACTTGAGGCCGAGCACCGGATCGGGCTTCTGCGGCTCCGGCGTGATCGGCGCGAAGGCGACAGGCCGGCCCTTACGGGGATGCCCGCTCATACGCTTTGCGGCCCCGGAAGCAACGCCAGCAGCTCCTCGACGGCCGCGTCCACCGTATCGGCGCGGGTCGCGATATGATCGAGGTAGATATAGGTGGTGGTGAGGCTCGCGTGTCCAAGGAGGCGTTGGACCTGTTGCAGCGGGTCGCCGAGGATCAGCCGGTAGCTCTCCACCGGCCCCGCCGGCAATGTCGCTTCGCGCAGCCGTTGCTGGATCAGCAAGGCGAGCATATGGACCGCGAATGTATGGCGAAGCTGGTGCGGGCTGATCGACAGCGGGAAGCCGTTCTCCGCGCACCGGTTGCAGGCGCGGGTGAAGATCACCTCCCACGAGTTGGGGCGGACAGGTTGCCCGACCTCGGTCAGCCATAGTGCCGCCGGCTCGTGGGGCGTTCCATCCTCGTCGCACAGGATCAGGCGGCATCGTTCCTCCGGAGTGCAGACATCGCGCATGCGGTCGAGACCGGCGCGGGGGACAGGGATCGGTCGCTCGAAGCTGGCCCCGCCATCGCGCGCGGCGAACTTGGTCACGCCCGCTGCGCGCTCGACGGCGACATAGGCGGCGATCTGGCGAAGCAGCCGACGCGGGAGCAGAACACTACGTCCCAGGTCGCCCTTGGTGAGCGGCGGCGGGAGAGGCAGCCAAAGTTGTTGGGCATCGCCGTCCGCGCGGTCAATCGCCGCGAGCTCGGCGGTGAGCAAGCCCGACGCCTCTTCGAGGCGCAGGCCTGTGGTGACGAGAAGATCGGCGAACAGTGCGTTGCGCAGCCCGTTACGGTCACGAGCGCCGGGGCGTTCGGTGCCGTCAGGGGTGAGCCCGCGCAGGCCGACCTCGCGGAAAATGCGGTAGTCGTCCATCGTGACGAATCGCACATCCGACCGCTTGGCGACACGTTCATAAGCGTCGTTGCGCGTCGCGATCATGCCGCGACGGCCGCCTTGCGCCGGTCGCCACACCGCGCGGCGGCTGAACGGCGCGTCGGCGATCAAGCCTTGCTGCTCGCCCCAGCGGTAAAGGCGATCGAGGCTGGCGACGGCGCGGTTCCAGCTTGACGCCGTGATCCGGTGATCGGCTTCGTCGCGGCGTCGTTCACGATGATAGGCGTCGACGTCGTCGCGGGTCGCAGCCCACACGGTCTTGCCGCAGGCATCGAGAAAACGAAGCCAGACTACGACATCATAGGCATAGGCGCGAAGCGAGTGCCGCGAGCGGACGCCCGACAGCGGCAGGTCGAGAAAGAAGCGATCCAGATCGGGATCATAGAGCGCGTCACCGCGCAGGATCAGCGGCACATGCGCATCGAGGCCCCTGGCCTCGCGGCGCTCGCAAACAGTAATGATCGACACCGGCACGAAACCCTCCCCCCGGACCCCCCACCCGGAAGCTGACCTCGCACCGTTGCGCCTATGGCCCGGCAGCAATCAGGCTGGCCTCCGCCAGCTCTTGGGTCAGCGCTACGGCCAGCCTGATTACTGCCTACCGTGGACGTCCATCGCCGACCTAATGCAATGTTGCGGACGGCGCAGACTGTCCAGATAAGGCGACCAGTTCCTCGGCGGCATAGGCCGCCGTGCCGAAGCGGTTCTTGAGATCGCGCGCCAGGCGACTGGAATGACCGGTCCAATGCGACAGCTCGTGGGCGAGCGTCGCGTAATAGTGGTCGAAGCCGGAGAACAGGCTGGCGGGCGGCATGGTCACACGGTCAGGGGTTGGTTCGTAGTAGGCCTCGCAGCCCTGGTGACGCAGATTAACGGGGATCGCGGCAAAGAAGGCGTCGAGCTCGGCCTCGCGCCCCTCGGGCTCGACCAGATCGAGCGAGACGGCTGGATGAAACCGCTCGGGCAAACCCTCGACCTGGTCGGCGTTGAACACCGGATAGGCCTTCAGAACCCGGCGCGCCTCGTCGCTCTTCTCGCCGGTGTCGGGCGCTTCGACCTCCTTGGTGTAGCTCTTGTAGAAAATGGCGATGGTCGACTTCTCACCCTTGCGGACCTGGGCGCCGAGGTTTTTGGCCTGGTTGTAGGTCATCCAGTAAGGCGAGGCGTAGCTGCACATGTCGGCGACCATCCACAGCCAGAATACGTTCATCCCGCGATAGGGAATGCCGCAAGCGCGCAAGGGCCGCGACACGGGCACGCCGCGCCAAGGCTGGACCCACGGCTTGGTCCCGGCTTCGAGCCGGGCGATGATCTCTTGGGTGATGCGGGTCGCGGGCGACAATCCGCCGGGCGAAGGTTTGCGATAGGCCATGAGGTGTCTCCTGATGTGGCCTGCCGGCAGGTTCGCCGGACAGCTCCGCTCAGCCTCGAGCTCCCTCCACTCTCTTCCCAAGAAGGAAGCGGCCCCTTGGGCAAAGCCAAGGGACCGCTTCGCAAGGGGCGAGTGGTCTGCCTGTCAGGAGGAGGTCAGGCAGCCAGCTCGCGGGGGGTCTGATTGTCGTCGTTGGCGCCTTCGGCGCTCGCGACGGCTTCGCCGGTGGGCTCGGGGATCTGCGTATCGTCCGCTTCGACCTCGATGGTCGCGGCGCCCGCAAAGCGCATGACCTCGGGCACCCACGCGAGCGCGCGTTCGCGGACCTCGACTTCGGTGATGTAGGTCCCGGCGAAGACACGCTCGGCGCTCATCGCAAGATCACCCTTCTTGACCGAGGCGAACCGGCTCGACAGGTCCGGACCACCGACCGCGGCCAGCGCGTCGAGGATCACCGCCTTCGACACCCGGTCGAAGTAGTTCGCCGCGGTCGGGCGCCACCAGGCGGCCATGTCGATGCCGATGAGGCTGGCCAGATGATCGTGGAAGTCGATCCTGCGCTCGCCGGCCATGTTGAGGCTTGCTTCCAGGGTGCGGCCGACAACGTGACCGAGCCAGGCGGCACGGGCTTCGTCGGAAAGAGTCCGGAACCGGTCGAACCGCTCCGACACGTCCGCGCCGCCACGCCAGTTCTCGTCGAGACCTGACGTGAACTCGGCGAGCGAGGCGCTTGCCGCGGCATCCTTTGCCTCAAACCCGATGATCGGCCCGGCAGGTGCGCCGCCCCGCAGTGTCGTTGCCGAACGCGCCCGGTAGTCGAGCGTATCGGCGTCGGCGAGCGTGAAGACCATCAGGTCGAGCGCGAGACCGGGATCGGACGCGACATGGAGCGCAAGGACGTCGCGGCGCTGCATCGCAAGTTCGTCGACAAGGCGTTTCGACAACGCCGCGCGGCGCTTGCCCTCCCCGGCTTCGCCCGAAACGATCTCGACCGCGTCATCGTTTCCGCCCTCGGCCTCCCGTTCGCCGTAGAACACCGGCTGGAGCACCGGCGTGCCATCGCGCGACAGCACGAGGATCATCCCTGCCTCGGACTTGAGTTCGGGCGCAATCGCCGGCGGACGAGCCCGGATATCCTGACACTCGCGTTCGATCGCCTCGATCGCCGCTTCGGCCGCGGCCACGGCTTCCTCGGCACTGTCCTCATCTTCGAGGATCGCGGCATGTTCGTCATAGGACGTGTCGAGTTCATCAAGCCGAGCGAGTTCGGCTTCGGTGAGTGGCGCGGATTCGGCCGGGAGCCGGACCAGGCCCTCGACGAGGTCATGGCTGGCGTAAGGATCGAGCGTCGGCTTGACCCACGCGAGGCCCTGTTCTTCGGCGAGGACTTTGGCCTGTTCCTCCATCTTCGCCGCGGCGAGGGTCTCCAGCAACGCAACATCGGCCCAGGCTTCGCTATCCTCGTCATCGAACAGCTCGCGCTCGATCAGGCCACCTGCGGCGATATAGGCATCGCGCCCAACGAGGCGAGCACGGGGGTCGCTGCCCCGCACCGTGCCCGAGAGCACCATGCGGCGGATTGAGTCCGGGTTCGGGGCATAGTAGCCGGTCGAGACCTGCTCAAAGACCCGGGCCTGGATCGCCTGGTCCGAAGTTGCGCCATAGGCCTTGGCGAGGTCCAGCGTGATCTCGCCCGAAGCCAGCGCCTCGAACACGACCGGCGCGAGCTTGGCGAGGCGCAGGCGGCCTTCGACGAAGCGGACGGTCAGGCCGAAGCGGCGCGCCACATCCTCGATCGAGGCGCCCGCCTCAATCAGCGATGCGAAGGCCTGGGCCTCGTCGGCCGGGTTCATCGCCAGACGGTGGAAGTTCTCCGCCAGGCTGGTTTCGATGGCGCCTTCGCCAGTGTCTTCGAGCACGAGGCAGGTCACTTCGTGGTCCTTGGGCAGGACCTTGTCGTCCGCCAGCGCCAGCATCGCCTTCCGGCGGCGCTCGCCGGCCTCGACCTCGAACTTGCCCTTGGCACCAGGACGCACGATGAGGTTCTGCAGCAGGCCTCTTGCGGCAATGCTGGCCTTGAGCTCGGCGTCGGCCACCGGGTCATTATGGCGGCGGACATTTCGGGGCGAAGGCACCAGCTTATTCAGCGGGATCGTCTTGATCATGGCACATACTCCTGATTGTGAGCCCAGCGCATCGACCATCGACGCCCAACCGGCTCAATCAGGGCAAAGCCTCCTCCCCTCTCTCCAGACCAATTCTGGACCGTCTGCCGAATGGCAGCTCTTGGATTGACTTCCTTGGCATACGGACAGAGCGCTTTCGCCTGGCATTCCTGCTCGGCGTGAGCATATCGTCTTATGTTTTGGACCGCCGTAGGCCGAGATGGGGGCTGCTGAGCTATGCGATCACTACCTCAAACCGACGCCGTGAAGGCCGGAATTGCAAAAGCGACCGACCTGCTCGCGTGGATCGACCGAAAGCTTAACGGCATTGAGCTCAAAGGAGATCACCGCCACCGCATTCCCGCGCAGCTTTTCGACCTCTCGCTGGAGCACGCGGCGGGTATCCTCCGGCTGGTCGCCGACGCAAGCTACGCAAGCGCCTTTGCACTGGTGCGATGCGAGTTCGAATGCTTCGTGCGCGGTGCCTGGCTACACCATCGCGCGACCGACGCTGAGATCGAGGAATTCGTTGAGAAGGACGAGATCAAGCCGAAGATGTGGGGATTGATTGAGGCGCTCGAGCAGGCCCCACCTTTCCAAGATAAACTCCTGTCGAGCGTCAAAGATAAGGCTTGGAAGCCGATGAACGGCTATACGCATGGCGGTATCCATCAGGTCAGCCGCCGTCTTCAGGGAGACTATATCGAGCCGTTCTTCGAGGATGAAGCGCTGCTCGAGGTCATCCAGTTCGCGGGCACGATGGCGTTAATCGCCTTCGGCGAGATAGCGACGATGGCTGGGCGGAACGATCTCGTCGAAGAAGCTCAAGCGATGATGGATAGGGGTGCTTCGACCGTTCTGACCACGCCACCGGCCGTCGCTTGACAAGCTGTGCGTAGGCAGGGCTTCCGATATTTGCTCAGGGCAAATCTACGACGCGATAAACAGCCCCGGACCCGGCATCGCGCACAAGATCGACGCGCTCACCATCCCAATGGTAGTCGAGATGCCGACCCTGGGCAGGTTCTGATGCGCAATCCGGGTAGAAGAGCCCTACGCATTCGCCGCCCGGCTGCCTGATGCTCGGATAGACCACACCATCGGATCCGCCGGCCTTGAGGGTCATCGCCACGCCTTGGGACGCCTTGTAGCTATCAGGGTCAAGGGCTGGATGATCGGCTGCATCGACGCCTCTCAGATCACTCAGCTCGGCACTTACCGACATGACAATCTCCCGAAACTGCGAAGTCCAACCAGGCGGTTCGGCGGTCCGGGCCATGAACCTGGCATGGTGATGGGTGGTTTCGAATAGCGCCGTCTCGAAGACATTTCCGACATAGAGGACGCCGTAGCTGCCATCCGTGAAGCGGCTGGGCCGGTCCGTGCTGACGTGGGTGAACGGCGCCATCAGATAGGACGCGCCGTTTCCGCCCACCCGGCGGTCAACTGGCACGAGATCGAGATTACCAATCGTCGCCATGATGCGAGGATTGGTTTTTTGTTCTGCCGAGATCAGCAGCGGCCAGTCGGCGGGGTCGGCGATATCCTCGAACAGGTCGATCGGCGGAAAGGCGCTGCGGACGATCCTGACAGCGCCCTTCCACTCAACATGGCTGACGGGAAAATGGTCGCTTGCGGTCACCAGCCACCGCGCTCGGCGTCAAGGTAGCGGCGCACGCGCATGATGTCGGTGAGTTCACCGCCGAGCATGACATCAAGTGCACTCGATCCGGCAAAGGCGCTATTGCCTGCCTTGATCCAGGCGTAACCGCGCTGGGCTTCGGAAAAGACGATCCGTAGCGCCTTATGAATGCCCATCAGGTTGGAAAGGCGAGCCGCGCCATCGCGCGAGACCCGGCCCGGCCCTTCAGCCTTCCAGCGCCGATAGGAGCGCACCGGCATATCAAGCAGCGTTGCTGCCTGTTCGTCGGTAAGGTCCCACTTGCCGAACAGGTTTAGGGCAGCGCGGAACATCGCCGCGGCTTCCTCCTGCGTGACCGGATCGGGCCGGAACGCCTGAGGGACGGTATCAACTGGTTGCAAAGCCAACATGGCGGTTCTCCATATGGCACTATATATAGAATTAGATGCCATTTGGCAACCGGCATCGCATCTATTGAGAAAGGCGGGCGAGAATGCGCGCAGCACCGTCCGTCGGCACAAACAGCCGTGTCTGATATCGGATGATCTCGGTGAAGCAGGCCTGCGCCTTGTACCAGTCGAGCCGCGCCGCAGACCAACCGGTGAGTTCAAGCCGCTGCGCGCCGTTGACGAGGCTGCGCTTGAGCGTGAGCGCCTCGCGTGCCTTGATCTGCATGGGCCGTCCTGCAGCGAGGACGGCATCGACAATCTGCTCAGCCGAGAATGCAGTGTCGTTCTCAAGCCCCAATGCCTGACAGAGCTCAGGTACGCAGTGGAGGGGCACCTCGCGGCCAAGCAACGAGCGTCCGTCGCGCGCCGAGATCCGGCTAACCCGAACATAATCGGAGGGAAGCTTGTCCCAGACTGGCAGCAGCAGGCCAGTGGCAAGGTGCAGGCGTTCGCGTTTGTGGCTGGTGGCAGCCTCATCGACTTCCGCTTGCCAAAGGCGCCGGAACTCGCCTGCATCGACAGTCTCCCAGCTGCTCTCCGCAAGCTGCTCGGCGGTGAGATGGCCGTGCTTCAGCGGCCGAACCAGTTCGAAGCGGGCAACCCGCGTCCCATCGTCAGCCAGCAGGCTGCGGGCCGGCGCCAGCAGACCGACCCGGCCCGAGCGGGTGTTGCGAAGGAACTGCTGCCGCGCGCCTGAAAGACCGTAAAACTCTTCCAGGCGCCCCAGTGTCAGGGGCTTCAGCGCCCGGGCAATCTCGAGTTCGAGCAGGTGCGTCGTCGCGCCCGACAAGGCATCTGTGCGCAGCAAGGTGTCAGAGAGAACATCGAAGTGCTCGACCGCGATGGTCTCGACCCCGAGATCGAGCGTGCCCGCTTGCCGCGCGGCGTCGATCCGTGCTTCGACCAGGCAGAGGAACTCATCGAAAATGCCGTTCTGCAAGGCGATCGGCAACGCGAGGATGCGGTTGAGCCAGCGTTGAATCGAAGGAAGGTCGTCGACCATCGATCCGTCTGGGCCTTCGATCCTGAGCCCAGTCAGTTCCTCGAACTTCGCCAAGGTTACGGCTTCGAGCTTGCCGGTGAACAACAGGGAGAACCAGCGGTGAAGCGCCTCCTTGGCGTATGAACTTTCGAGATTGTCGGCGGGATTGAACAGGTTCTGCCCGCCGGTCTGGCGCTGGCCGCGGGTCAGCGCGCCGAGACTGTCGAGCCGCCGGGCGATCGTCGAGATGAACCGGCGCTCACCGCGCACATCGGTAGTGACAGGGCGGAATAGTGGCGCCGAAGCCTGATTGGTGCGATTCGTGCGCCCGAGCCCCTGGATCGCGGCGTCGGCGCGCCAACCCGGCTCAAGCAGGAAATGCACGCGGCGGGCCTGGTTCCTGGCGGCAAGGTCTGCATGATAGCTGCGCCCGGTCCCTCCGGCATCGGAGAAGACGAGGACCTGCTTGGCCCCGTCCATAAACGCCTGGGTCTCGGCGACATTGGCACGCGGAGACCGGGACTGGAGCAACTGGCGCCCGTCTCGCCCGATGATCAGACGCCGGGTTCGCCCCGTCACCTCGGCGACCTGCTCGACCCCGAACCGCTCGATGATCGCATCGAGCGCGGTAGCGATCGGTGGCAGCGCGCACAGCTGCTCGATCATCCGGTCGCGCGCGGCCAGCGCCGAGCTGCACAGCACCGGCGCACCGGCTTCGTCAAACATGGGCTCGGAATGCGGGTTGCCGTTATCGTCGGTAAACACTGCCATCAGCCGCACCGGGAAGCTCTTGGTGAGGTAATCAACCACATATTCTTTGCAGTCGCAGTTTATGTCGAGCGTGGCGGTGGGAGGCGCAGGTTTCCTTCGGTTTTCCATGATGTCACTCCAGATAATGTGAGGGTCAGGCGGATTGTTCGGAGACGGGCTAGGCCCGCCTTCGAACGTCGGTAAGCATGGTAATCAGGGCATCGGATGGTGGCTTGAAGCGCCCGGGCCTGATGGCGGGGGCACCGTGAGCCGCGAGGATTTGCAGCTTCTCCTCGGGATCGGCGCGCAAATAGGTCTCGGTGCTCTGGATGCTGGCGTGGCCAAGCCACAACGCGACCTTGCGGATGTCCCCGGTCGCCGCGAGCGTGTGCATCGCACAGGAATGCCGCAGCACGTGCGGCGTAACCCGCTTGCCAAGGATCGACGGCTGCTTCGTTGCTGCGGACTTGACGTGTTCGGCCAAACGGAACGCAAATCCGTCGCGGGTCATGGGCTGCCCGTTGGCATTGAGGAATATCTCGGCAGCTTGCGCGTCGGGCCGGATCGCTAGCCACGCGCGCAATGCGAACTGGGTCTCCTTCCAGAGCGGCAGGACCCGTTCACGCCGACCCTTGCCCATGATGTGCAGTGTTGACAGGGAGCGGTCCGGAAAATCGCGCAGCTGTATCGTTACGAGTTCCGACACCCTCAGCCCGCCAGCATAGGCCAGATGCAGCATCGCGCGATCGCGGGTGCCAAGGCGTGTCCGGGGATCCGGAGCATCGAGCAGAGCCTTGATCTCGGTCCGGTCGAGATAGTCGATCAGCGCCTTGTCGGTCTTCTTGGTCGGGATCGATCTTACGCGGAGGGCCTGATCAAGGCAGGCCGGAATCCGATACTCGATGTACCGGAAGAAGGACCGGATCGCGGCGAGCCTGCCATTGCGGGTCCGCACGCAACTGCCGCGCCCGGTCTCGACATGGTCGAGGAAGGCCAAGATCATGTCGGGGCCGAGATCCTCGATCTCAAGATCGGTCGGCCGACGCTTCAGCCGACCGGCAGCGAACTGGACGAGGAGAACGAAGCAGTCGGCATAGGTCTTCACCGTGTGCGGACTGACAGCGCGTTCGCGTGGCAGATGTTCACGTAGGTATGCCGAGAGATGCGGAGCGAGCGCCGTCATGCCGCTTCTCCCCGGTAAAGTTGCTCGCTGGCGGCAGCGATGTCGCGAAGCAGCACCGGAGTTGCTTCGAGATACCAATACGTGTTGGCGACCGACGCGTGCCCCAGATAGACGCTGAGTCCGGCCATGTGGTGTGCGACCGCCTCCCTGTCGGGTGGGCAGGACTCAAGGGAACGCATGGCGAAAGTGTGCCGCAAGTCGTGTAGCCGCATCCCGGCCGTTCCAGTTGGTCCGCGGTATCCAAGCTGTCGGGCCAGTCTGACGAACACGATGTGCGCGCGCACTTTATGGGGAGCTCTTCCCCGGATGGTCACGAACAGGTCATTGCCTATGACGCCGAGCCTTGCCCGGGTGGCGAGATATGCTTCGAGCGCCTGACGGGTCGATGACTGCAACGCTACAAGCCGCTGTTTACCGAACTTGCCGTTGCGGACGATCAGGCCATCCTCGACCAGATCGTTGCATTGTAGCGAAAGGGCCTCGGAAATCCGGAGGCCTGTCGCCGCGAGCAGACCGAACAGGTAATGGTACGTGTATGGGCTGATCGTGCCTTGGGGTGGAACGTCCAGTGCTGCAGTCATGATCGCCCGCACCTGATCCGGTTCAATGATGGTCGGCGTCGGGCGTGCTCGCTTGCCCCGACCGAAGACGCCGGCAGGCGGAACTTCGTGGCCTGAATCCTCGGCGTGAGCGAAAAGGCTGAAGTTGCGCACGGTGTCGAACCTCCGGCGGGCCACATATTGTGAGCTCGACGTGTGGCACCAGTCGTAGATCCGCTGGACCTGGGTGTGCCGATCGCCGAAACCCTCGGCGTAGGCAGCGTACTGGCGGAGCATCCGGTCCTGTTCGGAATACTTCCGACCCAGGCTGCGATGCAGAGCGACGTATCTTGAGATGTGTGTGTTCAACATGGCAGGTCTCCGGGCCAGGGCTGCGCGATCTTCATGAGCATCGGCAGATCGACCTTGGCGTAGATGGCAGTGGTCTCGGGCGAGCTGTGACGCAGGATGGTCCCAACGGACTCCAAGCCCGCGCCCGCGCGCAGCAAGTTGGTGGCAAGCGAGTGCCGGAACATGTGCGATCCGGTTGGCAATCCCTCGATCCCGCCGCGCTCCCGCGTGCGAGCTACAATGCCGGCGATCTCGGCGGAGGAGCGGAATGGCCGAAACGGGGCTTGGGCGCGTAAGAACAGATGCGGGTCGACGGCCTTGGGACGAGCTGTATCCAAGTAGGCAAGGATCGCGTCGCCGACATCCTGGGGCAACGGCAGACGGTCAGGCCGACGCGTCTTGCCCTTGACCCGGATGTACCCGCCCCGCCAATCGATATCGTCGAGGCGCATATCCCGGACATCGCCCGCTCGCAGTCCGAGCCTGGCGAGCAGGAGAATGATAGCCTTGTCCCGGACCTCTACCGGACGACCTGTCGGACAGGCAGCAACGATCTTCTCGATCGTTGCCGGGTCGACGTGGCGGGGCAGCGTCGAAAGGCGGTAGCGCTGCACCGATGGAATCGCGTGCAACAATGCCGGACGACAAACACCCTGCACGATCAGGAACCGGATGTAGCTCCTCATTATCGTGACGAGCAGCGATGCCGACCCCGGCGTCTCCTTGCTCCGTCGTTGGAATGCGCGCCTAAGAGCGGCAGCATCCCAGTGCGACGGCTCGCCCAGCATGGGCATGAGCCGCGTGATGTCGGACCGGTAGCGACGGATCGTCTCGTCGGTCGCGCCGCGATGTTGCTTGAGCCAAGTCAGATATGCCGACATGTGCTGGTCAGCGTCCACCACCGGTTCAACCGATGGGATGACACCCCGACCTCGCAGAAACTCAACGAAGTGCCAAGCGCAGCGCCGCCGCCGCTTCATACCCGAGGCGACCAGCTCGCCTCGCTTACGCCAGACCGGACAGCGACAATCATGTGCCGCGTACTGGTCGATGATAGTGTCGTCGATATCGACCCACCGCCGTCGTGCAATGCGAAGCCAGGCCGCGAAATGCTCGGCCTCGGATCGATAGGACTGCGCCGGTCCCCGTGCGAGTTGCAGGTGATCGATCGCATCGGAATAGTCGGCGAGGTGCCGTGGCAGATCGTCGATCCCGTCGTCGACTTCGACGTAGCCTTGATCTTCCAGGAAGCGGACGAAGCGTCTGACCCGCGCTGCAATGTCCGCCTTATATACTGGCTGCTGCGCCGAATACCGGTGGCACCGGCACCGGTGCTTCTCGAACCGCCGAACAGCCCGGTCGTCGATCTTGCGGATCGCGATCCCATGCAGATCCAGCCAATGCAGGAAATGGCGGACAGCAGCGCCATACAGAACCGCGCAGGCTGACCTCTCGTCGAGCGACAGAGAGGAGAGGAATGCGGTGAGTAGGGTGCCGTGACTGGGCGGGTCTTCGACCCGGAGCGCGGCCGCTCGAAACGGCAATGATGATCTTGTTCGCATGTAGCTTCCTTCGTCTTGTTGAGGTCGAAGGAACTGTAATTATCTGGAGTGAAATCATGGAAAACCGAAGGAAACCGGTCACGTCCGTCAATGAGGTGTAATTTGGGGTGTGGTCACCGGGCTGCATGGT
>LSHP01000110.1 GCA_001555775.1 Acidovorax delafieldii | reverse complement strand
TAAACCAAGCTACGCGCCGGTCGGCATCACGCCGCGGCACTCACCGGATGGATACCTTTGGCGCGAGATCCGGGCGGTCTCGAACTGCGTGCTGATCCGGCTGCCCTGGCACCGGAGAGATTGCTCGTCTTCGAAGTCCGGGGCTCGGTGAACAATTTTGCCGCAGCCGTTCAGCGCGTGCCCGGCCTCGAACTGATCGACGAGGAGGAGTTAGGCAGCGACAACGACAAGGAGCCCGTTGCCTACCTCCTTGTTCCGGGGGTTGAGTAGCAACGGAACAGAAAACCTACATAAGGCGCGGCTTCAGGCATCGTCGATGCCCGTGACGCTGGGATCACGGAGCGGCCGCAGCTCGCCGCGCGCGACCATGTCGGGGATGGTGAAGGCGTAGCGCCCGAGCATGTTGATGTGTTGGGAGCCGAGCGGCGAGAGGCGCGCGACGTCCTCGTCGAGGATCACATGACCTTCGGTGCGGAGCTGGTTGAGCGCGGCGTCGATGTAGATCGTGTTCCAGAGCACGACCAGATTGACGACGAGCCCAAGCGCGCCGAGTTGATCTTCTTGCCCTTCGCGGTAACGCTGACGAAGCTCACCGCGCTTGCCGTGGAATACGGTGCGGGCGAGCTGGTGACGGCTCTCGCCCCGGTTGAGCTGGACCAGGATGCGTCGCCGGTAGGTTTCGTCATCGATGAACCGCAGCATGTAGAGCGACTTGATGAGGCGGCCAAGTTCCTGGAGCGCGCGCGCTAGCTTGGTCGGGCGATCGTTGGTCTGAAGGACACGGGTGAGCCCAGTCGCGCGCACGACGCCGAGTTTCAGCGATCCGGCCAGGCGCAGCAGGTCATCCCAGTGCTCGACGATCAGCTTGGTGTTGATCCTGTTCGACGCGAGGTCGTCCAGCACACCGTAATCGGCCTTTCCATCGACACGCCAGAACCGCGCGCCGCCGATATCGGCGATGCGCGGCGAGAACTGGAGCCCGAGGAGGTAGAAAACGCCGAAAATCGTGTCGGTATAGCCGGCCGTATCGGTCATGATTTCGCTTGGCCGCAATTCGGTTTCCTGGTCGAGCACGACCGCCAGCAGATGGAGGCTGTCGCGCAACGTACCGGGGACCGTCACGGCATTCAGCCCGGAAAAACGGTCGGAAACCAGATTGTACCAGGTGACGCCGCGTTCGCGCCCGAAATAGCGCGGGTTCGGGCCGGCGTGGATCGTGCGGACCGGCACGGTGAATCGCAGCCCATCGGCCGAGGCGACCTCGCCGCCGCCCCAGGCACGGGTCAGTGGAATCCTGTTATGCGCGGCGACCAGTAGCGCGTTGGCCGCCGTCAGCGTTTCGGCCCGCATGAAGTTCTGCTTCACCCAGCTCAGCCGCGACCGGCGCAAGGCGGGGACCTCCGAGCGGACAAGCGGCTCGAACCCGGTATTGGTTGCCTCCGCGACAAGCACTGCACAGATCGTGGTCGCTATATCCTCAGCGCGCGCATTGCCCTCACTGGCATGAGTGAACGCTGCCCCGAACCCCGTTCGCGCGTGCATCTCCAGGATCAGCTCGGGGAGATCGAGCCGCGGCAGTCGCGCATCGATCGCATTATGCAGGTTGGTGAGGCTCAATGGCTCGTCGATCTTATCGAGCGGTGCGATTGATAGGTCGGCGGCGCTCGCGGTCTTCGTAATTGTCACCGCATCGTTGTCCGGCACGCGCGCGGCTGTTTCGCGGTAGGCAAGATCGAGCCGCGCCGAAAGTTTGGCGATTTCCTCGTCGCCAGCGACCGCCACGCCGACCGTGCGGCATACCGTCGGTCGCGCCGCCTCCCAGCCAGCTCCCGTCAGTAGGCCCTTGCGAGGATCGGCATAGCGAAGTGAGCGAACGGGAAAGACGTCGCGGCGACGGATGGCGCGGCGTAGTCGGTCGAGCGTACAAAGCCGGTATCCGATCAGATCGAATGCACCGTCCGCGGTCTTCAGCTGGCGGGCCCAGGCCTTGGGTACGAAAGATGTTGGTACCGGTCCACGGCGCTTTTCACCCTGGTGAACTCTCCGCAGGTGATCGACCGCGTCCAACAGCGGCTGCCCCGCTGGCGCCGCCGCAAGATCGAGCCCAGCAAGCATCTTCGGCAGATAGCGCATCGTGCCAGTCTGCTGGCGCAACTCGACGAAGTAGCTCTCGTCGGTCGGCCGGGCGAGCAGGTTCACCTGCGCGACGGCCTCGGTCAGCGCTGCCCGGTCGACGAGCGCGAACACGGCTGCGCGGACCTCGGTGTCGCCGATACTGTCATCGAGCAGCACCGCCCCGACATCGCGAAGCCGGAGCGATGCGGCGTCGAGATCGCGCAGTGAGCGCATCCGCGCCTCCTTGGCGTTGATGCGCGCATTGGAGAACATCTTGGTCGACACGGCGTCGAACAGGTCGATGACATCGTCGCTGGCCGACGCTTCAAGCGTCCGGATGAAGGCAACCAGGGTCGCCGCGCGGCGATCGTCCGGCAACCGGGCGACGGCCTGCGCTTTCGCGGCGCCGGCAAATCGCGCTAATGCGGCGGCCTTGCCGGGCGGTACGCGGTCGAGTTCGGGCAAGCCTGTGGTGAATGTACGGATTTCGGTCAGTCGGTCGATGGCCCGGCTGATCTCAGGGCCGCTTTGCAGATATGGCCCATCACGGAGTCGATCGAGCGGGCTTTGCCGTCCATCTTCGGCAACAGCGACGAGCGTATCGAGCCGGGTACGTTGCTCTGACGTCAGCTTGTCGACCAGGCGGCGATGGACGTGCGCGGCGACTCGCGTGCGGACCCGTGCGATATCGCGCTCGAGGACGGACAATCCCGGTAACATCACCTTGAACTCGAGCAGCCATGTCGCGGCTGCGTCGAACAGGGCCGACGGTCGATCGGTGCCCGTCCAGCACAGCGCATACAGGAAACGATGCAATCGGAACGCGACGCCGGGATCGGAGAAGACTCGGTAGCCATAATGAATGCGGATGCGCGGGCCGTGCCGCCATCGTCCCTTGGTCGCGCAATATCGCGCCATTAGTTCGGCCGATCCGTCGATCGCCAGTTGGTCGCCAGCAAATCGCGTGACGGACGCAGGTATTTGCGCCGGATCTTCGAGAAAAGTGCCGAGCAGCCTCAACGAGCCAAGCTGCACCGCGACACCGAACCGGTTGTGGTCGCCGCGGTGTGCGCCGATGAACGCCCGGTCCGCATCGTCGAGATGAAAGTGCCGCGCCAGCTGTTCCGAGGTCGGATCGCCTACGAAGCGACCATATCGCAGTGCCTGGTCGTCCGAGAGAAAGCTGACTGGCACCGCTTCACGCTATGCCGCTGCCGCGGATCTGGTCCCGCGCTTGGCCAACAGTTCGCTGGCCCGCTCTCGCGGCTGTCCTTTGGCGTCGACATAGGCATAGAGTGTCGACACCGATACTCCGAGCTGGACAGCGACGTCGCGCGCGGCATTGTCGCGGTCTGCCATCAACGCCATTGCGGCCTTCAACTTCTGTTTCGTCATCACCCGTGGCCGCCCGCCCGCGCGGCCACGGGCCCTGGCCGCAGCCAGCCCTGCCATCGTGCGCTCGTGGATCAGGTCGCGCTCGAACTCGGCCAGGGTTGCGAAGATGCCGAACACTAACCGGCCCGTGACGGTCGTCGTATCGATATCGCCGGTCAGCACCTTCAGGCCGACGCCGCGCTTCTGCAGATCTCCGACCAGCCCGACGACGTGAGGCAGCGACCGTCCAATTCGGTCGAGCTTCCAGACAACAAGAGCGTCGCCATCACGCATGATATCGATTGCCTTGTCGAGCCCAGGCCGTTCGGTCGTACGGCCCGAGCAAACGTCGTCGAAGATCCGGTTGCATCCGGCACGATCGAGCGCATCACGTTGCAGATCGAGATTCTGCTCGCCCGTCGACACCCGCATGTACCCGATCAGCATCGACGCCCGCTCCCTCTTGCATCAATCTATCGAACGATGGGTTTACCGGCTATAGGTTTCTGGACGGGTAGATGTGAGATTGAAGGCCGTCCAGTGGGTCGATCGCGTTCGTCGGACCGCTTCGCATCAAACCGGGGTTTGTTGTGACCGCATGGTTCAGCGTTGCATCTGGCCCTCGAGCAATGTATGCACGATAATGTCAATACAGGAAGTTTTGTGATATTTGAGTGGGACGACGACAAGGCCGCTGCCAACCTGCGCAAGCACCATGTCGCATTCGAGCTGGCTGAGCTGGTCTGGGATGATCCCGCCCATATCATCGTGTTTGATCGCTATGAAAACGACGAAGAACGCTGGCACGCGATTGGCTTGGTACGCGGCATATTGATCTTAACGGTCGTCCACACGCTCCCCACGGGTGACGATGAGAACAGCATACGTATTATCAGCGCCCGAAAAGCGACAGCCGATGAAAGGAAACGTTATGAAGCACAAGATGACTGAGGCTGACATAGCGGCCCAAATTGCGCAGCTAGTGGACATGCCTGACACTGACATCGACACGGCGGATATTCCCGAGGCACCGATTGAGAATTGGGCTTTGGCAAAGCGTCCCGGTCTTTACAAGCCGCGCAAAAAACCCGTTACCCTGCGGCTCGATACCGATGTGGTGAGCTGGTTCAAGGATCACGCGCAATCGGGGGGATACCAGACCGAAATAAACCGCGTGCTGCGCCGTTATGTCCATGACAACGCGGACCGGAGATAAGCGGCTGCTTGGCTTATGTAGGTTTTCTGTTCCGTTGCTACTCAAACCCCAAGATGAGACGCCAAACGTTTCCGAAGACCAGATGAACCATTATGCGGGTATCCTTGAACACGATCACCCGACTAATTCCGCGACAAGCACGGCTCCGGAGCCGACTACGCCGGATCCAGCAAAGAAGCAGTAGCTACCGCGTCGTTGATACCCGAAAGCTTTGGGATCAACGACGCTGATCGATCAGGCGCCTCTCGGCGTGCGACCGCTATTGTGCATGCTGACGATCTTCCAGCTGCTTCCCACGCGCCGCAAGACGCTGGTTGCGACGCCAAGGCGTTCAGCAACAGCCCCGGTCTTCGGCTCGATCCTGTAGCGATAGCTCTCGGTCGCGAGGGCGACCGAACCTTCGAAACGGACGCTGACCTTGTAGTCTGAGAACTTGAACGATTTGAACGCCGCCAGCTCCGGCCCGAGATGATGGGCGAGGTAGGTCGCATAGGTCCCCTCGGAGCCGCCCGTTTCGAAAATCTGGGAGTCGGCCGCGAAGAGACGTTCTGTCCCGGTCGCGTCGAGCTTCTCGATCGCCGCCTTGTACTCAGACAGCACCGCTTCCACGGCTTTCGTGTCCACCATGCGCGATGCAGGCTGCGCAGCGACCGCAATCGGCACTACCAGCGACGTGGCCACAGCCACCCTCAAAGCAAAAATCATCTTTCCCCCTTCAGAACGCAAGATGGTTGAGGCCGCCATGCATGAACGTGCCCCCCAGGAACCCCTGTACCGATATTGCCAGCGTCATCAAAGCGAGCAGCACCCAGTAGACAGTACGCGATCGGTCGGGTGCTCTACGGTGCGCTGTAGCCAGGTAGGCAAGGCCTATTCCGAATACCGCGATCGAGGTACCAAGCCAGCGATGGGTCATCAGAATAGGGTTGCGGTCCGATAGATAAAAGCCGCCAGCGAACCAGCCGAGGAACGCCGCCACGATAGCCCCCAGCGCTCCGACCACGAGCATGACGTGCGCCGCCCGCTGATAATCGCGGTTCTGGCGCCATAGCCCGAACAGCTCGACCGCGAATGCACCGATGAACAGTGCGATTGGGAAATGGATGACCATCGTATGGACGCGGCCGAGCCAGCTCACGAGGCGCTCGCCGAAGCTCTTGTTTTTGTTGGCGCCCTCATCGTGCATGCCGCCCATCGCCATCTCGTCACCGGCCATATTCATACTGGGGCTCGTCATCGAGCCCATGTCCATGTGATCATCTGCCTTGGCGGGGGCTGTGCTATTGGCCACCCCGGGGCCTGCGCCCAGCGCGTCATGATCTTCATGCGCGAACGCAAGCGAGCCCGTCGACAGCGCGACAAAGCCCAGCACTATCATTGTCAACCGCTTTGCCGATCGCATCATAACATTTTCCTCGTCTTGAGTGATTTTATCGCTCGTATTGTTTTTGGACTGTTGCCGATCGATCAGTGATCTGACCGAGGCTCTAACCGGCCATCGTCAGCATGCCCGGAGCAAGCGCCATCCACATCGCCATGGCCACCATCATCACATTCTCGGTCAGCGAGATGAAGCCGAGGGGCACGTTGCTATCCCCTCCCACGCAAGCGCATTTCAACTCGCGTTTATCGATATAGACAGCCTTGAACACCGACACCGCGCCGATCGTCCCGATGACGAGAGCAACCGGCACCGATAGCCAGGTCAGAGCGCCCGCGATCATCAGCACGCCCGCGCCACCTTCGGCAAACGGGTAGATGTAGGAATAGGGCACCCAGCGTTTGGCGAGCAGATCGTACCCTAGGAACATACTGGAAAAGCTTTCGATGTTCTGGAGCTTCAGCAGCGCCAGGACGCACATCGAGAAGGCGATGAACCATTCGCCTGCGCGGATCGTGAACGGGGTGCCGAACACGGCATAGCTCGTGGCAAGCGCCATCAGCGCCGTCATCGCGAAGACCGCGATCACTGGACGGTAGGAGACAGCTTTCGGGTCGCTGACCGTCTTGCCGAAAAAGCGGCGCAGATCGTCATAGCCGCCTATTCGCTCGCCCGAGATAAATGTCTGGGGGGTCGTCTTCACCCCATACTCCACCTTGAAGGCATCGGTTTCTTCGCGGGTCGTAAGCCAATGATCCTCGACCGCGTAGCCCTCGCGCCGCAGCAGGTCCTTTGCTTTAAGACCGTAAGGACACGTGTGTTCGGCCGTCACCATCCGGTAGGTGGTTGCCCGCCTGGCCGCGCCGCTAGTCATGTGCATCTCCGCTTCTTTTCTCCGCCTGCAAAGTGCGAGCGAATACCCCCAGGTCATCCACTGAATCGTCATGGCGCAGGCGCCTGCGGAACAACCTTCCAGGGTCGCCAAAGGGCACATTCAAGGCCCTGACCATGCCGTCCCGGGATGCCAGCGGGCCGCTGGAATCGCTCCCGACAATCCGCTGGCAGCTACCGTCGTTTTACTTGTGCTTGCCTGCCTCGGGATGCCCACCCTTGTGATGAGCTGCTTTCTTTGGAGCGGCCTTCTTCGGAGCGGCCTTCTTGCTCTTCACGTCCATCTTCGATCCGGGCGCCATTTTCATCCCGGCCATCGAGCCGCCATTTGACTGCGCCGACGCGGCGCTGATCCCGGCAGTGGCGATACCGATGGCAGCTGCGGTCTGAAGGAGCCTCACGGCGATATTCATCTTGGTCATAACGTCTCCGATCGTGCCTAGGCCAGCGGCGGTGCAACCGTCCTGCCTACAAGATGATACGCGCCGGGAGGCGTTTGCCCTCGCCGGCCTGAAGCATGACAATCGCAGCGACAATTACGGCCTAACCCAATCCAGATGAACCGGACTGCCGCTTGCTCGTTAAGGATCGAACCACAAAGAAAGGAAACAGCATGATTCGTCTCCTCAGTATGATGAGCATCGCCGCAGCGACCGTCACCGCCACGCCGGCACTTGCCCAACATTCGCAAATGGGCGGAATGGCTATGCCCGGGATGCAGGGCATGCAGAACATGGGGCCAGCGCAAAAAGAGCTTTCGGCCGCGATGGACCGCATGAACCAGGCGATGATGCAGGGGATGATGGACCCCGATCCTGCCAAGGCATGGATGAAGAGCATGGCCGCTCACCACCGCGGCGCGATCGAGATGTCACAGATTATCATGCGTCATACAAAGAACGCAGAGGTGTTGGCAGAGGCTCGAAAGACCGTCGATGACAATCAGCGCGCGCTCGCTGAGTTGCAAGCAAAGATGCGCTGATACTTAACTGTCGCCCGCGGTCCGGTGAGGGGTGGCGACAGGCACCAGCCCTCACACGCGTGGCTCTGAGGGAAAAGATGACACGCTCGCCACTGACTTGGCGTGAACGGTCGCTGACAAATGCATTCAGACCTGCTTCAACGCGGACGATCTACCAAGACCTCACGTGATTGAACGATGAGGAGAACAGAAATGTTCGGCAAAATGTTTGCGGCTGTTGCGCTGGTCGCCTCTACAGCTGGTGTTCTGGTGCCAAGCGCGGCGCTTGCCCGGGATCGCGACCATGGTGGTTGGCAGAACCGAGCTGGTCATGAGCAAGGCGGGTATGGCAACCATGGTTATAACCGCCGTGGTGGGCATGGTTATAACACTGGCAACAGCCATTATAATGGCAATGGCAACGGCTATTATAACAACAGTGGCTACTATCCTCGCCAACATGCCTACAAGCGACAGCATGGGTATGATCGCGGGTATAATCGGCACGACCAACGCGGCTACGACAACTATCGCGGCCATTGATCTGGGTTCTCATCCCGAGACTTAATCGGATCGGGTGCGTGCATCGCAAATACATTTCCGATAATATCTCGGATCGGCTTACTCCGACTCTCTGAGGCGGAGCAAGTTGTGGATTGCTGTTGCTGCCTGCGCGGCTTGACCCATTGCAACACTGATTTGATCCAGACTCTCGACGACATCCCCGGCCGCGAACAAACCGCTGACCGAGGTCTGTTGATGTGCGTCGGTGATAACGCAGCCGCCTTCGCTAAGTTTTACCCCCATCTCAGCGACGAGCTGGGTGTGCGGCGAGGAGCCAAGTGCCGGATACAGGGTGTCAAACGAGAACCGTCGCCCATCTGCCAGTCGAACCGCAAGTTGATCGCCATCGATCGATATTTCGACTACCGCTTCTTTGATAATTTCGACACCAAGTCCAACGAGCCGCGCCTCGTCCGGCCACGAGAGTTCGGGCGATCGTTGCGCCAGCAGCGTCACCCGCGCACCATATGGGCGTAGGAACTCAGCCTCGGCAGCGCCATGGTCGTCGCAGCCGAGCACAGCGATATTGGCGCCCTTAGCCTCATATGCGTCGCACACCGGGCAATAGCGGATCAGGCCGCGCGCCAATGCGGCGTCGTGCGACGACTGAGGCATCGAGGGCCGGTGATTCCGAACGCCGGTCGTCAAGATCACGGTACGGGCTTGCCAGTTCGTCGCATCCGTCGCGACGGAGAACCCGTCCTCGACGATCGCCAGGCGGACCACCCTGCCCTGCTGGATCGTTGCACCATACGCTTGCGCCTGTCGCTTCATCCGCGACAGCAGGTCCGCACCGCCAATCCCGTCCGGAAAGCCCGGCAGATTGTGGGAGCGCGGAATCGAACTGGCGCGGCCTGCGCCTGCGTCGATGACAACACAGTTGCGAAGAAAACGCCCGAGATAGGTCGCGGCAGTCAGTCCGGCGGGGCCACCGCCGATGATGATGCAATCCACTTTTTCCTGCGACGTCGACCCGTCAGCTACCGTGCTCATAAAGCCATTCTCCCAAGCCGGCTCCAGCGCGCGCTCTCTTCAGGTTTACGCGCTCTGGCAGCTCACCCCTCGCACACGTCGAGCGTCGCGCAGGATAATCCCTTCCCCGCTTACGCCCTATGGTCGCCGTTCCAAGTCCGATGGCGGGTCGCGGCCACGATGCTCCGCCGCTAATCGATCGTAGCTCCGGGACGGGCTGCAAGCCGGATGCGTCGGCGGCCGAACATCACGGTGCGTTGGCGGTCACTGACGCCATCAATGCGTCTTGGCTCGCCATTCAAGCAAAGTTGAATGGTGTCACTGCGGCCGAGATTTCTGTACGAACAAGCTCGAACAGATTGGCGCTTCAATGACTGCCGTGACCGCCGCCACTATGACCACCACCGCCGCGATGGCCAAAGCTGCTGCCGTGCCCATAACCACCACCGTGGAGTCCGAATCCGATCCCAAACGAACCGTAGAAGGGCGACCCATAGCCCGGATAGCCATAGTAAGGATCGTAATAACCCCCGCCGCCCCGATAGCGCGCGTTATAGGCCAGATCCCGGGCCGGCACCGCGATCAGGCAAGCTTGTACACCTTGCGTCTGGGTCGCCGGGACCGGCGTGGCTGGAGGCGCGTCCAAAGCTGACAAGGGCTGCGCTACGAATGCTCCCGGCGTGTTACACGGCACCGCGAAATAGGCGATATTACGGCTTGGCTGTCCATACGTCGCGCAACCGCCAAGTGCCGCTGCCAGTCCGGAAATTGCCGAAAGTTTTAAAATCTGCGGTGACATGCGGAGCCTCCATCAATTGGCCTGGATCACGACTGTCGCTGAGGCTGCAAGGCGCATGCACGGCCTCAAACGCTGCTGCCAACCCGAAGCGCCGGCCGGATACGCCGGCAGACCAGGCGCGGCAGCATCGCCAATATTATTAGATACGCGTCTGGCCCGAAAATCCCTCAAAACGCCGCCTGCTCACTCCATCGCTGCGAGCAGATCATCGACCGTCGTGGTCGCGAACGCGGTAAAGCTGTCCGCGACGGCATAGGGGAGCAACAAGTGGTGGCCGGCCAGCAGCGCGCCGCAGCTGTAGACGACGTTGGGAACATAGCCGTCGCGCTGCTTGGGGCTGGGAGCCAGGACCGGGCGCGGCGTACGCGCCAGGAGCTTCGAGGGGTCGCGCTTGTCGAGGAGGCATGCGCCGATGCAGTAGTTGCGCACCGTGCCAACCCCGTGCGTCAACACCAGCCATCCCTCGTCGACCTCAATCGGTGAGCCGCAATTGCCCATCTGGACAAACTCCCACGGATAGCGCGGCTCGATCAGCTTGGCGCCGCCGGCCCAGTGAAGGATGTCGTCAGATTCCAGCAGCCAGATATTCTTGTTGTCCTGACGGCCCAGTATCGTGAACAAGCCGTCGATCCGACGGGGGAAAAGCGCCATCCCCTTGCCCGTCGAGGCATCGCCGGTAAGCGCGCGCATCTCGAAGGTGCTGAAATCGGTCGTGGTCAGCAGCTCCGATCGCGCCTCTGCGCCACTGAACGCGGTATAGGTTCCATGATCGGCGAACGTGCCTTCACCCTCGTCAAAACGAACCAGCCTGAGGTCCTCGATCCCCTGGCGTTGGCTGGGCAGCACGGGAAACAGCACGGTCTCGGATAAGTCTTCGCTGCCGCTATACCGAAGGCGGACCACGTCGCCCGTATCGGCACGCTCAATGATCGGCTGCATCGACACCGAGCTGGGATCATCCACAACCAGCGCGCCGCCGGGCTTCCACCGCCCCGTGCGGAAAGTCACGGAAGAAAGATGGCCCTCGCCGATCCCGCGCAGCGACAGAATAATCCGAACCTCACCATCGGTAACGTCGCTCTGGTCGGGATGGAGCACGGCGCTGGGATTGAACAACGCCGCGCTCTCATAGGCGTATTCCTGGCTGAAATAGGCTCCAATCAGTCGACGTCGCGCATCGTCGCAGCGGTCGGCACCTTTGAAGTGATCGGCGACCTCGTCGAAACGCCGCCGCAGCATCGCGTCGACGTCGCGGTGGTTCTCGTCCAGTGACGCGGTGACGCCCTCCAACTGGCGGGTCAGTTCCGCCTCGCCAAGCGACAGGATCAGATCGACCGTCTCCTGGGTGCGGGTCGTGCCAGCGTCAAAGCCTTGCGGATAGCCGGGCTCGAACGGCCTGACCAAAGTACGCGACGGGTCGGGCCGCAGCGTGACACGAGGAAAATGGAGCTTCGCGCGCTGGATCATGTCAGGCTTTCTCGAATGGCGGCATGAGAATGGGCGGGCTTGGCCAAATTAAACGAGGCCATGCGCATCGCGGACTGTGAAGGGAATATTAACCAGGCATCTTCATTATGCGGGTGTCGTCCTCATTCCCGCGAGAGAGCATGCCATCCTTGATTTCCGAAGCGATGACCGTTGGCGGTGCGACTAGCATTCTGCTGGGCATGATCGGGCTGGCGTGCGTTGTTATCTGGCCATTCCTGCGCTGCTTGCGTCGGGTAATCATCGTCCAAGGCGTCGGCGCGATCGCCTTTGCACTGCAATTCGCCGCCCTTGGTGCCTCGACCGCAGCGGTGGCTTGCGGCATCTCGCTCGCGCAGCTGCTGATCGCGTTGACCGTGCGGGATCGTGGGACGCGGTTGGCGCTCAACGTCGCGAGCCTCGCCATCCTTGTCACGCTGGCTATTTTCACATGGGCAGGCATATCATCGCTTCTCGCTGGCTGCGGCAGCATCGTCAGCATGGCCGCGCGCAACCAGCCATCGCCTTTACGGATGAAAATAGCTTTCCTGATCGGGGCTCCTTTCTGGCTGGCGCACAATATCATCGTTGGCGCGCCGTTTGCCCTCACGGTGGATTTCATATCTATCTTCACCAACATCGCGGGGCTTTGCCTAGCGTCGTTCGGGGTGCGGAAGAGCCTGCGAGACGAGGGTTCAGGCAAGGCGTCGCGAGGAGCAGGGGTCGTTTACTGGGCCTTTTTCCGCCAGCGTTTCAGCTGGGCGGGCCTCGCTAGGTTGAACCGGTATTCTGTCGCGGCGCAACGGGAGCGGCGCGCATGAGCCGTTTATCGGCCTCTGTGCCGGTCGCGCTCCGCTTCGTCGAGGGGAGCGCGCGTGAGAGCGCATCGCGCAGGTTCATTGCCCGGGCGGCGGGCGTTCGTGATGCAAAGGCGCTTGCCTCTTTGAAAACAGCGTTGAGCACCGAAGCCGAGCATATGGTGTTCGACGTCGCTGACCCCCGTGCCTTGGTGAAACGCTGCGTATCGGAATTGCGGGCTACAAGGTTTGGAAAGCGCGGCATTTTTCTTATCGAAACGGGGCATGGCATTGTCGGCTATGTCGATATCCGGCAAGTGCGGGAAGAAGGAGCAGAGGAATTCGCATCCTTCGATCTGGCGATCCGCAAGGAATATTGGGGGAACGGGCTCGGATCGCGGCTGCTCGCTCTTGCGGAACAATGGGCTGAAGAACGCAAACTGCGCTTCATCATTATTTCGGTGGCGATACAGAACGATCGAGCCAGGGCACTTTATGACCGTCTGGGTTATAGTATCTGCGACACGGTACGGACGGAGGGGAATAGCAAAGTGGCGCCACGGAAGCATACATCATGGGGCGCATGATTATGAAAACTGACCGACCGCGGCCAGGATCGATCTTGGAAGTGCGTAGCTCCGTCGCTCCGCTCGAGCACAGCCGGCTCCTCACGGGCTGCCCGTAGCTATGCTGAATGTCCGGCGCATCATCGTTTTGGGGCTGATGGTCGTGTTGGCCAACCCGGCTATCGCCCAGGACGCGCCTGCGAGCAAACCCAGGACTGCGGCGGGTGCGATCAAGTTCATCCAGGATATGCTGACCCGTGGCACGGTCACGTCCGTCAATGAGGTGTAATTTGGGGTGTGGTCACCGGGCTGCATGG
>LSHP01000109.1 GCA_001555775.1 Acidovorax delafieldii | reverse complement strand
GACCATGCAGCCCGGTGACCACACCCCAAATTACACCTCATTGACGGACGTGACCTGAGAACGCGCTGGTATCAACGGCCTCCCTAGCCAGAATCGCGTTTAAGTAGGCGCTGCTCATCACATATGCCTAGCGCTGCAATCTTTCTCCCGGAAGCACCGATGCAACGGCAAGAATAGGTATGGCGTCGCTTGACGGGGTCCGTCGCGGCCAATCGGCTGCAATCCCATGACGCGGGCCGCGTGCTCCTCGATTTTTCCGCCAGGATCGACTACATGGAGCCCGTATCCCCCGGTGGTCCCTGCTTTGCATACCGCCGGGGCACTTTATTTCTAGCCACAGCCTGAAGCCTTCGCAACGCGCTTCCAGCGTGCGGATCGTGCTGTTTCCGTCTTCATCCCAAACGGTTTGAGGGGGAAAGCCTTCCCCTACCGTCGAGTCCCTGACAGGTCTCGCCGGACCCCTTCGAGCGGGGACACCCCGCAACGCCCCAGATAGCACGCGGGGATCTAGGGAGCGCACACTGGCGGCTGAAGCCGCGCAGGGGTCGCGCGTTTTTATCTGCCCGCGTTTGCACACTTGCTCTGGCCGGAGGGCGCGGCGACGGCTGGCCCCCAGGCCCGCGCGCACGCCGCCGCGCCGGCCGTCCGCCGCAAGGGTGCGTCGTTTGTGGCGCCGCGAGCGGCGCGGAGCTTGGGACTCCGCCCCTGGCGCACTTCGGAACGTCTTCCGCCCAGCTTCCTCCGCTTCGCTCCGTGCAGCCGGTTCCCCGCGAAGCCGTCCCTCCGTTTGCACCCCCGGTCTCGCCGACGGGCAGGGTTTCAGCGCGGCGCTTCCGCTGCGCGGAAACCTAAGCCCAAGGAGTAAGGAAATGACCAATACCATCGAAACCGTGGCGACCGAGCAGAGCGCGCAAGACGGTCAGACCGTGTTCGTCCCCCTGAACAAGCTCAAGAAGTCCCCGAAGAACGTCCGCAAGGTGCCGCATACCGACGAGTTCATTGCAGCGCTCGCCGCGTCCGTCGCGGCCAAGGGGCTTTATCAGAACCTCGTCGTCGAGCCGGAGGTGAAGAACGGCAAGCCGACCGGCTGCTATCTCGTCACCGCTGGCGAAGGGCGCAGGCTCGCCTATCTGCTGCGCGCCAAGCGCAAGGAGATCAGGAAGAACCACCTTGTCCGCTGCTGGCTCGACACCGAGAACGATCCGGCCGAGGTGAGCTTGGATGAGAACTACAATCGGGAGCAGCTTCATCCGGCCGATCAGTTCGAGCGCTTCCACGAGCTTTCCCGCGACAAGGGATGGGGCGCGGAGGAAATCGGCGCGCGGTTCGGCGTGTCGCCCGAGATCGTCAAGCGGCGGCTGCGGCTCGGCGCGGTCAGCCCGAAGCTGATGGACGTCTATCGGCAGGACGGGTTGACGCTCGACCAGTTGGCGGCGTTCGTCATCACCGACGACCATGCCCGTCAGGAGCAGGTTTTCGATAACCTGTCGTGGAACAAGGAGCCGTGGATCATCCGGCGCGACCTCACCGCGAGCAACGTGCCCGCGAGCGACCGGCGGGCCGTGTTCATCGGCGCCGATGCCTACGCCGAGGCCGGGGGCAATGTCATTCGCGACCTGTTCACCGAGGATGACGGCGGTTTCTTCGAGGATGCGGGCTTGCTCGACACGCTTGCCGTGGAGCGGTTGCGCGAGATCGCCGGGGAGATATTGGCCGAGGGCTGGAAATGGGCCGAGGCGAGTATCGACTATCCGCACGGTCATGGGATGCGGCGCTACTATCCGCAACCTGTTGGCCTGTCCGACGAGGACGAGGCGCGGCTGTCCGAGGCGGCGGCGGCACACGACGCCCTGATCGAAGGCTATGACTCCTACGAGGACATGCCCGAGGACGTGGCGGTGAAGGCGCAGGCGTTGAGCAACGAGATCGACGCGATCAGCGCCAAGCGCTCGGCCTACGATCCCGCCATCATCGAGCGTGGCGGCGTGTTCGTCTCCCTCGGCTCCAATGGCGAGGTGAAGATCGAGCGCGGCTATGTCCGCGCCGAGGACGAGCCGCAGCCCGAGGTTGCCACCGAGGACGAGGGCGATGACATCGCGGAGGACGGCGAAGCCGTGGAGGACGACGAGGACGCCGACGAGGAAGAAGAGGTGGACGAGGCCGACGCGGGCAAGCCCATTTCGGACAGCCTCGTTCGTGACCTCACGGCCCACCGGACGCTCGGCCTCCGTCTCGCGTTGGGCGCGCAGCCCGACATGGCGATGGTGGCCCTCACCCACGCGCTGGTGCTGGACCTGTTCTATCATGGGTTCGGCAAGTCCTGCCTCGCCATCACCGCCAAGAGCGAAGACATCGCCAGCCATGCCGAGGGCATCGCGGACAGCGGCGCGGGCGAAGCGCTCGCGGCGCGGCACGATCAATGGGGCGCGCAGCTTCCCGACGATACGGCGGACCTGTGGCCGTTTCTCGCGGCGCTGGACGGCGACAGCCGCACCGAGCTTCTGGCGCATTGCGTGTCGCTCACCGTCAATGCGGTGAAGGTGCCTTGGGAGCGTTCCACCGCCCGCATCGAGGCGGCGGACGGACTGGCCAAGGCCGTTGACCTCGACATGACCGCGACGTGGACCGCGACCGCCCGCAGCTATTTCGGGCGCGTCACCAAGGCCCATATCGGGCAGGCCGTCAGCGAGGCCGTTTCGGTCGAGGCAGCCGAGCGCATCCTGCCGATGAAGAAGGCGGACATGGCCGACGCGGCGGAGCAGCTTGTCGCCGGGACGGGCTGGCTTCCCGTCCTGTTGCGCGCGCCGGAGGGTGAACCCGAGGCGGTGGAGGCGGAGGATTTCGCAGCGGACGCGCAGCCGTCCGAAGCGGAGGCCCCCGACACCGAAGCGCAGGACGGCGCGGACGCCGTGGCGCAGCCGACCGGGATCGAGGCGGACGCCATCGCGCCGGAACCGGAGGACGAGGGTCAGCCGCATTATGCGGTTGCGGCCGAATAGGTGACGGGCCGGGACCGCGCGAGCGGTTCCGGCCTTTCCCTTCGTGAAGGCCGGATAATTCGCGGCCGCGCTCTTGTCCGGGCGCGGCCGCTCTGGCGTTCAGGAAAAATGCGCTCGCCGGGCGTGGCCCGGCTCGCGATGCGTTGGCGGCTGGCCCCGCTTCCCGCTAATCATCCGGCATGGCGATAGCATCGGACAGCGCGCGAATCGACACGGCCTCACGCACGATCCTGGCTCCGCCGCGCGACATCTTCCGGGCCATGACCGACGCCGAATCGGTGGCGTCCTGGCGGCCGCCAAAGGGGATGCACGCGCGCATCGAGTCGTTCGACGCACGCGCTGGCGGCGGCTATCGCATGGCCTTCATCTATGACGATCCCGCGCCCGGCGTGGTCGGAAAGTCCTCCGAACGGGAGGACCGCTTCGCCGGCCAGTTCGTCGAGCTGCTCCCCTACGAGCGCATCGTGGAAGATGTGGTGTTCGCTTCCGACGATCCTGCCTTCGCCGGAACGATGCGGGTGACGACGACGCTGACGCCCGTTGCCGATGGCACCCGCGTCACCATCCTCTGCGCGAACGTGCCGCCGGGTATCAGCGCCGACGACCACCAGGCCGGAATGGCATCGACGCTGCGCAACCTCGCCGCCTTCATCGAATAGCGCTGGCCGAATGGGCCAGTCCGACGGTGGCTGATCGGATGCTCCAGACGCGCTTGGGCTTCGATCCGGCGAGCGCGACCGCGCCGTTCGTCGCCACGCTGGTCGATGTCACCGGGATCGTCATTTATTACTGCGTCGTCCTGCTCATTCTCCAAAGCACGCTTCTCTGATGTGATCGGTTCGCCTTGGCGCGACATGAGGTGGCGTCAGGGATGCCGCAACGTCGTCTTCCCCGCATCTGCTCTCGGCACGCCGCCACACGGCCTCTGAAAAGGCTTGTCTGGCCGAGGTCCGCCTGCCTCCCCGCAACGGCGTCGCACGGCTTTTTTCCGCCGCCGGCCCTGCCGGCTTTGCATCGCGAAGCAAAAAAGCCGTCCGCCACCGCCAGCCACTTCGTTCCGCCCTTCGGGTGCAGGTCAGTCGTCCCCCGTCCGGTCGACAGCCATCGAGGCCGCAATGGCGTGGTCCCGAGGCAAGAAAGGACTGACGATATGATCCGCGGCATCTTCACCACCACCAATCGCGGCTACACCGGCGAAATCCGCTTCTTCGGCACGCGCGAGCAGGTCGAGCTTCGCCCGATCGACGGCAAGGACAATGACAAGGCTCCCGACTTCCGCATCGTGGCGGCCGACGACGAGCGCATCGAGTTCGGCGCCGCCTGGAAGAAGACCAGCAAGGAGCAGCGCGATTACGTCTCGTTCAAGCTGACCCTTCCCGGCGGCACGCCGGTCTATCTCCGGCTGTTCGAGAACGAGACCACTGGCGACTACGAGCTGGTGTCCGACTGATCCCACCGGCGCCCCGCCACACGGCGGGGCGCACCTTCTCCAGCCTCCGAAAAAGCGACCGGGGGCCATGCGTGATCGTATAGCCCGGCCGGCTTCCGGCGGATGGCGCTGAGAACCTCGCAGTCGACGGCTGCCGCCGTTCATTCCTCGGCGCGACGTTGCGCGCTCGCGCCCCCGAACGCCGCGAGCCGCAGGCCCGTCATGCGTCGCCGGGGCGGCGCGGTTGCTTGGGGCTCTGCCCCCAGCGCCCTTCGGAGCGGCTTCCGCCCAGCTTCCTCCACGCTTCGCGTTCCGTGCAGCCGGTTCCCCGCGAAGCCGCCCACTCCGGTTGCACCCCCGGTCTCGCCGACGGGCAGGGTTTCAGCGCGGCGCTCCGCTGCGCGGAAACCCAAGCCCACGGAAGGAAAGACCATGAGCATCCACCACCTCGCCACCCGGTTCGGCCGCAACGCCCATCAGATCAGCGGGCGCGAGCCGCTCGACAACGAGGCGCTCTATCGCCACGTCCCATCCATCTTCGCCAACGAGGCGCACGACAGCCGTTCGGAGCGCTATGTCTATGTCCCGACCATCGACATCGTGGAGGGGCTGCGCCGAGAGGGATGGTTCCCGTTCTTCGCCGTCCAGTCGGTCCCGCGTGACGGCAGCCGCCACGGCCACGCCAAGCATATGCTGCGGCTGCGCCGGGACGGAGGCATCGGCAAGCCCGAGGCCGCCGAGGTCATCATCGTCAACAGCCATGACGGGACTAGCGCCTATCAGATGTTCGCCGGGATGCTGCGGTTTGTCTGCACCAACAGCATGATCGCGGGCGAGCGGTTCGAGGAAGTCCGCGTGCCGCATAAGGGCAATATCCAGCACGACATCATCGAAGGCGTTTACACCGTGGCGGAGGACTTCCCCCGGCTGATCGACGCCAGCGAGACGATGAAGGAGGTTCGGCTTTCCGAAGATGAGCAGCGCTTGCTTGGCGAGGTCAGCCTTGTCGCCCGCTATGGCGATGATGAAAGCCCGCTTACCCCCGAGCAGATCATCGAGCCGCGCCGTCACGAGGATCGGGACAGCAGCCTGTGGACCACCTTCAACGTGATACAGGAGAACATCATTCGGGGCGGGCTGCATGGCAGCAAGCGCAATGCCGAAGGCCATATCCGTCGCAGCCGTTCGCGACCGATCAACGGCATCGACCAGAATGTGACGCTCAACCGCGCGCTCTGGACGCTGGCCGAAGGGATGCAACGCCTCAAGACAGGTTGACGCCCATTGCCGCAGGGCTGGACCGTCCGGCCCTGCGGCTTCGCTTCCTGTCGCCGGCATAACGCCGCCGACTCGGATGCCCGTATCGGCAGCGGCCGCGCGGCCCGATGGTCCGCGCGGCCGCTGGAAAAGGCGCGCTCGCCGGACGTTCGCTCGGCTCGCGTTTGTCGGTTCCCCTTATACCAAGGCGACTATAATAGTCGTTTTCATGGCGCATAGGCCCGGCCTCGTGAACGTGATCGCGTATGATCACTTCCCGCCAGGTGCGGGCCGCTCGCGCGCTTCTCAATTGGACCCAGGAGATGCTTGCCGACGAGGCCCTTGTTGCGTTGACTGCGCTCAAACGTCTCGAATCCGAGAATAACCTGCCCGTGCGCGAAGATACCCGCCATCAGGTGGTCAAGGCGCTGGAGGACGCAGGCATCGTCTTCCTTGATTCGGAACGCGGCGAAGGCGTCATGCTGGTGCGCGGCGCGGCAGAGAAATCGAGGAAGTAATGGGCGTCGATGTTCGCTTTATTATGCTCTCAGCATCGTGCCGCCATAGCGAAGACAGTGTAATTGCTTCGGTCCATTATGGTGTATAGCCTGCCAATCTGCGGGCGCAGGGAGCAATTGCTGAAAGCGAAGCGAGGCAATGGCCATAACTGCTTTCGAGGACAGCGCGCCTGATGCGCCGCACGTCACCGAGTATGACGAACGCCATCACCGCACCTACTGGCGACTGTTAGACGCGGCAGCGGAAAAAGCCGATTGGCGCGAGGCCGTGCGGATCATTTTCGGGATTGACCCGGAGAGGGAACCCGAACGCGCCCAGTTGGTCTACGACTCCCATCTTGCGCGCGCGAGATGGATGTCTGAGACCGGATATCGCCATTATCTACGTCCATCTGGCTCATAACGACCATTCTGTCAGCATCGCAAAAGCGCAGAAATCAGGCCAAATCGCTGACTTGAATCGGCTATGCGCCCACCCATTCGGCAGGGCTTCTCCATGCCCCCGCGACTGAGAAAATCTTCCAACGCGCTCCGCAGAGGGCCATGCTTGGGAGGGTCTCGATGCCGCCTGAGAAGGACTGGCGCGCGCCCCCGGACGAGGCCGGGGACGACGCGCTGCAATATTCGGATATCGCCATCGGCTATCTCAGCCGCAACGTGCGCTATCGCTCCGACTACCGCCGTGCGCTCGGCCGCGTGAAACGCGGCACGATCTCCGCCGACAATGCGACCGCCAACCTCGTGCAGCGCTGGGGCATCAGCTACCACGCCGCCCCCGGCTCGGCCTTCGACCGCAAGCTGGCGGTCGCGCGCCCAGACCTGTCGCCGGCCAGCATCGTCCTCGCGCCCGCGCTTGCCGGAATCGGCGCGCAACCTCTCGACATGCGAGCGCTCGGCGACGTTCGCGCGCGGATCAGGATGGGCGACTTCCTTCATATCATCCTCGCCGATCCCGATGGCGACGAGCATCTTTGCATGTGCGGTCCGTGTCACGGACCGATGGCCGTGATGCTGCCGATCGGACCTAACCCCTTCGCACGCCTCGCGTCGGTCGAGCGCCTGTGCCGCCGCCTCAACGGCATGGCGGCCGGCCCGCCAGCGTGGCGCCCGCCGCCCTTCCGGCGCCTGCACCTCGTCACCTTGCTGCAAGTGCTCGACGGCCACCAGGCAGGCGCCACTCAACGCGAGCTGGCCGCCTCGCTGATCCATCGCAGGGTCCGCCGCTACAGCGCCGCCGAATGGGTTGAAAGCAAGGAGCGCAAGCGCGTCCGCCGCTGGCTGGCCGAAGCCGTCGAGCTGCGGGACGGCGGCTATCTCCGCCTGCTGCGCGGCGGCTGACAGGGGACATTGCCGCTCCCCTCGGCGCTGTCCCTTCTCCGCGCCGGGGTCATTTCGCCAGGATCACCTCCTGTCCGCCGGACCCCTTTTTCGGGGCCGGCCATCATCAGGAGGATCATCATGGCCGAGCCTGTCGCCGCCACAACGCCACGCTATCTCAAGACGCCCGACGCGGCGATCCATCTCGGTCTCTCGGCCCGCACGCTGGAGAAGCACCGCTGCTACGGCACCGGCCCGGTGTTCCGCAGGCTCGGCGGCCGGATCGTCTATGCGATCGACGACCTCGACTCCTGGGCCGCGCTCGGCACCCGCCGCTCGACCTCCGATCCGGGCAACGGCGTCGTCTATCCCGCCAAGCGCCTCCCCACCGATTGCGTGCGCCGCTGAGCGCCGATGCCCACTGCACGCTCCCTCTCCGGCCGGTCCAGCGCCGAGCGCACGCAGCTTGAGCTGTTCCGCTCGGTCCCCGGCGACCTTGCGGCCCGCGACGCGCAGGACTTGATGGCCTGGCCGTTCTTCAGCCTCGCCAAATCCCGCCGCACCGCGCCCATCGACTTCCGCATGGGCGCGACGTGGATCTCGGTCGAGGCCGTGCCCGAGCATGGCATGGCGACTATTTGGGACGCCGACGTGCTGATATGGGCGGCGAGCCAGCTCATCGAGGCGCGCGACGCCGGACGGCCGACCTCGCGCCTTATGGTGACGACGCCGCACGAGATACTGGCGTTCACCCGGCGCGGCACCGGCAAGGCGAGCTACGAGCGGCTGAAGGCCGCGCTCGACCGCCTGCAATCCACCACCGTCGCCACCTCGATCCGGCAGCAGCACCAGCGCCGCCGCCATCGTTTCTCGTGGATCAACGAATGGCGCGAGCTGGCGGACGGCAACGGCCGTGCGCTCGGGATCGAGCTGATCCTGCCCGATTGGTTCTATGCCGGCGTGCTCGACCGCGCGCTCGTGCTGACCATCGACCGCGCCTATTTCGACCTGACGGGCGGCCTCGAACGCTGGCTCTACCGCATCGTGCGCAAGCATGGCGGACGGCAGAGCGGCGGCTGGAGCTTCGACGTTCCGCACCTTTACCTCAAATCCGGCGTGCTCTCGCCGCTGCGCCGGTTCGCGTTCGAGCTGCGCGCCATCGTCGCGCGCCAGCCGCTCCCCGGCTACGTCCTCACGCTCGAACATGCGCTCGGCCGCGACCGGCTGAACTTCGCTCCCGTCCCCGTCGATCCGTTCGACGCCGCCATGCGCCGCGTCGGCCTCAAGCCTGTGGAGAACTGGCCATGAGGTTCGGACTATCGGGAACAGCCGGATTCGGACGATCAAGAACGCCGGACACGGACTTTCGAGAACGCGCGGGCCTCGCAAACCCGCAGAAATCCTCGCGGAATCGCACCACTTCTAACGGTGCTAATAGAAAAGAATCCTTCGGATTCTTGCTAACGGCGCGCGCGGCTGTGGACAGCGCGGCCTTGCTCGCCGGCTCGACGCTCGCGCAGCGGCCAGGTCGCCGCCCTCGCACCGCCCCCGTCGCGAGCCTCATCCCCGGAGACCTCCCATGATCGACGATCAGCCCCCCGCCGTGCGCGGCGGCGGCGCGTTCAGCGCGCTCGCCCGCGACGGCCTCACCCATGTCGAGCTGACCTGGATCGAGAAGAAGCTGGAGCACTGGATACGCTTCGGCCGCGTCGCCCAGGACCGCATCCTGACCCGCCGAACCCGCGTGGTCGGCTTCCGACCGGGCGCCGTCTTCGCCTTCGTCCGCTGGGCGTCGAACGACTTCGGCACGATCGTCTCGCGCATCGACGTGGTGCGCGCGGTCGCGGCCAACGAAGCCTACACGACGTTGCCGTTCGTGCGGCCGGGCGGGGACATCCTGCTCAAGATCGAAGGCTGGCCCAAGGTCCAACAAGTGCTCGCGGCGATCGACGCGGTGGAGGCGGCCGGCGTCGATCCCTGCGACGCGGCGGCCGACCATTGGCGCCACGTCCACAACCGCATCGCCGTCGGCCAGCCGTCGCGCCTCTACACGATCGAGCGCCATCACGCCTGGCTCAAGCGCCGGGAGATCGAGGGATGACACGCCGCCGCTACGTCATGGCGACGGCCATCGCCGCATCCGCCTTCGCCGCGGCGTTCGTCGCTATCGCCGTCGCCAATCCGCTCCCGCGCGCCATCTGGAACGCCAGCGCCAGCGCGCCCATCGGCCTCTACCGCATCCATCCCGACCGCGATCCCGCCATCGGCGCGCTGGTCGCCGTCGCGCCGCCCGAACGGCTGGCGCATTGGCTTTCGACGCGCGGCTATCTGCCCGAGGGTGTGCCGCTCTTGAAGCATGTCGCGGCTAAAGCCGGGCAGCGGACATGCCGGATCGGCGATGCGGTGAGCGTCGATGGCCGGCGCGTCGCCATCGCCCGCGCGCGTGATGGCCAGGGCCGTCCGCTTCCGGTCTGGCAGGGGTGCCGCACGCTGCGATCGGGCGAGCTGCTGCTGCTCAATCCCGCCCATCCCGACAGTCTGGACGGCCGCTACTTCGGCCCGCTGCCGGCTTCCGCCGTCATCGGACGCGCGACGCCGCTCTATCTGCGCGCGCCGTCCCCATCGCCTTCCACCCCCGAAGCCAAGGAGATCGGCCATGCAAACCAATATCTTTGAATCCACCGCCGACGGCTATGCCGGCCGCGTCCGACTATTCGGTATCAACGAGGCGATCGTGCTTGTCGCGCTCGATCCGAGCGACGCCGAAAATGCGCCCGACTACCGCGTCCACCTCGACGACGAGGATGGCCCCGAGGTCGGCGGCGCGTGGAAACGGGTCGGCGAACGTGCCGGCGACTATATCGCGTTGGAGATCGACAGCCCGCTGTTCCCGGCGGCGTTCCGGCCGGTGCTGTTCCGTGCCGATGATGATGGACGGACGTTCAGGCTGTCGTGGAAACGCCCCCGGCCCCGCGACGATCGGAGCTGATCAGTGCCTTCCCCGATCATCCCTCTGTTCGCGGAAAGACCGCCTCATCCCTCCGTCCCGCTCGGTCGCAGGCCGGCCGGCGCGCGCAGCGAAGGTCAAGGGCGGCCCTCGGCCGGCGCTTCGCGCGCACCCTTTACCGGAGCGAGCACGCTGGCAGGCTGGCGGCGGAGCCGGGGCGTGTCGGCCGCCTTGCTCGCGGTCCTGCTGCTGCTCGCACCGAGCGCTGCGCCCGTCGCCGCGCGGGCGCAGGACGCGCCCGCCGAGAGAGCGGCCGCGCGCCATCCCTATGCCGCCCATGTCGCCGACGCAGCAGGGCGCTTCGGAATCCCCGAACGCTGGATATGGGCGGTCATGCGCGTCGAGAGCAACGGCGATGTCCGCGCCGTTTCGTCGGCCGGAGCGATGGGCCTGATGCAGATCATGCCCGCGACATGGGCCAGCCTGCGCGCACGCTATGGGCTTGGGGCTGACCCCTACGACGTGCGCGACAACATCATGGCGGGCGCGGCCTATCTGCGCGCGATGCACGACCGCTACGGCAACGCGACGGCGATGCTGGCAGCCTATAACGCGGGGCCGGGCCGCTACGACGAATATCTGTCGCGCGGTCGTCCGCTGCCCGTCGAGACCCGCGCCTATCTCGCAAAGCTGGCGTCGATCACCGGTGGTTCGGACGACACTCGGCTTGCCGCCGCGCCGCTGCCCGATCCCTTCGCTTGGCGCCGCGCTGCGCTGTTCGCGGTGCGGCCGGGCGCGGTTTCGCCTGCGCCGCGATCCGCCGATCGCACGGTATCCCAGGTGCCGCCGGAAGGGCCGGCCGACGACCGCGCCGGGCTTGTCATGGCCGATGCCGCGTCTCCCTCCAACGGCCTGTTCGTCCCGCTTTCCGGGCGGCCTCCGCCGTGAGCGGCTTTCGCGCGCTCTGGCGGGTTTCGGCGCAGGCTTTCGCAGCGCCGGAAGGGAGCAGGGCTGTCTTTCTGAAGGGGGAAGGTCGAGGGCAAGATAAAGGGCGGCAATGTGCGGAGCCCCTGCGCCTCGGTTGTGGCCTTGATTCTCAAGGCTTTCGGGCATTGCTGCGCAATGTGTGCGGAAATCCCGCACTGTGCGGCGCTGGCTGGAAACCAGCAGCGCGCAGGGTTTGCCGCACATTGCGGCCTGTCCCGGCATGAGCCGCGACGACGATTTCCGCCTCCGGCCAGGCCGTATCCGCTCGCGCGGTAGCCAGCGGGCGCTGCCGATCATCGTCCAAGCGCTCGCCGCCGCGCAGCGGGCCGGCGGCCATGTCTCGCGCCGCGGCCAGATCGTCGCGCCGGGCCGCTCGACCTTCGGTCGGGGCCGCGTGGCGAGCGTCCGCGCGACCCATCGGCTCGGCCACCGATCGCGCCAGGTCATCGTCAAGGCGCGCGTGGTCCGGCATGGCGGCCGCGCCTCGCTCGCGGCTCATCTCAACTACCTGCAACGCGATGGCGTCACCCGCGACGGCGAGCGGGGCGTGCTGTTCGGCGCCGACGCAGACGGCCTCGACCGCAACGAGTTCGCCGCCCGCTGCGAGGACGACCGGCATCATTTCCGGTTCATCGTCTCGCCCGAGGATGCCGAGCAGATGCGCGACCTCAAGGGTTTCACCCGCGAGCTGATGACCCGCATGGAAAAGGATCTCGGCACCCGCCTGGACTGGCGGGCCGTCGAGCACTGGAACACCGACAATCCCCACATCCACATCATAGTGCGGGGCGTCGGCGAGGACGGGCAGAACCTCATCATCTCGCGCGACTATATCCGCGAAGGGATGCGGGCGCAGGCGCGCGAGATCGTCACCCAAGAACTCGGCCCGCGCACCGACCTTGAAATCCGGCAATCGCTGGAGCGGCAGATCGAAGCCGAGCGCTGGACCGAGATCGACCGCGACCTGTCGCGGACCATGCAGCGCAACGGCCTGATCGACATGGCGCCCGAGCCCAGCGTCCGGCCGGACGGCGACCATGTGCTGAGGATGGGACGGCTGCGCAAGCTGGAGCGGCTCGGCCTCGCCAGCGAGATCGCGCCCGGCCAGTGGACGTTGGCCGGCGATGCCCAGGCGGCGCTGCGCGAACTCGGCGAGCGCGACGACATCATCAAGCGAATGCACAAGGCGATGAGCGACCGCGGCATCGACCGGGGCGCCGGCAGCTATGTCCTCGACGCCGATCCCGCTCAGCCCGTTATCGGCCGGCTGGTCGATCGCGGCCTGCATGACGAGCTGACCGGCAAAGCCTATGCGATCGTGGACGGGATCGACGGCCGCACCCACCATGTCCAGCTTCCCGACATCGAGGCGACCGGCGATTGCCGGCCCGGCGCGATCGTCGAGCTGCGCCGCTTCGAGGACCGGAAAGGCCGGCAGCGGGTGGCGCTGGCCGTGCGCTCCGACATGGACCTTGAGGCGCAGGTCCGCGCGCCGGGTGCGACCTGGCTCGACCGGCGCAACCTGTCAGGCGACGGCCATGATCTCGGCGGCGGGTTCGGGACCGAAGTGCGCGCCGCGATGGAGGCCCGCGCCGAGCATCTCGCCGACGAGGGGCTCGCGCGGCGGCAGGGACAGCGGATCATCTTCGCGCGCAACCTGCTCGACACGCTCCGCCGCCGCGAGCTGGACGCGGCCGCCAAGGACTTGTCGGCCGAGATCGGCCAGCCGCACGCGCCGTCCAAGGCCGGGGAGTATGTCGCGGGCACGGTGCGCCAGCGGATCACGCTCGCCTCGGGGCGCTTCGCCATGATCGACAATGGCCTGAGCTTCCAGCTCGTGCCCTGGTCGCCCTCGCTCGACCGCCAGATCGGCAAGCACATCTCCGGCGTCATGCGTACGGGCGGCGGGGTAGATTGGTCGTTCGGGCGCGGCCGAGGGCTGGGCCTTTAGCGGAAGGGTTTGGGGCCGAGAGCGAGCTGAAGCAAAAGAAGGAGTCGCTCAGACGAGAAGAACGCGAAGGTCCGGAACCACCGGCGCAATCACTTGAGTGAAATCCCGGTCGGAGGTGACGACGACATAGTTTCGTTCAAGCGCTTGTGCCGCAATCCAGAGATCATTCTCATCGATCTGCAGAAGCTGGCCGCTCACACGATCGGTCCAGGCCTCGACCCAGCGTGGAATACGGCGCCTGATGTCGATCCGCGCCAGCGCGACGCTCGATTTAACGGTCGCGAAGGCATCTGCCGTGTGCCGTGTGACTTCGGCCAACGGGTGTGCCTCGGTGCTGACGAGGCACGCTTCAATGTGCGTGAGCGGCTGGCTTGCGGCGCGCGCGAGCGCTAACCCGAACCTGAGCTCGCCGACCGTTACTACCGATACGAGCTGCGCGGCTTGCGCCGGTAAGTCGGCGACTGCCTGGCGGACGGCGATATGATTGGGCCTCCGCGCGTCATAGAGCACGGACACAAGGTTCGTATCGAGCAGATAGGTGTCCATCCGCTACTGGACGTAGCGCCTGAGCCGCTCAACCTCGTGCTCCGGTGCCGGCGTGAAGACTTCGAGCGCCCAGGCGCCAGTGTTTTCGCGTAGCAGCGGGCCGACATATTCGTGCAGCGGGAGGTAGGCGGTAAAGTCCTCTGGGAACCAGCCCTTGAAGGTATGTGCGACACGCCGTTCAGCTTCATGTCCACGAAACGCTTCGAGCAATCGTCGCTCCAGACGAGGAGGCAGATCGAAGGCCTTCAAGAGCTGCGCGTCGATATCGATCAGCAACCCTTCCAACCGCTCGTCGATCTCGGGCGTGCGTAGCGCATGGGCTGCGGCGGCGCCAAGCGCGTCGCGGTAGCGCCACACTGCGGCGACCACGTCACCAAGCGCGCCCCGCTTTGGCAACGGCAGCTGCTTCATAACAACATTGGTGAGATGCTGGTTCGAGGCCCGCTCGAGGACGAAGGCGCTCGCCAGCGGGCTGTTGATCAGCGCTTCGATCGCTTCCACTGGCAGGTCTGATGTGGTCGGCCAGATGCCAAAGAACGCCTGCGACGGCACGAGCCCGCTCGCGTCTAGCGCGCCATCCAGCCGCCAGGGGCCACGCGACCGGCGCGCCACGTTGACCAGTATTTTGGGTTTGTCCCAGGCGCGCGTGAGTGGACCGAACCGATATGCGGATTCCTCGCGCATATCGACGAAGCCGGTCGTGGTGATACTAAATTGAAGAAGCGAGTCCGCGGGCTTGAAAATTCCTCTGGCAAAGCCCTCCCGAGGAACTGCGCTCCAGCCGGCAGACTGGCTGATCCACTGAAGGCCGCGATGAACTTCGGCTTGACCACCAAGCACGGGATAGTCCGCCAGATATTCCCAGACCTCGTCGAGCGCACCAATCCAAAGGTCCCCCGAACATACCAGCTTGGTGCGGCGGCGCTCGGTGGTGACCTTACCCGTCATGAGAAAATCCGGACGGCCTCGGTCGGTGACTTCGACGGAGCGCAACTGGCTCGGAAGATTCTTCGCATCAGCGTCGCGCTGGCCGGTGGCGATGATCACGGCCGCCTCCAGCCCGGCACGCTGAAAGATGCGGTCAGGAAGCGATGTCAGCTCGATCCGGTCATATGTGTCAGCGAGCAGCTGGCGCAGTTCGCCATATTGCTTCTGGCGGAGAAAGCCTTGCGGCAAAACGAAACCCAGCGCTTGGGGCTTGGCTTCGATGAGCGTCCGCAGCACCGCCATCGGCTTCGAGAACGACTTTGCCGCCATCTCGGGATAGCGCTGGCGCTCTTCGCTGTCGAAGTCCTCCCAGGGTGGGTTGCACAGGACGATGCGCTTGCCAGCGGCATCTGCTCGAAGCGCGTCTTTCTCGAACAAGTCCTTGGATGCGATTTTCCAGCCATTTGCGTTGGGGTAATCAGCAAGGATCAGCGATAGCGTCGCGACTTCACAGGCGAAGCTGTCGAGTTCCGCACCGCTGATCCGCTTGACGAGAAAAGCGTGCCGCTCCTCGCCGGTGAGCGTATCGGGAAGCTGATCGCGCAGGTGCCGCAGTGCCGCGACGAGGAACATACCCGCGCCAGCGAACGGCTCGTAGATCGTTATGTCCTCAAGATCGAAGCGGCCGAGATCGAGTTGGCCAACGACATATTCAGCCACTTGTCTGGGGGTAGAGTGCGTGCCGAAGCGTTTGCGCGTGTCAGCCGTCACCAGCGTGTTTTCGTAAACGAATGCCAAACTGTCCGACGAAATGTTCCGGAAGGTGATGGCGCCGCGAAGCGTCGTCCATGCAGTCTCCACGGCCGACGACGGAAGGGCATCGACCGCGGGCCGCAGCATATGATCGAGATGATAATAGGTCTCGATGCCGGCGAGCACATCGCGCACCGGCGCATGGGTCCATGATGTCGCGTCAGGATGCTGGCGATCGATCAGGATTTTGGCGGCAAGGAGCCTGAAGGTGGTGCGGAAAACCGCTTCTTCGCGTTGCGGATCGTCGATCCCGGACAGCAGTTGGGCAATGACTTCGCCGAGCAGCCGATCGAGCTTCACTTCGATCTCATGTTCGATCGCCGGCATCAGTCCCAGATCGACGAAGTCGAGCTGATAGGCCGTCTGGGTCTGGGCCAGCGACTTGGCGCGGTGAACCGCGTGTGGGTTCCAATTGTCGGCATTGCGCTCGAACAGCGCGTCCAGCTGGTCGAGCGGAACCCGTTCGCTCAGACGTGGCTTGCCTTCCGCGCCGACCCGCCAGACCCCGACATCTTCAGGGCTGATCGAGAACAAGATCGGCGCACCGAGCGCCCGGCGGCGTAGCACGGCGTCCGCATCGTGCGTGCCGGTAATCACGCCAAAGGCGGCCGAGCGATAGGATTCGGGAACTTGTGTGAACGCGGCAAGTGCGACGCACTGTTCCTCGCCCGCCTCCGACAGCACATCGGCGAAGCTATAGTCGTGGATGAGCGATTCCGGTCGATAGCCGATCGCACGCAGTCCCGCTTCGATTCTGGCGAGCGCGGTCACGCCGCGTCACCTTCGGCAGTGCGCAGCATGATGCCGCCCTCTGCGTCAGCCGGCGCTTCGCTTCGGCGCAATCCCACCGCCGGAAAGAGAGGGAGTTGCGCGATCGGCTCGGAGACGCCGAAGCCCTGCGACAGCGCCTCAAGATGGGCGTTGAGCCGAAGCAGGATTGCATCCTGGTCGGCCGGCAACGGATCGCTACCACCGAGCAGCGCACAGCTATCGAGTCCAAAGATAACGAGCCGGTGGTTCCACAGGCCCGGAAAGGACCGGCCGTTCAATAGCTCGCGTGCGCGAAGCAGCAGGTCGCGATGGACTTGGAGTTCGACATGGAACCGGCTGCGCATAACGACGGCGAGCCGGAGCAACAGCACTGTCTGCCAGCCGAATTGAGCCTGCTGACCCTGGCGTGATGCCGGGACGTCCGGATGAATGAGCCTGCGCCGCACGGTCCATTCGCGCAGCTGATCAGCCGAAAGCCCGGTCAGCTTCAGGACATCCCGCGATCCGATTAGACGCACCATTTTTCTCCGGTTCGGGTATGATGCCCGAACTTGGATCGGGTATCATACCCATTCTGGTTGGTAAAGCACCTTGTTCTCGATCTGTCCGCTCTGATAGCGCGCGACATACGGGACCGTTCAATCGATCACCGTCGAAAACATAGCAGACTAAACTACGCTACTCCCTGTATTTCTACGCTAGACTTCCCTCAACAATAACAGTGACTTGATTTGATGTCCGGTACGCATCGACCTCGGTGCCATGTCGGCAACCAAAATCCTTTGGGGTCAGGTCTTCACGGTCTTCCTGATCGTGCTCGCAGCCATTTGGGCCGCGACGCAATGGACGGCCGCAGCGCTCGCCTATCAGCCCCAGCTTGGGGCGCCCTGGTTCATGCTCGGCGACTGGCCGATCTATCCGCCGCCGGCCTTCTTCTGGTGGTGGTTTTCGTTTGACGCCTACGCGCCGGAGATATTCCAGACCGGCGCGTTCATCGCTGTGTCGGGCGGGTTCGCCGCGATCGTCGTCGCCATCGGCATGTCGGTCTGGCGTGCGCGCGAGCTGAAGAACGCCGAGACCTATGGCTCGGCGCGCTGGGCGACGCGCGGGGAGATCGCCGCCGCTGGGCTGCTGGGCGACAGCGGCGTCATGCTCGGTCGGCTCGGGCGCGACTACCTGCGCCACGACGGCCCCGAGCATGTGCTGTGCTTCGCGCCGACCCGGAGCGGCAAGGGCGTCGGCCTGGTCGTGCCGACGCTGCTCACCTGGCCGGGCTCGGCGATCGTGCATGACATCAAGGGCGAGAATTGGCAGCTCACCGCCGGCTTTCGCGCCCGGCACGCGCGGGTGCTGCTGTTCGATCCGACCAACGGCGCGTCGGCCGCCTACAACCCCCTGCTCGAAATCCGCAAGGGCGCCTGGGAAGTGCGCGACGTGCAGAACGTCGCCGACGTGCTGGTGGACCCGGAAGGTTCGCTGGAGAAGCGCAACCACTGGGAGAAGACCTCCCATGCCCTACTGGTCGGCACGATCCTCCATGTCCTCTACGCCGAGGCCGACAAGACGCTGGCGGGCGTCGCCGCCTTCCTGTCCGATCCCCGCCGCCCGATCGAGAGCACGCTATGGGCGATGATGACGACGCCGCATTTGGGGGAGGCCGGCGTCCATCCCGTCGTCGCCTCGGCCGCGCGCGAGCTGCTCAACAAATCGGCCAACGAGCGATCGGGCGTGCTCTCGACCGCCATGTCGTTCCTCGGCCTCTATCGCGATCCCGTCGTCGCGCAGGTCACGCGCACCTGCGAATGGCGCATCAAGGATCTGGTCGAGGGCGAGCTGCCGGTCACGCTCTACCTCGTCGTGCCGCCCAGCGACATCTCACGCACCAAGCCGCTCATTCGCCTCATCCTCAACCAGATCGGGCGCCGGCTCACTGAGGACCTGAAGGCGCGGCAATCGCGCCACCGGCTGCTGTTGATGCTCGACGAGTTTCCGGCGCTCGGCCGACTCGACTTCTTCGAGAGCGCGCTGGCGTTCATGGCCGGCTACGGCATCCAGAGCTTCCTCATCGCCCAGAGCCTCAACCAGATCGAGAAGGCTTACGGGCCGAACAACGCGATCCTCGACAATTGCCATGTGCGCGTGAGCTTCGCCACCAACGACGAGCGCACCGCCAAGCGCATCTCGGACGCGCTCGGCACCGCGACCGAGATGCGGGCGATGAAGAACTACGCCGGCCACCGGCTTTCGCCCTGGCTCGGGCATTTGATGGTGTCGCGCTCTGAGACCGCCCGCCAACTCCTCACCCCCGGCGAGATCATGCAGCTACCGCCCGACGACGAGATCGTCATGGTCGCGGGCATCCCGCCGATCCGGGCAAAGAAGGCCCGCTACTTCAAGGACCGGCGGTTCACGCAGCGGGTGATGTCGCCGCCTGACATGAATGTCGGAGGCGGCCCGCCGCGCCCCGACGACTGGAGCGGCCTGGCGCCGATCGAGGCGCCGCCGATGCCCGAGCCGATCGAGCATGAATCGCCCAAGAAGCCGATGAAGAAAAAGGCCGCCAAGAAGGCGGGTGCTGAGGACGATGCCGCGAACGGGGACCTGCGCCGCGAGCCGGCGCTGGAGCCCCACATCGACATCGCGCCGACGCCCCGGCCCGCGCCCGCCAACGAGTTCGAGCTGGACGAGCCGGACCCCGATAGCGATGCGGCGCGGCAGGCGACGGTGCGCCGCCAGATGCAGCGCGTGGCCCGGCAGGCGTCGCTCGATCCCGAGGACGGCATCGAGCTATGAGCACCAAGACGCCGCTGTCGGTCTATCTTGACCCCGAGCTGATGCGCGCGCTCGCCGCCTATGCCGACCGCAGGGACAAGTCCCGGTCGCTGATCGCCGAGGCGGCCATCGCATCCTTCCTGTCGCCCGACGCCGACGAGCAGCGCGAGGCCGCCATCGCCAAGCGTCTCGACAAGCTGGACCGCCGCATCACCCGGCTGGAGCGCGACACGGGGATCGGTGTCGAGATGATCGCGCTGTTCGTGCGCTTCTGGCTGTCGAACACTCCGCCGCCGCCCGAGAGCGAGCGGGCCGCGATGCGTCGCCAGGGCGGCGACCGCTACGACGCCTTCATGGATGCGCTCGGCCGCCGACTCGCGAAGGGTTCGAAGGTCAGGCAAGAAATTGGCGAGGACTTTCCGCTCCAAGAAGAATGAGCTGACTACGCCAGTTCTTGTATCTCTACGCCAGACTACGACGACCACATTTACTTATTGAAGCACGGTCTTTTCTGCCTCTCTTGATGTGCCCCTGACGCCGGGCGGCGGCTCGCCCGGCCCTCATCAGGGGCTTTTTTTTGACCGTCCATCCGATCCGTTCCGAGGCGAAGACACGCGGCGCGCGGATGCTGCGCACGGCGCTCGGCCCGTCGATCGCGGCCTGGCTCGACGATGCCGCCGTCATCGAGGTGATGCTGAACCCGGACGGCCGGCTGTGGGTCGATCGGCTCGGCGAAGGCATCAGCGACACCGGCATGAAGCTGGCCGCCGCGGACGGCGAGCGCATCGTTCGCTTGGTCGCGCACCATGTCGGCGTCGAGGTTCATGCCCGGTCCCCGCGCGTCTCGGCCGAGCTGCCCGAAGGAGGGGAGCGGTTCGAGGGGTTGCTGCCCCCCGTCGTCGTCGCGCCCGCCTTCGCGATCCGCAAGCCCGCCGTCGCCGTCTTCACGCTCGATGAATACGCGGCGGCCGGGATCATGTCGCCGGCCGAGGCCGCGGCGCTGCGTGATGGCGTCGCCGCCCGCGCCAACATCCTCGTGGCAGGCGGGACCGGCAGCGGCAAGACCACGCTGGTCAATGCGCTCCTGGCCGAAGTCGCCAAGACCACCGACCGCATCGTCCTGATCGAAGACACGCGCGAGCTTCAGTGCGCCGCGCCGAACCTCGTCGCCATGCGGACCAAGGATGGCGTCGTCACGCTGTCCGATCTCGTGCGGTCCAGCCTGCGGCTGCGCCCCGACCGCATCCCCATCGGCGAGGTGCGCGGCGCCGAGGCGCTCGACCTCCTCAAAGCCTGGGGCACTGGCCACCCCGGCGGCATCGGCACCATCCACGCCGGGACCGCGCTCGGGGCGCTGCGCCGCATGGAGCAGCTCATTCAGGAGGCCGTCGTCACGGTTCCCCGCGCGCTGCTCGCCGAGACCATCGACCTGATCGCCGTGCTGGTTCGCGACGGGCACGGTCGCCGCCTCGCCGAGCTGGCTCGCGTCGAGGGGATCGACGCCGAGACCGGCGATTACCGCCTGACCCCCCTCGCACCCCCCAACCTCGGAGACGCACCATGATCCATGCCCTTCGGCATGGCGCACGCCGCGCCATGCTCGCCGCCACCGCCAGCGTCATCGCGCTCACCATCTCGGCGCCCGCCCACGCGGGCGGGTCGTCGATGCCGTGGGAAGCCCCGCTGCAATCCATCCTCGAAAGCATCGAGGGGCCGGTCGCGAAGATCATCGCGGTCATCATCATCATCGTGACCGGCCTCACCTTGGCCTTCGGCGACACCTCGGGCGGCTTTCGCCGGCTGATCCAGATCGTCTTCGGCCTGTCGATCGCCTTCGCCGCGTCGAGCTTCTTTTTGTCGTTCTTCTCGTTCGGCGGCGGGGCGCTGATCGCATGACGGGCGCGGCCGATCCCGTCGAGCCGATCGCCGGCTTCTATGCGCCGGTCCATCGGGCGCTGACCGAGCCGATCCTGCTCGGCGGCGCCCCGCGCTCGCTCGCCATCGTCAACGGCACGCTCGCCGGCGCGATCGGCCTCGGCCTTCGCCTCTGGATCGCCGGGCTGGCGATTTGGGCAATCGGTCATGCGTTGTCGGTTTGGGCCGCGCGCCGTGATCCGCAGTTCGTGGACGTGGCCCGGCGGCACCTCCGCTATCCGGCGTGGATGCGGCCATGATGGGCCTGCGCGAATACAGGAATCGCGCCGCCCACCTGGCCGACTTCCTGCCCTGGGCCGCGCTGGTCGGCGAGGGCGTCGTTCTCAACAAGGACGGCAGCTTTCAGCGCACGGCGCGTTTCCGTGGCCCCGATCTCGACAGCGCCACACCCGCCGAGCTGGTCGCCACCACCGCGCGGCTCAACAACGCGCTCCGGCGTCTCGGCTCGGGCTGGGCGATCTTTGTCGAGGCGCAGCGCAGTCCCGCGCTCGACTACCCCGATTCCGATTTTCCCGATTCGGTCTCGGCGCTCGTGGACATGGAGCGCCGCGAACAGTTCCGCGAGGAAGGCGCGCATTTCGAGAGCGCCTATTATCTCACCCTGCTGTGGATGCCGCCGGCCGAGGAAGCGGCGCGCGCGGAAGGGTGGCTCTACGAGGGCCGGTCCACCAGCGGCGTCGATCCGTGGGAACTGCTCAAGGGCTTCGCCGACCGCAGCGACCGCGTTCTCAATCTGGTCGAGGGCTTCGTGCCCGAGGTCCGCTGGCTCGATGACGGCGAGACGCTGACCTACCTGCACAGCACCACCTCAACCCGCCGCCAGCGCGTGCGCGTGCCGGAAACTCCGATGCACCTCGACGCGCTACTCGCCGACGAGCCGCTGACCGGCGGGCTCGAACCGAAGCTCGGCGAGCACCATCTGCGCACGCTCACCATCGTCGGCTTCCCGAGCGTGACCTTCCCCGGCCTGCTCGACGAGCTGAACCGGCTCGCCTTCGAGTATCGCTGGTCCACCCGCGCGCTGATGCTCGACAAGACCGACGCGACCAAGCTGCTGACCAGGATCAGGCGGCAATGGTTCGCCAAGCGCAAATCGGTCGCGGCCATCCTCAAGGAAGTCATGACCAACGAGGCGTCCACGCTGCTCGACAGCGACGCCTCGAACAAGGCCGCCGACGCCGACACCGCCTTGCAAGAGCTGGGCTCCGACTATGCCGGCATGGCCTATGTCACCGCGACGGTGACGGTGTGGGACGGCGATCCCGCCATTGCGGCCGAGAAGCTGCGGCTGGTCGAGAAGGTCATCCAGGGCCGCGACTTCACCGTGATCCCCGAGGGGATGAACGCGATCGAGGCATGGCTGGGGAGCCTGCCCGGCCACACCTACGCCAACGTCCGGCAACCGCCGATCTCCACCATCAATCTCGCCCATCTGATCCCCCTGTCAGCAGTATGGGCGGGGCCGGAACGGGACGAGCACTTCGGACAACCCCCCTTGCTCTATGGCAGGACCGAAGGCTCGACCCCGTTCCGGTTTTCCCTTCACCCCGATGGCAGCGATGTCGGCCACACGCTGATCGTCGGCCCGACCGGCGCGGGCAAGTCGGTGCTGCTCGCGCTAATGGCGATGCAGTTCCGCCGCTACGAGAACGCCCAGGTCTTCGCGTTCGACTTCGGTGGCTCGATCCGCGCCGCCACGCTGGCGGCGGGCGGAGACTGGCAGGATCTCGGGCTGTCCGACGACGGCGACGGCAGCGTCCAGCTACAGCCGCTCGCCCGTATCGACGATCCGGCCGAGCGCGCATGGGCGGCCGAATGGCTGGCGGCGATCCTCGCCAGCGAAGGCGTCCCCGTCGATCCGCAGGCCAAGGAGCATCTGTGGTCGGCGCTCGGCTCCCTTGCCAGTGCGCCCGTGCCGGAACGCACGCTGACCGGGCTCGCGGTTCTGCTCCAGAGCCAGCAGCTCAAGCAGGCGCTCGCCCCCTATTGCCTTGGTGGACCGTGGGGCCGGCTGCTCGATGCCGAGGTCGAACGGCTCGGCGAAGCGTCGGTGCAGGCGTTCGAGACGGAGGGCCTGGTTGGCGGCGGATCAGCCGCCTCCGTCCTGTCCTACCTGTTCCACCGGATCGAAGGCCGGCTGGACGGCTCGCCGACGCTCATCATCATCGACGAGGGCTGGCTGGTTCTCGACACCCCCGACTTCGCAGCCCAGCTCCGCGAATGGCTTAAGACCTTGCGGAAGAAGAACGCCAGCGTCGTTTTCGCCACGCAGAGCCTGGCCGACATCGAAACCTCTAACATCGCGCCGGCCATCATCGAGAGCTGCCCGACGCGCATCTTCCTGCCGAACGAGCGCGCCGCCGAGCCGCAGATCGCCGCCATCTACGAACGGTTCGGCCTCAACGCTCGCCAGATCGAAATCCTCAGCCGGGCCACGCCCAAGCGCGACTATTACTGCCAGTCGCGGCGCGGCAACCGGCTGTTCGAGCTGGGGCTAGGCGAGGTCGCGTTGGCCTTCGCCGCCGCGTCTTCCAAGACCGATCAGCTCCGCATCGCCGAACTGGTCGAGACCCACGGCCGCGAGCGCTTCGCCGCCGAATGGCTGCGCCATCGCGGCCTGGCCTGGGCGGTCGATCTTCTTCCCGAACCCCAACTCGATCCGCTGGCCGGTCGCCGGGAAGATGCCGGCCAGCTCCCCCTTGCCTTGAAGGACACGACCCCATGAAACCCAATATCCTGCGCCGCGCCATGCTGGCCGGCGCCATCGCCACATCGAGCATGATCGGCATCACCGCCGCCACGCCGGCGCACGCTCAGTTCGGCGGGATCGTCTATGACCCGACCAATTATGCGCAGAACGTGCTGACGGCCGCGCGGTCGCTCCAGCAGGTCAACAACCAGATTCAGCAAATCCAGCAGCAGGCGACCAGTCTCGTCAACGAGGCGCGCAACCTGGCTTCGCTGCCGTTCAGCTCGCTCCAGCAGTTGCAGCAGCAGGTGCAGCGCACCCAGCAGCTTCTCGGCGAGGCGCAGCGCATCGCTTATGACGTGCAGAACGTCCAGCAGGTGTTCAACGGCCGCTACAAGGGCGCGGCGCTCACCGGCACCCACGCGCAGATGGTCGCCAACGCCAATGCCCGCTGGGAGGATAGCGTCGGCGCCTTTCAGGATGCCTTGCAGGTGCAGGCCGGCGTCGTCGGCAACATCGAAGGCGCCCGCACGACGATGTACAGCCTGGTCTCGGCCAGCCAGTCGGCGACCGGCGCGCTCCAGGCGACGCAGGCGGGCAACGAGCTCCTCGCGCTGCAATCGCAGCAGCTCGCCGACCTCACCGCCGCGGTCGCGGCGCAGGGCCGGGCGCAGGCGCTGCAATCCGCCCGCCAGGCGGCCGAGGAGGCCGAAGGGCGCGAGCGGTTCCGCCGCTTCATGGGCAACTGAGACGCCCGATGTCGCGCACGGCGAAGATCGCAGGGGTGGCGGCGCTGGCCGGGCTGATGATGACGGTGGCGATCGTCGCCGCCGTCCAGCCCGATGAGCCTGCGCCCGCGCCCCCGCTCTTCCTGCCGGCGGACGAAGGCCAGGCCAGGCTCGCCCGCGAGCTGGATCGCTGCGCCTCGCTCACCAAGCCGGATAGTGGCTGCGAGGCGGCCTGGGCCGTCAACCGCCGCCGCTTCTTCCGCCAGGACGAGCCCCCGCCCGAGATCGAGCGCGGCAGCGACACGGCGCCGGATGAAGGCACCCGGCCATGAACGACACCGGCGTTATCGACAATTTCCTCAACATCTTCACCGGCTACATCGACTCAGGCTTCGGCCTGCTCGGCGGCGAGGTCGCGTTCCTCTCGACCACGCTGATCGCCATCGACGTAACGCTCGCCGGCCTGTTCTGGGCCTGGGGCGCGGACGAGGACGTGCTTCAGCGCCTCGTCAAGAAGACGCTCTACATCGGCACCTTCGCTTTCATCATCGGCAATTTCTCGCTGCTCGCGACCATCGTGTTCGAGAGCTTCGCCGGGCTCGGCCTCCAGGCCAGCGGCGGGGCGATGACGATCGACGAGTTCATGAAGCCCGGCACGATCGCGGCGAAGGGGCTCGAAGCCGCCAAGCCGCTGCTCGATGCGGCGGGCCAGTTCTCCAGCCTTTGGGCCGTGTTCTCCAACCTCGCGCTGATCCTCGTGCTGCTGCTCGCCTGGGTGATCGTGGTGCTCGCCTTCTTCATCATCGCCGTGCAGGTCTTCATCACGCTGATCGAGTTCAAGCTGGTGACGCTGGCCGGCTTCGTCCTGCTGCCCTTCGCCTTCTTCAACAAGACCGCCTTCATGGCCGAGAAGGTGCTGGGCCATGTCGTCTCGACCGGCATCAAGGTGCTGGTGCTCGCCGTCATCACCGGCATCGGCACCACCTTGTTCAGCCAGTTCACCGGCGCTGCCCTCGGCCCCGCGCCCGACATCAATCAGGTCATGGCCATCGCGCTTGCCGCGCTGTCGCTGCTGGGCCTGTCGATCTTCGGCCCCAGCATTGCGAACGGCATCGTCTCGGGCGGCCCGCAGCTCGGCGCGGGTACGGCGGCCGGGACCGCGCTGGCGGCAGGCGGCGCGCTGATCGGAGGCGCCGCCGCCGCACGCCTTGGCGTGGGCGCGGCCGGGTCCGCAGTCGGTGCGGCCGGCCGGATGACCGGCGCCGCCGCGCGTGGTGGCGCTCAGATGGCAGGCGGTGCCACCAGCGCCTACAGCCTCGGCTCGTTCGGCAAGAGCGGTGCAGGCGCTGTTGCGGGCGGCATGGCCGCTGTCGGCCAAGCGGCGGCGGGAAGCGCGGCGAACGCCGTCCTTTCGCCCTTGCGCAAGGCGGCCGCCAAGGGCGGCGAGGCGATCAAGTCCAATTTCCGCTCCGGCGCCCGTGCCGGATTCACCGCAACCGGCGGCACGATCACCGGCGGGCCGGCATCCGCCGCCCCGGCGGCTGCAACCGCTGGCGGTTCCGCGTCGGCCGGCGCATCCGCCCAGCCTGAATGGGCCGCCGCGATGAAACGCCGCCAGGCCGTCAGCCACGGCGCGACCGTCCTCGCCCACACCATGAAGGCTGGCGACAGCCACGGCGGCGGCGCCGGTCCCGACATCAAAGAGAAGGACTGACCTCCCATGTTCCGACGCCCCACCATCCGCTACGGCCAGACGCCCGAACCCACGACACCCTATCAGCGCGCAGCCCAGCAATGGGACGACCGCATCGGCTCCGCGCGCGTGCAGGCGAAGAACTGGCGCCTCGCCTTCTTCGGCGCGCTGGCGCTCTCGGGCGGCCTTTCCGCCGGTCTCGTCTGGCAATCGGCGCGTGGGCATATCGTGCCCTGGGTGGTGCAGGTCGATCGGCTCGGCGAGGCCCAGGCCGTCGCCCCCGCCGAGGCGGGCTATCGCCCGACCGATCCGCAAATTGCGTTCCATCTCGCCCGCTTCATCGAGCAGGTCAGGGCGATCCCGGCCGATCCGGTGATCGTCCGCCAGAACTGGCTGCGCGCCTACGACTTCACGACCGATCGGGGCGCGGTGGCGCTCAACGACTACGCCCGCGCCAACGACCCCTTCGCCAATGTCGGCCGGGTGCAGGTCGCGGTGGACGTGTCGAGCGTGATCCGGGCATCGCCCGACAGCTTCCGCGTCGCCTGGACCGAGCGCCGCTATCAGGACGGCAGCCTTGCCGCCACCGAACGCTGGTCGGCGATCCTCACCATCGTCGTGCAGCCGCCGCGCACCCCCGACGCCCTGCGCAAGAATCCGCTCGGCGTCTTCGTCAACGCTTTGAATTGGTCAAGGGAGCTGTCGCAATGACGCACACGCCATTTCGCCGTTCCGCCTCGGCGGTCCTGCTTGTCTCCGCCACCGCGCTCGCCGGCTGCGCCACCACATCGGCGAAGCCGCCCGCGATTCGCTATGATGATCCGCCGCGCGAGATCGCGGCGACGCCGGCCGCGGAACCGCTCCGCGCCGTCGAGGTGGTGACGATCCCCGAACCCCTGCCGCTCCCCGGCCAATTGAAGCCGGTCGCGGCCGGGGCAGCGACTTCCGAGCCCGCCGATCCGCGCCGCCGTGTCGGGGCCGCCAACGCGGCCGCCCGCGTGCAGCCGGTGCGCGACGGTTTCCTCAACGCCATCCAGCAATATCCCTGGACGGACGGCGCGCTCTATCAGGTCTATGCCGCGCCCGGCCAGGTGACGGACATCGCGCTTCAGGAAGGCGAGCAGCTCGTGGGGCCCGGGCCGGTCGCGGCCGGCGACACCGTGCGCTGGATCATCGGCGACACGGTGAGCGGCAGCGGCGCGACGGCGCGCGTGCATATCCTGGCGAAGCCAACACGCCCCGACATTTCCACGAACCTCGTCATCAATACCGACCGGCGCACCTATCACATCGAATTGCGCGCGACCGCATCGACATACATGGCCTCGGTCTCATGGACCTATCCGCAGGACCAGCTCATCGCGCTGCGCGGCGCCAATGCCGCCGCTGCCCCCGTCGCGACCGGCCTCGACCTCGCGGCGCTCAACTTCCGCTACCGGATCGAGGGCGACCGCGTGCCGTGGAAGCCGGTTCGCGCCTTCGATGATGCAGCCCAAGTGTTCATCGAGTTTCCGGCCGGGATCTCGCAGGGCGAGATGCCGCCGCTGTTCGTGACCGGCGCGGCCGGCGATGCCGAGTTAGTTAATTACCGCGTGCAGGGCCGCTACATGGTGGTGGACCGGCTGTTCGCCGCCGCCGAGCTGCGCCTGGGCGACCGGCGCGGCGAGCAGCGCGTCCGCATCGTGCGCGACAATGGGCGCAGGGGGCGGCCGTGACCGATCCCGCCGACAATTCCCCGCCCGAGGCGGCCGCACCGCAAGCGCCGCGCCCCGATCCGCAAGCCTTCCAGCTTCGCGGCAACCCGCCGCGCGTCATGCGCCTGTCGCGCAAGGCGCTGGCCGCCCTCGGCGTCGTCGCCGGCCTCGGGATCGGCGGCTCACTGATCTATGCGCTCAAGCCGGCCGGCGAGAAGGAGGCCAAGGAGCTTTACAACACCGACAGCCGCGCCACGTCCGAGACCATCACGTCGGGACCGCGCGACTATAGCCAAGCGCCGAAACTCGGCCCGCCGCTTCCCGGCGACCTCGGCGGCCCGATCGTCTCGGCCCAGCAGCGCGGGGAGAATGTCCAGGTCCCGCCGGTCGGCGCCCAGCCCGATCCGCGCGCGCAGGCTGAGGAAGCCGCCCGCCAGCGCGCGCAGCAGGAGCGCGACGCCGCCCGCATGAGCGGCGTGTTCTTGGGTGGCAGCAGCGCCGGGGCCGCTGCGATGCCGTCTTTGCCGAACCTCGCGACGGCAGCGCCTGGTGCTCCTGCCTCACCGCAACCTGCCGAGACGGCGCAGGGCGACCAGGCCGCCAAGCGAGCCTTCTTGGCGCAGGCGTCTAATCAGCGGACGGTCAGCGTCGAACGCCTCGTGGCGCCGGCCTCGCCCAACATCGTGCAGGCCGGCAGCATCATCCCTGCCGCGCTCATCACCGGCATCCGTTCGGACCTTCCCGGCCAGATCACCGCCCAGGTAACGGCAAACGTCTATGACAGCCCTACGGGCCGCATCCTGCTCATCCCGCAGGGCACGCGGCTGATCGGCGAATATGACAGCGAGATCGCCGCCGGGCAGGCGCGCGTGCTGCTGGCATGGGATCGGCTGATATTGCCGGACGGCCGCTCGATCGTTCTCGAGCGCCAGCCCGGCGCTGATGCGGCCGGATATGCTGGCCTACAGGATCGCGTAAACCAGCATTGGGGCAATCTGCTGAAAGCCGCCGCCGTTTCGACACTGCTCGGCGTCGGCGCCGAATTGGGCGCGGATAGCGAGGACGAACTTACTCGCGCACTGCGTCGCGGCTCGCAGGACACCATCAACCAGACCGGCCAGCAGATCGTGCGTCGGCAGCTCAATGTGCAGCCGACGCTCACCATCCGGCCGGGGCATCCGTTGCGCGTGGTCATCACGCGCGACCTGGTGCTTGAACCGATCGGAGCGACACGATGACGAAATTGAAGTTGGGGCCGCTGGCCGACGATCGGCCGGTCAAGCTCTCCGTGGAGCTGCCCGCCGCCGTGCATCGCGATCTCGTCGCCTATGCCGCCGCGCTCGCAGCCGAGACCGGGGGAGCGCCGGTCCCGCCCGACAAGCTGGTCGCGCCGATGCTCGCCCGGTTCATGGAAACCGACCGCGCCTTTCGCCGGCACCGCGCGCAGGGGAAGTGAGAGCGCGCCGCCTGCCGTCAGTTGCCCATGAACTTCTTGAAGCGGTCGCGGCCTTCCGCCTCGATCACGGCCTGCTCGGCATTGGCGCACTCGCTGCCCCGCACCGAGCCTTCCGCGCATTGCCCCACGATCTCCCGTGCTTCATCGAGATGCGCCGCGAAATACTGCGTCCCGCGCGGTTCGGCCGGCTCCGGTGCGGCGGGGGCCGGACTCGCGAGGGCCGGCGCACGCTCGACGGGCATGATCACCGGGCGCAGCACGAAGCCCACGCCGAATCCGATGACCAGCGCGACCAGCACGATGAAGAGTGTCTTGCTTCGTGTCATGGCTATTTCTTTTCCGGTTGGTGATGTGATGGCTGCGGCATCAGAATGGGCGGCAGCGAATAGCGACCGGCCACGAGATCAAGGAAGCGCAGCAAGACGGGGTTGTCATTGTCTTCACGCCAATAGCCCGAGAAGCCGATCCGCATATGTCCATGACTGTCGTGGATTTCGCTGAACGTTACGCCTGGCACTTGGATACCCAAGGCGGATTCGGCGACAATCGAGAGACGCCCACCGAGCGCAATGGCGCTCAACATTGTCTCGCGTCCGATATCCTGCATGTCGATCTCTGGCATGCAACCGGGGACCCCAAGTTTGCCCATGAGGATGTTTCGGGTCTCTGGGCCGGGATCTCGTTCGGTCAGCAAAAAGTGTTCGCCGGTCAGGTCGGGCCAATGGATGCGTTCGCATTGGGTGAGTGGATGGCCTGCCGGCATTGCTACAAATATGCGCTCACTCCAGAAAGAACGGCTCATCAGACCCCGATAGGAGGCCTCCCCAATCATGATCGCGATATCGAGCAGGCCATTCTCGATCCCGGCCAACAGCATATCCCGATCGCGTTCAAAGCCGGATACTTTGACCTCGGGGTGGCGTTCGCCGAACTCGCTGAGCGTTGCCCGCAAGTTGCCGGCGGAGAAGGACGTATAGAAGCCTACGGCCAGCTTGCCGACGTGGCCGTTGTTCGTGGCGCGGACCCAGTTGTTCAGTTCCTCGAACTCCTTCACGATGCGCTGTGCCGTTCGCAGATAGGTTCTGCCATTCGGAGTCAGAGTGGCACCGCGGGTCTTGCGGTCGAACAGCGCCATGCCTAGCCGCTTCTCGATTTCGAGGACGTGTCGGCTGAGCGTTGCTTGCTTGATATTTATGCTGCGCGCCGCGCGACTGAAGCTACCGGCCTCGGCCGCCGCAATCAGGTAGCGGAGCTGGCGCAGCTCAATCACCGGGCTAACGGATCATCAGGCGGTGTCGTGAACTCCGTCCAGCCGCCACCCAGCGCCTTGTAGAGATTGATGAGATTACTGAGCCGCACCAGCTTGGAGCGGACCAAGGCTTGCTGTGACCCGTAAAGCGTGCGCTGCGCGTCGAGCAGGGCGAGGTTGTCATCCTCGCCTGAGTTGAGCCGCTGTTCCGCGAGCCTGTAGGCATTGCGGCTGGCATCGACCCGCTGCGTTTCCGATCGGATTTGGGCGTCCAAGGTTCCTTTGCCGGCGAGCCCGTCAGCCACGTCGCGGAAGGCGGATTGGATCGCCTTCTCATAGTTGGCGATTTCGATCCGTTTCTGCACGTCCGCGCGATCGAGGTTGGCTCTCAGCGCGCTGCCGCCGAAGATTGGAAGCGGCAGGGTGATGCGCGGCATGAAGCTCCATGCGCCCGACCCCGATGAGAACAGATCGTCGAGGCTCGCGCTCGCCGTTCCCGCCGAGCCGGTCAGACTGATCGTCGGGAAGAACGCTGAGCGGGCAGCGCCGATATTCGCGTTGGCGGCGCGCAGCGTATGTTCGACCGCGCGGATGTCGGGTCGGCGCGCCAGAAGGTCCGAGGGCACGCGATCGACCCGGCCGCCGACCGGCGCCGTGACCTGCGTAAAGGAAAGGTCGAGCCGTGCGGCGGCTACGGCCGCGCTACCGGCCTGCACCTGTGCGCGTGCGGCGTTCCGCTGCGCCAGCGCGTCGTCATAAGTCTTGCGCGAGATTGCGCCGGTCGCGACGAGTTGTTCCGAGCGGGTGAAATTGCTTTCGGCGAGCGTTGCGGAGGCTTGCGCCTGACGAAGCTGCGCCTGCGCCTGATCGAGCGCGACCTGGAATGGTCGCGGATCAATGCGGAACAGAAGCTGCCCCTTCCTGACGAGCACGCCTTCGGGGACATGGACGGAGACGATTGCGCCGCTGACGCGGGGCCGCAACTCGACGCTCTGGGGCGCCGATAGCGAACCGTTGAACTCGGCCGAGGGGGCAAGCTCGCGCACGACAACTTGCGCTACTGGCACTTGCGGCGCTGCCGCCGCTTGTGCGCCCTGATCGCCGCCCGATTTGCTACAAGCTGACGTAAGGCCGCCAATAGCCAAGGCTATGGAAGCCAGGAGAAGTGCGCTTTTTGTCGGCATGATATTGCCTTTCAACTGTGCCGCGCCTTGTTCATCCGTTCCGCGGCGTCTGATCGATTCCTGTTCGCTTTGCGGCTTCCAGCGTTGGCAAGGTCAAGGATTATTTTCAACAATCATTCATATGAATATAGATAAATATGAAAGGATAGGCGATAGGTCGAAGGGGCACGCCGGCATGGCGCGTCGAGCGTCGCAATGCCATCCTTGGTGCGCATCGCGACGAGATTAGGCGCGGCGCATTGAAGCTCGCGCGTGTCCTCAATGATGACGACGCGGTCGGGACCCTTGGCGACTTCGGCTAGAAGCGCCGCTTGGTCGGCGGCCATGGTGCCCGACTGCACATAGTCATCGAGCAACGTACCGGCGGCGTAGGTCCGACGTGAGCCCGAAGTGATTCATCCCTTGACCTTCCAAACGTTGGAAGAAGCATCGGTCTGCGGCAACAAACGAATCAATGCGGAAAGTCAGGAATTCCCGGATTCCTGAAGCCGTCCCTCAACCGCCGACGCCGTCATCGGCTTCTCCGAGCGCAAAAATGACGCTGCCATTTGCTCGTCATCGCCACGGCCAGCTCATGGTGGTGCTTGACTGCATCGAGTTGACATCAAACAAATGAACACATATTCATGTGCACATCTTATGGCTCCGTTTGAGATCGACATGCCCCATTCCCACAGCCACCACGATCACGATCACGCAAGACGGGAGCATGCCCATTTTCGCGATCTCGCGGGAGGACGTGCGATGCCTAGCAAGTCACCTATGTTTCGGAACCAGCCACGATGATGGCGCTCGTGCGGGTCGCGCTAACGCGACCGCTGACCTTCATCGTGATGGCCGTGCTGATCTTTGGCCTCGGCATCCTGTCCGTTCTGAGGATGCCGGTCGACATCTTCCCGCGCATCGGCGTGCCGGTGATCGCGACCGCCTGGACCTATAATGGGCTGTCGCCCGAGGACATGGCCGGACGGATCATCAATCCGTTCGAACGCGTGCTGACCACGACCGTCAACGACATCGACCGGATCGAGAGCCAGTCGATGAACGGCGTTGGCGTCGTGCGGATTTACTTCCAGCCAGGCGCGGACATTCGCACCGCGACCGCGCAGGTCACGTCGATCTCGCAGGCCATTTTGCGTCAGCTTCCGCCGGGCATCTCTCCGCCGTTCATCGTCAACTATGACGCCTCGACCGTGCCGATCGTCCAGCTCGCCCTCTCCGGCGAAGGGCTGAGCGAACAGCAGCTCTACGATCTCGGCGTCAATCAAATCCGCCCGCAGCTCATCACCGTGCCGGGCGTCGCCATGCCCTTCCCATTCGGCGGCAAGCAGCGTCAGATACAGATCGACATCGACCCTGAGGCGCTGCGCGCTCGCGGCCTGTCCGCCGGCGACGTCGCGGCGGCGATTGCCGCGCAAACCCAAATCATCCCGGCGGGCTTCGCCAAGGTCGGCGGCCTGCAATATACCGTCAGGCTCAACAACGCGCCGGGCTCGGTCGAACAGTTGAACAATCTGCCGGTTCGCGTGGTGGACGGCGCAACCATCACCATGCGCGACATCGCTCAAGTCCGCGACGGCGCCCCGCCGCAAATGAACATCGTCCAAGTCGAAGGTCAGCGCTCGGTCCTGATGACCGTCCTGAAAAGCGGCGCGGCTTCGACCATCGATATCGTCGATACGGTTCGCGGCCGTATCCCCCAGATACTCGAAGGTCTTCCCGAAACCCTGCGGGTCCAGCTTATCGGCGACCAGTCGGTTCTCGTGAAGGCCGCCGTCTCCACCGTGGCCCACGAGGGCATCCTGGCAGCGGTGCTGACGTCGTTGATGATCCTCCTGTTCCTGGGATCGTGGCGATCGACGATCATCATCGTGACCACGATTCCCCTGGCCATCCTCGCCGCATTGCTGGCTCTCGGCGCGACAGGCCAAACGATCAACATCATGACGCTGAGCGGGCTGGCCCTGGCCATCGGCATATTGGTCGACGACGCGATGGTCACGATCGAGAACATCAACTGGCATCTGGAGAAAGGAAAGCCGGTGCTGCGCTCGATCATGGACGGCGCCGCGCAGATCGTGACGCCGGCCTTCGTGATCGTGACCTGCATCTGTATCGTGTTCGTGCCGATGTTCTTCCTGCCGGGCGTCGCGGGCTATCTGTTCGTGCCGCTGGCGCTGGCGGTCATCTTCTCCATGATCGCCTCGTTCATCCTGTCTCGCACGCTCATTCCGACGATGGCGATGTATCTGTTGCGTCCGCACCGGGAAGGCGAGGAGGCGGAGCGGGCTCGCTCGCGCAATCCGCTTGTCCGGTTCCAGCACCGATTTTCGGCGGGCTTCGACCGGCAGAAGGACCGCTTCGAGCAAATGCTGGCCCGCGTAATGTCCGCGCGCCGCATCTTCATCCCGGCCTTCCTCGGCGCGATGGTGGCGTCGCTGCTGCTGATTCCCACGCTTGGCCGCGATTTCTTTCCCACGGTCGATTCGGGTCAAATCACCCTGCATGTGCGTGCGCCGGCAGGCACGCGTATCGAGGACAGCACGGCGCTGATCTCGCGGGTGCAGACGCGGGTGCGCGAATTGATCCCCGCCGAGCAGGTTGAATCGGTCGTCGCCAATGTCGGAATGTCCTCCGCGCTGCTCAACGTCATCTACAACAATACGGGGACGGTGGGACTGAACGAGGGCGATATCCTCATCTCGCTCGGGCGGAACCGAACCGCGACGGACACGCATGTCGCCACTTTGCGGCGCGAGCTGCCCGTGAGCTTTCCGGGCGTTGATTTCTCCTTCCTGCCTGCCGACATCACCAGCCAAATCCTGAACTTCGGCTCGCCAGCGCCGATCGATATCCAGGTGCGCGGCCGGAATCTCGCGGCGAACGAAGCTTATGCGCAAGCGATCCTCAAACGCGTTCGGACCGTGCCCGGCCTCGCCGACGCCCGACTCCAGCAATCCTCGCGCGCGCCGCAGCTCAACATCGACATCGATCGCTCGCGGATCGCGCAATACGGGCTCAACCAGCGTGACGTAACCACCAGCGTCGCGACCGCCCTAGCCGGCACGCAGCAGTCTGCGCCGGTTTACTGGCTCAATCCCGAAAACGGGGTGTCCTATCCTGTCGTGGCGCAAGTCCCCGAACTGGAGGTCGACACGATCGCTGCGCTGGAAGCGCTGCCGGTTTCGGCGACGGGCGCCGGGGAGGCCCAGACGCTGGGCGGTCTTGGCGCCGTGACTCGCAATACGACCATCAACGTAGCGAGCCGAGCAGACATCCAGCCGGTCATCAACATCTATGCCACGCCGCAGGCTCGCGACCTGGGCGCCGTGGCCGGCGACATTCATCGCATCATTGCCGAGATGGACGCCGAGCGTCCGGCAGGCGTGACCGTCACGCTCGCTGGGCAATATGAGACGATGAACCACGCCTTCTCCGGGCTCGCGTTCGGGCTCATCGGCGCAATCATCCTCATCTACCTCGTGATCGTCGTGAACTTCCAGAGTTGGATCGACCCGCTGGTCATCATCGGCGCTCTACCGGCCGCCTTCGCGGGCATCGTCTGGATGCTGTTCGTCACGGGGACGACCATCTCCGTGCCCGCCCTGACCGGCGCGATCATGTGCATGGGCGTCGCGACGGCGAACTCGATCCTCGTCGTCAGCTTTGCGCGAGAACGACTGGCCGAGACCGGCGACGCGACCCGTGCCGCAATCGAAGCGGCGGTGGTCCGCTTCCGCCCCGTGCTGATGACCGCGCTTGCGATCATCATCGGCATGACCCCCATAGCGCTCGGCATCGGCGAAGGCGCCGAGCAGAACGCCCCGCTCGGCCGCGCCGTCATCGGTGGCCTGTTCTTCGCGACGGTGGCGACGCTGCTGCTCGTGCCCGCCCTGTTCAGCATCGCCCATCGCAAGGGCGCACCGTCCTCACCTGCAAGGGAGCTTGAACTCCAGCATGTCTGATCCAACCCCAAGGAAACGAACCGGCCTTTACCTCGGCGCGGCCGGTCTCGTAATCGCCGCTCTCGTTGGCGGGGGCCTCGCCTCTCGTAGCATGGCCGAACGCGAACAGGCCGCCATCGCGGCGGAGAACGCGCTGCCGACCGTCAGCGTGATCCAGCCCCGCGCCTCCGAGGCGGGAGAGATCGTTCTGCCAGGCAGCCTCGACCCATATAATCGCGCGGCGATCAATGCCCGCGTGAGCGGCTATGTGCGTGAATGGCGCGCGGATATCGGCGACCGGGTGCGGCGCGGACAAACGCTCGCCATTCTCGATGCGCCGGAGATCGACCAACAGCTCGCGCAGGCCCAGGCGACCTATCAGACCGCGGCCGCCGATCGCGGGTTGGCCGAGACGACAGCGGCGCGCTGGAACAACCTGCTCGAAAAGGATGCTGTGTCCCGGCAGGAAGCCGATGAGCGCCAAGGGCAGTTCGCCGCTGCCGATGCGCGCGCGCGTGCCGCTCGGGCGGATGTCGGCCGGCTGAGGGCGCTGACCGGATTCACGCGGCTGACAGCTCCCTTTGATGGCGTCGTCACCAGCCGTTCGGCCCAGCTCGGCGCCCTGGTGCAGACGGGCGCACCGGGAGCGGAACCGTTGTTCACCGTCGCCGACGTCAGCCGTCTGCGCCTCTATGTGCGCGTGCCGCAGGCCCTGTCCGGACGGCTGGCGCGCGGCATGCGAGCGACATTCACCGTGCCTGAAAGACCGGGAGAGGTGTTCGAGGCCACCTTGTCCCGTCTCGCCGATGCGGTGGACCGCCAGTCCGGCGCCATGCTGGTCGAGTTTCTGGTCGACAACAGCGATCGGCGCCTCAGGCCCGGCGGCTACGCGGAGGTGCGGGTGTCCATGCCCGGCGGCGCTGGAACGTTCCAGGTGCCGGCAAGCGCCCTCATTCTCGGTTCCGACGGCGCGCGCGTCGCCGTGGTCGATGGTCAGGGCCAGGTCGCGCTTCGCGAGGTCGCGGTGGGTCGCGACCAGGGAGCGACCATCGAAATTCTGTCAGGGTTGCGCCCAACCGACCGTATCGTCCAGACGCCGCCCGATGCGCTGGCAACCGGCGACAGGGTTCGCGTCGTCCCCGCACGGCAACCGGCGGCTCCGAATGCGCAGCGCTAGGATCGTCCTCGTCGCCGCTTTCGGCCTCGGCGGTTGCGCCACCCTGCCGCCGATGCAGACGCCGGCGATCGAGACCCCCGCGAGTTTTCGCCATATGGACGGATGGACGACGGCCGCGCCCGGCGATCATCTAGACCGTGGCGAGTGGTGGCGCGGATTCGCGGACCCGGTGCTCGACGAGCTGATGGCGCGGCTGGACGAGCGGACCCCGACGCTCGCGGCCGCGCTTGCCCGTTACGACCGGGCGTTGGCGGCGGCACGGCTCGACCGCTCCAACCAGTTGCCGAATGTCGATCTGACCGGCGGGGCTTCGCGCGAGCGGCTTTCAGCCGGACGATCGATCGGAGCTGGCGAGCCCGTAATCGCGAACCAGATCCTCTTCGGTGTTGGTCTCGATTATGAGTTGGACCTTTGGGGCCGGGTCCGCAACAGCGTGCGCGCCGCTACGGCGGATGCCGAAGCGCAGGAGGCCGCCTTGCGCTCGGCGCGGCTCAGCCTTCAGGCTTCGGTCGCCGATCTCTATGTCCAACTTCGCGCCGTCGATGCCGAGCAGGTCCTGCTGACCAGGACCGTGGCCGCCTATGCGCGCGCCGATGATTTGATCCGCACCCGCCACGAAGGCGGCATTGCCTCTGGCGTGGACCGTAGCCGATCGACGGCCCAGCTCGCCGATGCCCGCGCCCGTCTGGAGGCGCTACGGGCGCAGCGCGCGGGGATCGAGAACCGGATCGCGGCGCTGGTTGGCGAGAGCGCCTCTGTTTTCGCCATCGATCCCGCGCAACGAAGCCTTGCGCTGCCTGACCTGCCGCCGTCCCTGCCCTCCGAACTTCTTCAGCGCCGTCCCGACATCGCCGAGGCGCAGCGCCGCCTGGTCGCCGCCAATGCGCGGATCGGCGTCGCGCGGGCCGCCTTCTATCCGCGCATCAGCCTCGGGCTCGGCGCGGGGTATCAGGCGGTCGAGGCGCCGATCGTCAGCGCGGATACTGGTTTCTGGGCGCTCGGGCCGATCACCACGATCTTCAATCTGTTCGACGGTGGCGGACGGCGAGCGCGGCTGGCCATCAGCCGGACGGACTATGAAGAACTCGCCGCGGGCTACCGCCAGACCGTGCTGGATGCGTTCCGGGAGGTGGAGGATGCCCTGTCTCGCATGGATGCCTTGACGGGTCAGGATCGCGAGCAGCGCATAGCCGCCCAAGCGGCGGCGCGGGCTGAGAGCCTGGCGCTTGATCGCTATCGCGACGGCGCGGCCGACTATCTGGAGGTGACGACGGCCCAAACCGCCGCGCTCGCCGCGCAACGCGCCAGCATCACGGTCGAATATGATCGCGCCCGAACGGCAATCGCCTTGATCCGGGCGCTGGGAGGCGCGACCCCGGACGACACATGACGGAGAAGCGCCGCCCTTCACGACGAGACCTACTGCAAATCGGCGGGGTGGTCGCCATAGGTTATGGCGTCAGCGTTTTTCTGAAGGCGACCGCACCACTCGGGATCAACGCGTCCGCTTGTTGTCGGACTTGTTGACCACGGCTTAGCGGGAGCGGCGCCGCATCGTGGAGCGGTGTCGAATATCTGATTCGTTTACGGTCGGTGCCGAAGGCGGCCCGTTGCCGCCGGCACGGATGCTGGCGCGGCGCCGGGTTCCTCCAGATCGGCAAGGATCGGGCAGTCAGGCCGATCATCGCCCGCGCAGCAATCCACCAGCGTTCCGAGCGTCGCGGCCATCTGGTTCAGATTTTCGATCCGCTCCTGAAGCTGGGCGATATGGGCCTGCGCGATCCGCTTCACATCGGCGCTCTGGCGGGCCTTGTCCCGCCAGAGGCTCAGAAGATCGTTGATCTCCGCGACCGAGAAACCGAGATCACGCGCCCGCCGGATGAACCGCAGCATATGAACATCCGATGGCGAGTAATCGCGATAGCCGGAGTCCTTGCGATCGGCTTTCGGAATGAGGCCGGTCTGCTCGTAATAGCGGATCATCTTGGCGGAGACGCCCGACGCCTTGGAGGCTTGTCCGATGTTCATGCCGTTCCTCCTGTCTCGCGTGGCTGAAAACCGCGCAGGCGCAACGAATTACCCAAGACGAAGATGCTCGACATCGCCATAGCACCCGCCGCGAACACCGGCGAGAACAGGATGCCCAGGCTCGGATAGAGCACGCCTGCCGCGACCGGGATCAGCGCCGTGTTGTAGGCGAACGCCCAGAACAGGTTCTGGCGGATATTGCCAATCGTCGCGCGCGACAGGGCGATGGCCGTCGCCACACCGTTCAGATGGCCCGACATCAGCACGACATCGGCCGCCTCGATCGCGATATCCGTGCCGGTGCCGACCGCTAGGCCGATATCGGCAGCCGCCAGCGCGGGCGCATCGTTGATGCCATCCCCGACGAAGGCGACGCGGCCATGCTCGGCCTTGAGCCGGGCTATCGCCTCCACCTTCCCTTCGGGCAGGACTTCGGCGACCACTTCGTCGATACCGAGCTGGCGGGCGATAGCCTCGGCCGTCATGCGGTTGTCGCCGGTCAGCATCGCAACCTTGAGGCCGAGCGCGTGCAGCGCCGCGATGGCTGCCGGCGTGGTCGCCTTGATCGGATCGGCCACCGCGATGATCGCGGCAAGCCGCCCGCCAATGGCGGCATAGAGCGGCGACTTGCCTTCCTGCCCCAACCGCTGTGCTGTCTCCGCAAAGGCGGCCACGTCCAGCCCAAGCTCGCGCATGTAGCGATCGGCACCGATCTGGACCAGCTCGCCACCCGCCACCGCCTTGACACCGAAGCCGGTGATAGAGTCGAAGTCGGTAATCGCGGGCAGCGCAATACCTTCCGCCTTGGCCGCGTCGACGATTGCGCGGGCGATCGGATGCTCCGACTTGTCCTCGACAGCGGCGACCAGACCCAGCACCGCCGCCCGGTCGAAGCCGTCCGTCACTTGCAGGTCGGTGAGCGCGGGACGACCTTCGGTCAGCGTGCCGGTCTTGTCGACCGCGACAACCCTGGCGTCCTTCAGCAGTTGCAGCGCCTCGCCCTTGCGGAACAAGATACCCAGTTCCGCTCCGCGCCCGGTGCCGACCATGATGGCGGTCGGCGTCGCCAGCCCCATAGCGCAGGGGCAGGCGATGATGAGCACGGCGACCGCATTCACCAGTGCAAAGGTCAGTGCGGGCGACGGGCCGAACCACAGCCAGGCTGCGAAAGTCAGCGCCGCCACACCGAACACGGCGGGGACGAACCACATCGTCACCTTGTCGACCAGCGCCTGAATCGGCAGCTTCGATCCCTGCGCCTGCTCGACCATGCGGATGATCTGCGCCAGCATCGTCGCGCCGCCAACGGCGGTGGCGCGGAACGCCAGCGCGCCCTGCTGATTGACGGTGCCGCCGACCAGCGTGGCGCCCTCAGCCTTGGCGACCGGGATGGGTTCGCCGGTGATCATCGACTCGTCGACATAGCTCTCGCCCTCGGTCACTTCGCCATCGACGGGGATGCGCTCGCCGGGACGCACTTCGATAATGTCGCCGGTGATGACCTCGCTAATGGAAACCTCGAACACCGCGCTGTCGCGGCGCACGCGGGCGGTCTTGGCCTGCAATCCCACCAGCCGCTTGATCGCTTCGGAGGTGCGGCCCTTTGCACGGGCTTCGAGGTAACGGCCCAACAGGATCAGCGCAACGATGACCGCCGCCGCTTCATAATAGACGTTGACCGTCCCGGCGGGCAGCAGACCGGGCGCGAAAGTCGCGACCAGCGAATAGCCGTAGGCGGCCAGCGTGCCGACGGCAACCAGCGAGTTCATGTCCGGCGCCAGCCGCGCCAGCGCGGGCAGGCCCGCCTTGTAGAAACGGATGCCGGGGAAGGCGAGCACCAGCGTCGTCAGGACGAACTGGAGATACCAGCTTGCCTGCATGCCGATCGTGCGGTCGATCAAGCCATGGACGCCGGGAATGACGTGGCTGCCCATTTCGAGCAGGAACACCGGCAGCGCCAGTACGGTCGCAAGGGTGAGATCGCGCTTCAGCGCCCGGCGCTCGGCGTCCTTCCGCTCGGCCGCTTCCTCGTCGCCAGAAACGCTGGCCTCAATTGGGCGCGCTGTATAGCCCGCGCCCGCGATCGCTGCGATGAGCGCCTCAACATCGGCCGCGCCGCGCACGCTCGCGCGTTCGGTCGCTAGGTTGACTATCGCCTCGGTGACGCCGGGGACAGCTTTGAGCGCCCGCTCCACGCGACCGACGCAGGATGCGCAGGTCATTCCCTCCACCGCCAGTTCGATGCCGGCGACAGATGGCACGCTGTAGCCGGCGGCCTCGACGGCCCGCACCAGCGCCTTTCGGTCGACGGCGGCGTTTGCTCGAATGTCGGCGTTTGCTCGAATGTCGGCGCGTTCGGTCGCCAGATTGACGCTGACGGACTGTACGCCCTCGACCTTGCTCAGCGACCGTTCGATGCGGGCCACACAGGACGCGCAGGTCATGCCCTCAATCGGCAAGCTGATCGCCGAATCGATGGATTCGTCCGAATCTCTCAGGGTTTCTGCGGCTATCATGGCTCGATACTCCACACTTCACGATTGGAATTTGTCGCAAGATGCAGGTTCCAATGATGGGAAGGTCAAGGGCAAAATATATCCTGACCTGATGAGAGCAAGCCGCCCTCGCAAGCACATGGCTCAACGGTAGGGCCGTGATCTCCTTTCCGATAGCGACCGCGAAAAACGGCCTTGACCCTCCAACGATGGGAAAGATTAGCTTGTGATCCGTTGTCAGGAACAATGGAGATTTCCCATGCAATTCCACGTCGAAAACATGAGCTGCGGTTCATGCATCAAGCACATCGCGCAAGCGATCACCGCGATCGACGCCAATGCGAAGGTCGAGGTGAGTATCGCGGACAAGAAGGTCACGGTCGATACCGTGGCTAGCGCGCAAGCTATCGAAGTCGCGCTCGCCGAGGACGGCTATCCCGCGCGCGCTATTGAAGTGGCATAGGGAGGCGTAGCCATACCACCAGGTCCGACCGGGCGGATGACGGCTGTCGTCCGTCCGGCATTTCCGGCCCTTGTTCCCGTTTCCGAAAATCGGGCACCTGCAGGACATAGAGACATGACACCATTCATTGAGCGCAGGTCGTTTTTACGAGCGGGAGCCATCGGCATAGCCGGACTCGGCATCACGGGGCTTGTTCCCGCCTGGGCCAGAACCGGCTCGACCGGGCTTGTACCGACCCTGCCCACACTCTCGGGCGAGGATATTCACCTCAGGATTGCCAATACGCCTTTCACCGTAGGCGGGCGGACCGGTCACGCCGTGACTATGAATGGTGTATTGCCCGCGCCGCTGATCCGGCTGCGCGAGGGGCAGAATGTGCGGTTGCACGTCGAGAACACGCTCGACGAGGACAGCTCGATCCACTGGCACGGGCTGCTCGTGCCATTCCAGATGGACGGCGTGCCCGGCCTCAGCTTTCCGGGGATCAAGCCGCGTTCGACCTTCGTCTATGACTTTCCGTTGCTGCAAAGCGGCACCTATTGGTATCACAGCCATAGCGGCCTTCAGGAACAACAGGGCCATTATGGTCCGATCGTGATCGATCCCGCCGAGCCCGATCCGATCGCTTATGATCGCGAGCATGTGATCGTGCTGAGCGACTGGACGTTCCTGCATCCGCACGCTCTCATCACCAAGCTCAAGGCGGAAGGCGGCTACTTCAATCGCCAGAAACAGACATTGTTCGGCATGATGAAGGGCGGCCCCGAGGAGGAAATGTCGGCATCGGACCGCGCCATGTGGGCGCAGATGCGGATGGACCCCACCGACATTTCCGACGTGACGGCCGTCACCTACACCTATCTCATCAACGGTCATGGCCCGCAGGAGAACTGGACCGGCCTGTTCCGTCCCGGCGAGCGGGTGCGGCTGCGCTTCATCAATGCCGCCACCATGACGATCTTCAATATCCGTATCCCCGGCCTGCCGATGACGGTGGTCAGCGCCGATGGCCAGAATGTCCGACCCGTAACGGTCGACGAGTTCCAGATCGGCAATGCCGAAACTTATGACGCCATCATCGAACCCGCCGAGGACAAGGCGTTCACGCTGGTGGCGGAATCGATCGATCGTTCCGGCATGGCGAGCGCCACGCTCGCATCCCGTATGGGGATGACGGCGCCGATTCCGCCGCTGCGCCCGCGTCCCACGCTCACCATGAAGGACATGGGCATGGGCGGCATGGACCACGGATCAATGGCGGGAATGGACCATAGTGCCATGGGCCATGGCGCGATGGCGGCCGGGGCAGACGCGGTGACAGCAGACCATGGCGGGATGGATCACAGCGGCATGGATCATGGCGGTTCCCATTCGATGGGCGGCATGAACATGCGTGACAAGTCTTTGGTTCCCGACAGCGTCAAGGTCGGTGTGGGCGTGGACGCCATCGCCATGGCGCCGGTCGATCGCACCGGCGATCCGGGGCTGGGCCTCGAAGATGTCGGCCATAAGGTGCTGACCTATCGCGATCTGATGTCCTTGACGCCCAATCCCGACACGCGCCCGCCGCAGCGCACGGTCGAGGTCCACCTCACCGGCAACATGGAACGGTTCATGTGGTCGTTCGATGGCGAGAAGTTCAGCGAGGGCGTGGAACCGATCCGCTTCGAGCGCAATGAACGCGCCCGCGTTACCCTCATCAACGACACGATGATGACCCATCCCATCCACCTGCACGGCCATTTCTTCGAACTGGTGAACGGTCATACCGGCAGCTATCCGCGCAAGCACACCGTCAATGTGCTGCCGGGCGGCAAGGTCAGCTTCGACCTGACCGCCGATGCGCCCGGCGACTGGGCGTTTCACTGCCATCTGCTGCTCCACATGCACGCCGGGATGTTTCGCGTCGTCACCGTCCGTCCGCTCGACGGAGACGCGGCATGATGCGGCTCGTGGGCATCGCTCTCCTCGCCGTCGCGACTCCCGCTTGAGCGCAACACGATCACCGGAGTCATGCTGGCGCCTCACAGCAGGACCCGGCCGATTCCCATGCGGGGCATCGTATGGACGGTGCCGAAGGCAATCCCCATGCGGGGCACGACATGCCGCCGGAACCCTCCGCAGCGCCCGATCCTCATGCCGGCCACGCCATGCCTTCAGCCGCGCCGATGGAAGCGCACCAGGCCCATGCAGGCCATGAACCGGGCATTCCCGACCCGCCGGTGCGCGGGCCATCGGCGGCGGCCATGGGCGGCCCCGATCACGCCGCCGATGCCATATTCGGCGCGGCGGCCATGGCTCCGGCGCGCGAAATCGTGCGCCGCGAACATGGCGATATCAAAAGCCACAATATCCTGATCGATCAGCTCGAAGCCGTGATCGGCAAGGGCAAGGACGGCTATGCCTGGGACGTGCAGGGCTGGTATGGCGGCGATATCGACAAGCTCTGGCTCAAGACCGAAGGCGAAAGCCACTTCGACGACAGCCCGGAAAGTGTCGAGGCGCAGGCGCTCTGGAGCCACGCGCTCGATCCGTGGTGGAACCTCCAGGCCGGCATACGCCACGATTTTCGGTCCGGACCGGACCGCACCTACGCTGTCATCGGCGTTCAGGGCCTTGCCCCTTACTGGTTCGAGATCGACAGTGCGCTGTTCCTGTCCGACAAGGGTGACGTCACCGCGCGAATCGAAGCGGAATATGACCAGCGCCTGACCCAGAAGCTGATCCTCCAGCCAACCGCCGAACTGAACTTCTCCGCGCAGGACGTTCCCGAGCTGGGCATCGGTTCCGGGCTGTCCACCGCCGAGTTGGGGTTGCGTCTGCGCTACCAGTTCGTGCCGGAGTTCGCGCCCTATATCGGCGTGAAATATGAACGCGCCTTTGGCGACACGGCGGATTTTCGCCGCGCCCGCGCTGAAAGCAGAGGTGGGTGGAATTTCCTGATCGGAATCCGGTCCTGGTTCTGAGGGATATGGTTATCGGACCGGCGGGCCTGATCGAGGTGCGCCGGTCCTCCTGTCTTTCTGTGAACAAATATTACTGGGCGCGATCATTCGTCGTCGTGATCCTCATCCATATGGCTGGCCATGTCGATGAGCATGGTGCTCACATGGGCATCCGCCACTTCATAGAATATCTGCTTGCCGTGTCGCTCGCTACGGACGAGGCGCGCGCCGCGCAGGAGGCGCAGATGGTGGCTGACCAGCGTTTGCGACAGATCGAGGCTTTCGGCGATGTCGCCCACCGATCGCGGCGTTTGCAGGCAATAGAGCAGAATACGCAGGCGGGAGGGATCGCCCAGCAAGCGGAAAGTTTCGGCCAGGATCGTTACGTCGTGGCTCGACAGTCCCTGAGAATGCTTAGGATTGCCATGATCGTCAGAGTTGGTGGTGTCGGACATCAGGAGCCTCTTATACGTGAATATATGACGATGTGTAGATTTATGATCCTTCTAGGGCCAGCCTTGACCACCCGCTAGCCAACCAATTGCCGGTTTTCCTCGATCATCCCCTTGCACTTGTGGAACCGGCTTGCCGGAGCAGCAGCGGAATGAGGCTCGTCGCGATTACCGGGAAAATCAGCCAATTGATCGCCATCCAACCCGAGCTGTGCAAGATCGTGCCGGCAAGAAAGGAAACAGCCGCTGTGGTCGCGAAGGCCGAGTCCGAACAGGCTGACGGGGAAGGTAACCCAGGCGGGATCGGGCGAGAGTTGCTGACCGACCAGCCCGCCGAGCGACATCACGATCGGCGGGCTGGCGCCGCCCAAGGCTTGCGCGGCAGTGAGAACAGCGATGTTCCTGCGGGCGTTTGGTTCCCGTTCATTGCCAAGAGCCACCTTCAGGCACCGGGAGGCAGTCTGACAGAGCATTTCAGATAGGCTGCACCAACGTCCGCCTATCAGTGGGAGCAAGCGTGTTTCACGCCGCCGTGGCTGTGGCTGGGATGGTCGTGCCCAGGTCCGCGTCCCTCATCCCGCTTGCTGCCGGGAGCGAGGCTGCACGTCTCGCCTTCCTCGTTCCAATCCACCGCTACAGTGGCGTGCTCGATCTCGAAATGGCTCTCCAACTCGCGTTCCACTGCACGCACCACTACGCGGGCCTCGGTGTCGTTCGCCGGTCGGACGTGCATCGTCGCCAGCGTGCGGCCCGACGTGATCGACCAGACATGGATATGGCCGACCGCAGCCACGCCCGGCACATGCTCCAGAATATGGCGCTCGATCTTCTCCGGCGCCGCGCCGTCGGGCGCGCCTTCGAGCAGGATGTGCAGCGACTTGCCCGCCAGTTTCCATGCGCTACGCAGTACCAGCAGGGAGACGACCACCGACAGGATGGGGTCGATCGGCGTCCAGCCCGTCAGGTAGATCACGATCGCCGCGCCCACGGCGCCGACCGAGCCGAGCAGGTCGCCCATGACGTGGAGCGCCGCGCCCTTGATGTTGACATGCTCGCTGTCGCCGCGCGTCAGAATCCAGAAGACGAGGATATTGACCAGCAGCCCCGCGATCGCGACCCCGAACATCGGGCCGGCAAGGATCGGCTGCGGCTCCTGAAAGCGCTGCCAGGCTTCATAGACGATCCAGCCGACGATCGCGAACAGGGTGACGGCGTTGACGAAGCCGGCGATCACCTCGAAACGCAGATAGCCGAAGGTGCGTTTGGAATCAGCCGCGCGCTGGCCGAAACGGAAGGCGGCATAGGCGAGCGCCAGCGCCGCCGCGTCGGTCATCATATGGCCGGCGTCCGCCAGCAGCGCCAGCGACCCTGAAAGCAGACCGCCCACGACCTCGACCGCCATGAAGGTGAAGATCAGGCCGAACGACAGCAGCACCTTGCGCTCATTGTCGCTGGTGATGGTCGGCGTGTGCGAATGATCGTGGTCGTGATCGTGGCCATGACCATGGTCGGCGTGCGAGTGGGCCATTATCGAGCTTTCATGACATATACATTAAACACATCAATATGTGTTCATATAATGTATGTCAATATGCCTATGTGCCGATGGATAATGACCCGGCCGACCTCTTGTTCTTTAGACAGTTTTGGGGATGAAAGCCGCATCGGTCTAGGAGCGGCCTGCATCCCATACCATCGTGTGCAATTGTCAGGCGGCCAGCCGTTGTGACGTTTCAGCTTGTGCTGTTGAGTCTTGATGGGGCGTCAGAAACCGAACCAACGCAGCCTTACGCGAGCCCCGATCAAGCGCATAATGTGTATGTGTCAGCTCAGCACCATTGAGCAGCGCATGGATGTAGCCGGACACCGTATCGGCCGCCATGACGAGGGCTGCATCGAGCGTATGCACATAACGGCTGGTGATAGAGCCGGTGGCATGGCCGAGAAGCGCCGCGATGGTGATCTCGGTGAAACCAAGGTCGTTCGCCAGGCTGGCGAAGCTGTGGCGCAGTACATGAGCGGTGATGTCCGCCAGCTCCGTCCCGGCGAAGATCTTTTCCCAATGCCGAGGGAAGCTGCCGAACGGCTTGGCCAGGTTCCGCTCGCCGGGAAACACATAGGGGCTGTCGCCGCTCATGTCCCGCTCGTCGAAATACTCCAGCACCGGCAAGCCCATCGGCCGCACGGACTGACCTTCCTTCGTATCCTCGAACCGGAAGCAACTCCCCACGGTGTCGAGTTCCGTTTTGCGCAGCTTGATGACCTCACTGCGCCGGCAACCCGACATGGCGATCTGACGGATCATCTCCACGGTGCGCGTGTAGCGTTCATCCTCGGCGGCATTGGCAAGGATGCGCCCGAGGGCGCGATACTCGTCCTCGTTCAGACGGCGCTGGCGCACGGCGTCCTTGGGCTTGCGGATGCCATGCGCCGGATTGACCTCGATGATGCCCAGGTCATCCCGTGCATAGGTGAAGATGCCACCCAGGAGACCGACGGTGCGGCTAGCGACGCCGATGCCGCCCCGTACGATCGACTTACCGCGCAGTTTCTCCGTCTTCTCGATCCCGCGCGTCTTGCCCGCCATGATGTCCTTCATCATGGTCGTCACGTCGGCCTTGGTGACGTGGGTGACGCGCTTCTTGCCCAGGAGTGGGATGATGTGGCGGTTGATCCGGCCGAGGTCGGTGATCTTGGTGCTGGCCTTCTTCGGCCGCCCGCCCTTGCCGAGGATGCGGCCGGCTTCGAGTTCCGCGATATACAGCTCGCAAAGCTCCTTTACCGAGATCGCCTTGCGCGCGCTGTTCCGGTTTTCGAGGGGATCGTTCCCCTTGGAGACTTCGGCCAGGGCTTGAATGGCCAGCGTGCGCGCTTGCTCGGCGGTGATCTGTCCGTGCCGGCCCAGCTTCATCCGCCGCCGCACATTGTTGGCGTTTCGATAATCGACGAAGTAGGTCCGGGTGCCGGAGGGCAGGACGAAGACGCCAAAGCCCTTCAGCTCGCCGCACCAAACGGTGTATTGACGGTCGCGTGGTTCGGACTTGTCCACGACGGTTTTCGTAAGTTTCGACATAAGTACCTCGCTAGTGCGGGCTCAAAAACTCACCAAAATCTCACCACCGTATCGAAAACTGTGGGTGTCGTTGGCGTAGCACAGAGAACCCTTACGATCAATAAAATGCTGTATAAACAGCGTGTTATCGTACTCTAGCGTTGGATTGGTAAGCCTGTCGTAGCGTTGTGGTTCTAGCTCGCTACGCTCAACGCCACGGTGTTCTTCGGCGCGCTGCTGCTCTTCGTCACCAACCTGATGACCATTGCCATCGCGGCTGCGGTGATGGCGCGGCTCTATGGCTTCGGTCCCAAGCTGACCAGCCGCCAGAGCGGGGTGCAGGCGGGCGTGATCATCGCCGTGTTTCTTGGCCTCGCCATTCCGCTGGGCTATTCGCTCAGCCAGATCGCCTGGGAAGCGCGCGCGCAGCGCCAGGCGCGAGACGTGCTTGCCGAACAGTTTCCGCGCCAGGCGAAGATCGACCAGCTCGATATCGATTTCGCAGGCGATCCGCTTACCATTCGCGCGACAGTGCTGACGCCGCAGTTTCGCAGCCGGGCGGCTGCGCTTGGAGAGGCCGGCCTCGCCAAGGCGCTGGGCCGCCCGGTCAAGCTCAGTCTCGACCAGTTCCGCGTCGGCACGGCAGCAGGCGATGCGGAGGCTGCACAGCTGGCATCGGCATCGGCCAGCGCCGCCTCGCTCAAGGAACGCGAGAACGCGGCGCTGGTCGGGCGCGAGCTGGCGTTGCTGGCAGGCGCGTCGCCCGAGGCGGTGCTGGTCGATCGCGACAAGCGCCTTGCGCAGGTGCGCGCGAACCCGCTGCCCGGCGCGACGCTCGCCACCTATCGTGCGCTGGAACAGCGGCTTTCGGCTGCCGAACCGCAGTGGAAGCTGCAGCTTATCCCTCCGCCGCTGCCGCTTCCCGACATCCCGCTCGACGGCGAAGAGCTGGGCGACGAGGGTGAGGCCAATCTTGCACTGGCCATCTGGGCCGCGCGCAGGACGGGCCTGGCGCTCACCGTATCGGGCCGTGCAAATCAATCGCAAATTGTTTTGACGAAACTTTCCGAAGCGGGCATTTCTGTAACAAGCAACGACTCATCGATCTCCAGCGCAGATGTCCGCCTTGCCTGGGCGTTCCAGACGGGAGCTCCATGATGACTGCCAGGGGGCAAGCAATTGGGCGCACAGGATGCAGCCAGTGTTGAAGGCATTGCCACCGCGCTGCTGACAGCATTGTTTTCTGCCGCCGATCTGTTCGCCAACGAGCTGCTGTTATTCGCCGGTATCTGGTTCCTGATTGGAGCGTTCGACGACCTCGCGCTCGATTTCGTCTGGTTGATCAATCTGTTGCGCGACAGCGGCCAGGCGCGCGAGCGCGATCATGCCGATGCCGGGCAGCCCTGGCGCTATGCCGTTTTCGTTCCCGCCTGGGATGAGGCCGAGGTGATCGGCGACATGGTAGCGCACTGCCTGGCGCGCTGGCCGGATGACGATTACAGGCTCTATGTCGGCGTCTATGCCAACGACCCTGCGACCGCCGATGCGGCGCGGCATGGAGCGGCGGGCGATACGCGTCTGCGGCTCGTGACGATGTCCACGACGGGCCCAAGCTCGAAGGCCGATTGCCTCAACCGCATCTGGCAGGCAATGACCGGTGACGAGGCGAGGCAGCGCTGGCGCTTCGATGCAATCGTGCTGCATGATGCCGAGGATGTCGTGCATGCGGCCGAGTTTCAGGTCTATCGCCGCTGGCTGAGCGACCATGATTTCGTCCAGATCCCGGTGCGCCCGCTGATCGATCGCGCGTCCCGCCTGGTCGGCGGGCATTATGCCGATGAATTTGCCGAGGCGCATCTGCGCAAGATGCCGGTGCGCGCGCGCATGGGGGTCGCCATGCCCTGTGCCGGGGTCGGTTGCGCCTTTCGGCGAGCGACATTGCAGCGGCTGGCCGGGGCTTCTGGCGGCAACGCACCCTTTGCCACGGACAGCCTGACCGAGGATTACGAGCTCGGCATCCGGATCCACGAACAGGGCGGTCGCGGCGCCTTCGTTCGGCAGCGGGATGGGGCGGGCGAACTGGTGGCGACGCGCGCCTATTTTCCGGGCGATCTGCGCGCAGCCGTGCGCCAGAAGACGCGCTGGATGATCGGGATCGCGCTTTCCGGCTGGGACCGGACCGGATGGGGCGGATCGATCGCCGAAATCTGGATGCGTGCCCGCGACCGTCGGTCGGCACTGGCGGCATTGGTGATTGTCGCGGGATATCTTGGCCTTTTGCTGTGGCTGGTCGTTGCGATTGCGCAAACGCTGGGCCTTTACCAGCCAGCCCCTCCCGATCCCGCGTCGCGCGTCCTGCTGGTGGCGACCGGTTTCACATTGGTCTGGCGGCTGATCGTGCGCGCGGCCTGTACCGGATGGAATCATGGCGCACGCGAAGCCCTGTGGTCGCTGCCCCGCGCGCTGGTCAGCAATGTCATCGCGGTCATGGCGGCGCGGCGAGCGCTGCTGGCCTATATTGCCAGCCTCAACGGAGCGCCGCTGGCCTGGGACAAGACCCGGCACCGGATCCCGGCGGCGATGGGAGCGCAGCGGGGCGAACCCGCAGCGGTGCGCCCTGCCATGATCGGCGAGGGTCGTGGCTGATCAGGGCCAGGATGCCGGGTCGGGGATCGCGCACCGCCGACGCGGCCAGCCGCTGGTTTTCCTGCTGACCGTGTTATGCGCCTGGTCCGCAGCCCGGGTGATCCATCACTGGCCCGTGATCGATCCGACACCAACCGCATCGGTGCCCGTGCGCATGACGTCGCAGGGCCAAGCAGACGCCGCGCCGCAGTTGCGTGCCAGCGCTCACCAGCGCGCCCTGTCTGCCGACGATCCGCTGCGCGCACTGCACCTCGTTCATGGGGCCGGTGGCGCCAAGCCGCGAGCCGGCAGTGCCGGATCGGTGATCGGGCCGCCGGGTTGGCAAGCGCAGGCCCAGGATGCCGAGCGCGCGTTCCTACCGCTGCGGCCAGCGCCGCCGCGCCCGGCTGACAAGGTGCCGCTGTCGCCGGTGCCGGAGGCATGGCTGCCGCCCGCGCCGAGCGGGGCAGACGGTTCCCGCGCTCATGCCGGGCGCTGGTCGGTCTATGGCTGGTCGCTGGTCCGGCAGGGCAGCTCGGACAGCATATTGGCGCCAGGCGGGCAATATGGCGGCAGCCAGGCCGGGCTGGTGGTGCGCTGGGCGATGGGCGACGCTCCGCATCGCCCGGCGCTCTATGCCCGGGCGACGGGGGCGCTGGCTAGCAGCGACGACCGCACGCTGGCGCTCGGCCTGTCTGTTCGGCCCATGGCGCGGCTGCCTTTCGATCTCGCTGTCGAGCGCCGTATTGCCCTAGTCGAAGGCCAGCGCGACCGCTGGGCGCTTCTGGCGGTCGCCGGGGGAGACAGGGCGGTCGGTCGCAGCGGAGCGCAACTGTCGGTCTATGGCCAGGCCGGACTTGTGGGGCTGGCGCAATCCCACGCATTTTTCGACCTTCAGGCAAGCCTCACCCAGCCCGTCCTCAAACGCGGCGGCACGACACTCGCATTGGGTGGAGGGCTCTGGGCGGGCGGACAGCAGGAGCCTGACGGGCAGGGGGACAAGCCCTGGCTGCATCGGATGGATCTGGGACCGCGCGCCATGCTGACGGTGCCGGTCGAGCGCGGCGCGCTGACCTTCGCGCTCGACTGGCGGCAGCGCATAGACGGCCAGGCGCGCCCGTCATCGGGTGTGGCGCTGACCTTATCCGCGGGTTTTTGAGCCCGACCCTGCCCATTCGGTCGCTTGCCCCTTCTGCTGATGCGCCAAAGCGGCTAGCACTTTCCAACCCATGGATGTCTATCTTCCCATCGCGAATCTTTCGGTCAACGCGCTCGTCATCATCGGGCTCGGCGGGCTTGTGGGCATTTTGTCGGGGATGTTCGGCGTGGGCGGAGGCTTTCTCACCACGCCGCTGCTGATCTTCTACGGCATTCCCCCGACGGTAGCAGCGGCTTCCGCTTCCACCCAGGTCACCGGCTCCAGCGTGTCGGGTGTCATCGCACATAGCCGGCGCAACGGGGTCGATTACCAGATGGGCGGCGTGCTGGTGGTTGGCGGCATTTTCGGGACGCTGGCGGGCGCGGCCCTTTTCCGCGTGCTGCAGCAGCTCGGCCAGATCGATACCGTGATCAACATCGTTTATGTGCTGCTGCTCGGCTCGATCGGCGGGCTGATGGCGCGCGAAAGCCTGGCCAGTGTGCGGGCGATGCGGCGCGGCGAGACGCTGCCGCCCAAGAAGCGGCGCCACCATCCGCTGGTCGCCAACCTGCCGCTGCGCTGGCGCTTCTATCGCTCGGGCCTGTACATCTCGCCGCTTGCGCCACTGATCCTCGGCTTTGTCACCGGCATGCTGACCATCCTGCTGGGCGTCGGCGGGGGCTTCGTGATGGTGCCCGCGATGCTCTATCTGCTCGGCATGGGGGCGCAGGTCGTGGTCGGCACCTCGCTGTTCCAGATCCTGTTCGTGACGCTCGCCTCGACCATGGTGCACAGCCTGACCACCAAGGCGGTCGATATCGTGCTGGCGGTGCTGCTGCTGATCGGCAGCGTTACCGGCGCGCAGATCGGCGCGCGCTTCGCGCAGAAACTGCCGCCCGAATATCTGCGGCTGCTGCTGGCCACCTTGGTCCTGCTGGTCGCGGCGCGGCTCGCGATCGGCCTCGGTTTTCGCCCTGCGGAAATCTATACGGTCGAGCTGCTGAAATGAGGCTGGCGCGGCTGATCGCCGCGTTTTTCGCGGCCTTGCTGCTCGGCGGGGCGAGCGAACCGGTGCTGGTGCCCGAAGTCTCGCAGCGCGATATCCAGATCCAGTACGGCTTTACCGGCGCGGAATTGCTGCTGTTCGGCGCGATCGTCTATCCCGGCGGCACCCCGCCTGCGCGCGACAGCGATATCGTCGTGATCCTCAAAGGTCCGCCGCAGTCGATCATCCTGCGCGAAAAGCAGCAGATTGCCGGCATCTGGCTCAACGCTGCGAGCACCGAATTCCGCTCGGCGCCCGCTTATTATGCCGTCGCCTCCTCGCGCCCGATCGACAAGATCGTCGACAAGCGGACGGCCGCGATCTACGAATTCGGCCTCGACAATCTGCAGCTTTCGCCCGCCGGAACCATCGATCCTGCCGAACAGCGTCGGTTCCTCTCGGGGCTGGTCGATCTCAACCGGCGCGAGGGGCTCTACAAGCAGCAGGAAGGCAGCGTCGAGATTCTGGAAGGCGTACTGTATCAGGCGCGGCTTTCGATCCCTGCCAGCGTGCCGACCGGCATCTATACCGCGGAGACCTTTCTGGTGCGCGACGGCCAGGTGCTTGCAGCGGCGGTGCGCGAGATCGAGGTGCGCAAGTTCGGCTTCGAACTGTTCGTCGCGACGGTCGCCGAATATCAGCCCTTTGCCTATGGCGTCTGCGCGGTGCTGATTTCGTTGCTATTGGGCTGGATTGGCGGCGTGATCTTCCGCAAGATTTGACGGCGCCGACAATGACTTCGGCATAGAGGGAAAATTTACCCTGTGCGCCTATGCCTTGCTGCGAATACGCAAAGCAAAAGGCACAAGGCAGCCCGATGGTCGATCTCAACCCGCGCAGTTTCCAGGGGCGCATGCCCGCCAGCTCTGCCGAGCGTCCGGACATTCCCCTGGTGATCCAGCGCCCGGTCGAACATCTGCGCATCGGCGAGGTCGTGGAAATTGCCGGATCGAGCTCGCAGGTGCTGCTCGACGCAGCACGCTTGCAGGCGCTGGTCGATCACAACGATCCCAGTATATCGATGGCCGGACAGGTGGGGAGCCAGGTCAAGATCCGCATGGGCAATCGCTGGCTGGTCGCCAATGTCCGCACCCAGCGCATGCACCAGCGCGAAGCCGGGCTGATCGTCTGCCAGATCGATTTCCTGGGCGAGGGCGAGGAGGAAAAGCTCACCGGGCGCATCTTCAACTTCCGCCGCGGGGTGACGCGCTATCCGGTTCCCGGCACGCCGCTCTATGCGATGACCAGCGCGGACCTCAAGCAGGTCTATGCCGCCGATGCCCGACCGCATATCGAGATCGGGACCGTCTATCCGACCAGCGACACGCGCGGCGCGCTCTATGTCGACGCGCTGCTGGGCAAGCATTTCGCGCTGCTGGGATCGACCGGTACCGGCAAATCGACCGCCGCCGCGCTGATCCTGCACCGCATCTGCGACATGATGCCCGACGGCCATATCGTGATGATCGACCCGCATGGCGAATATTCGAGCGCCTTCGCGCAGAATGGCGAGCTGTTCGATGTCGGCAATCTCGCCATGCCCTATTGGCTGATGAATTTCGAGGAGCATTGCGAGGTGTTCCTGACCTCGCACGGCGCCGACCGTCAGACTGATGCCGAAATTCTCGCCAAGTGCCTGCTGGCCGCGCGAATGAAGAGCAAGCAGGCGATGGGCAATGCCCGCGTTACCGTGGATACGCCGATCCCGTACATGCTGTCCGACCTGGTGGCGAACATCCAGAACGAGATGGGCAAGCTCGACAAGGCGACATCGAGTGCGCCGTTCCTGCGCATCAAGGGCAAGATCGAGGAGGTCAAGTCCGACCCGCGCTACAGTTTCATGTTTTCCGGCATGCTGGTCGGCGACACGATGTCCGATTTCATCACCAAGATTTTCCGTCTGCCCGCCAATGGCAAGCCGATCTCGGTTATCGACGTGTCGAGCGTGCCGTCGGACATCACCGCAACCGTGGTGGCTGTGCTCAGCCGCATGATCTTCGACTTTGCCATCTGGAGCCGCAAGGAGCGGACCAAGCCGGTGCTGCTGGTGTGCGAAGAGGCGCATCGCTACATCCCGTCTGACCGGGTCAACGAGCACAGCGCGGTGCGCGACGTGCTGAGCCGGATCGCCAAGGAAGGCCGCAAATACGGCGTCTCGCTGGGGCTGATCACGCAGCGCCCGTCCGACCTTTCGGAAGGCGTGCTCTCGCAATGCGGCACGATCATCGCGATGCGGCTCAACAATGATCGCGACCAGGCGCATGTGCGATCAGCCATGCCCGAAGGTGCGCGCGGATTTCTCGACTCGATTCCGGCGCTGCGCAATCGCGAATGCATCATCTGCGGCGAGGGCGTCGCGATCCCGATCCGCGTGGCGTTCGATGATCTTGCCGAAGCGCGCCGTCCGGCCTCGGACGATCCTGCGTTCAGCGCGCTGTGGAAGGAACAGGGCGGCGAGAGCGAGATGGTCGCACGCGTCATTGCCCGCTGGCGCAACAAGGACAATCTGAACGGCGGTCGCTGAGCGATTTACGCGCCACCGCGCCGATCAGGTGCCGCGCGTGTCGCCATAGAGGTGGATGTGCAGCCGGTCGGTGAAGCGCCAGCCGCGATCGAGGCATAACGGCGCCAGCCAGGCGGTCCGTGAACGCAAGGTGGCGCTGTCGGTGCCCTCCGGCATCAGGATGATGCGTTCGGCAGGAATCGCAAACCGCTCCGCCAGTGCCGCGACTTCATCGGCATCGGCAGGATCGGCGATCACGAACTTGAACCAGGCGCGGGGGTCGCTGGCATAAGCGGCGAGCGCATCCTCCTTGCGCCGGGTGCTTTCGGCATTGCCCGAATGACCAAGCTTGGGCGACAGGTTGATCTGGTGGACATGCGGCGCAAAGCCGGCGGTCAGCGCCACGGTGCCGTTGCTCTCGATCTCGATATGATAGGCCGGCCCGAGCATCGCGCAGAGCGCCGCCAATGCCGGCTGCTGGAGCAGCGGCTCGCCGCCGGTGAACACGATATGCGGGCAGTCATATTGCCGGACAGCAGCGGCAACCGCGGCAATGTCCAGCGTTACGCTGTTGGCGCGGCGGTCATAACGCTGCTCGCCGCGATGCGGCCCGGCATGGCCTTCAAAGAACCAGGTATAGGGGGTGTCGCACCAGTGACAGGCGAGATTGCAGCCCGACAGGCGGACGAAGACCGAAGGCCTGCCCATGGAAATCCCTTCGCCCTGCAGCGAATGAAAGATCTCGGGCTCTCCCGGACGGACTGTGGCGAGACGCAATCGAGTCATGCGCGGGCGCCCTTAGCCCAATTCGCGGCCGAAAGCCAAAAAGATGTGGCCGCACCCGTGAGCAACGGATGCGGCCACAGCCCCCCGGAAAATCAGCCAGTCGTCAGAAGGCGGCGGTTGCCGCGAACACGATCGTGCCGTCTGCGATCTGGCCTCCGCCGTTGCGGAACTTCTGGAAGTTCGGCAGCAGATAGGCCGATTCCGCGCGGGTGATGTCCGTATCGACATAGGAGACGCTGAGCGTCAGCGGCCCATAGACGTTCACTGCCGCGCCGATCGAATAATCCCAGTATTCGCCGGTGGGCGTCACGCTGGTACCGTTGGGGCCGAGACCGGGATTGCCCTCCGAATAGCCGATATGCGCGTTGATCGTCACGGGCGTGTCGGGGATGGCAACGCTGGCATCGCCAGCCAGGTACAGATTGTCCTGCTTCTGGCCACGGCTGAACGGCGTGTTCGAGAAGTTGCCGAGCGCTTCCTGCTTGGGAGCGTAATAGACCGCTGCGGTCAGCGAAACCGGCCCTGCGGTGCCCTTCAGCTTGGCATAGCCTTCGAAAAAGTCGGTGTTGTCGAAGCCGTCGGGGTACATGTACCAGGTCACGCCGACATCGATGCCGGCCGAGCCCACGGTGGTGGCATAACCGGCGAACAGATCGACCTCGAGATTGGGGCCGCCAAAGGTGCCCCAGCCGGCCAGGTTGGACCCCCATGTACCGACGTAGAAACCCGATTCGTGGTTGACGGTGAAGCCGCCCTGGACTGCCACGCCCTCGTCGGACTGCGAAACGCCGCGGAAGCGATAGTCGGACACCAGACCGACAGAGCCCGTGATCGTGATCGGCTTGGACTCCTCTTCCTGCGCAAAAGCAGGGGTGGCGACAGCCGACGACGCGAGGAGGGCGAGGCCCGCAAGGCCCCGGTGGAATTTGGACGTACGCATGTTTTTCCTTTCAACTGGATGCGTTTCGTCCCGCCTGCGCTGCAGTGGCTACTCTCTGTTTTTGCTGGCGTCCCTTGGCGCCACATATGGAGTGCTCACAATCAGCGACAGCAATGCTGCCCCGCTGTGCTGCGGTGCACAAGAGAAAAATGCTAATATATGCGGCTATTGTGAAAGATTGTGTCTTTCGCGCCACGGAAATGATCCGTTGCGGACCTTTATCGCGATGTTAACCGGATGGCACCACGGTATTACGCGATGTTTGCTCCGCTCTTGCCGATCCAGTCCGATTCGCGCGCCAGCGCGACTATCGATTCGCTGCTCGCGCGAATCGATGCGATCGGTACCGTGCTCGCGATACTGGCGCGATGGTCGGGTCGCTCGGCGGCCGAACCCGTTTCCGGACTGAGCGAACGCGCGGCGCTCGCGGCCTGGCTGACCCAGGCCGAGCCCATGGTCACCGCCCGAATGGCGACCGAGCTCGACGCGGCCTGCGCGGCACTGCAGGCTGGTCTTGCGGCGCTCGAACAGGCGCGTGGGCGCGGACATCGCGCCGAAGCGGCAGCGGCCCTGCTGTATCGCGAATCGCGCCAAGCCTTTGCGGATGTGCTCAAGCCGACGAGCGTCCATCCCGAATATTGCTGAAGCTGAGCGCAGGCTTTCCTTTGTTCCCGTTTTGTATTAGCAGGTGGCATGGACACGCGCCTGCCACAGACCCTGCGCTCGGCTGACCCGAGCGATCTGCCGATCATGCCCATCGCCTCGCCCGGCGGCCCGCCAGCCGGCGCGGCAGCGGTCGCGCGCGGAATCGGGCGGCTGTTCCGGCGCAATCAGATCTGGGTGGCCTCAGAAGTGGCCCTGCCCAATGGCAGGCGCGCCGATCTGATGGGCATCGATGCTCGTGGACAGATCATCATCGTGGAGATCAAGGTGGCGCGCACCGATCTGCTGGGCGATGCCAAATGGGGCGAGTATCTCGACCATTGCGACCGGTTCTACTGGGGGCTTTGTCCGGCGCTCGATTCAGGGCTGGTCGGTGGCGAGGCGTTTCTGCCCGATGTCACCGGGCTGATCGTCGCCGATGCCTATGATGCCGAGATCATTCGTCCCGCCGCCACGCGTCCGCTGGCGGCTGCCCGGCGCAAGAGCGAGACCCAGCGCCTGGCCGCTCTGGCGCTGCGGCGGTTGAACCTGATGCTTGACCCGCCGCCGCCCGACGAGCTCTATTAACCGCATTGGTTATTTTTTCTTGACATCGTCACGCTGATTTGGTACAAATCAGGAACATCGAGATGGAGCGAGTCGGGAGTGACCCGGCGACAGGCTCTCTCACTTATCCTGTGCCCTGCGGAGACGAACTTGTCCGACAGCCTGTCGGAGGAAAGCCTGTGCGCGTTCCTCGACCATCTTGCCGAAACATCGAACGTTTCGCTTTCGGCCAAGCGCGCCGGAGTGTCACGCTCGGCAGTCTATCGGTTGCGGGCGAACTGCCCGGCATTCAGCCATGGTTGGCAGATGGCGATCGCCACCGGCTATGACGAGCTTGAGTTCCGCATGCTCAAGACCGCACGCTTCGGTACGATCAAGCCGGTCAAGCGCCCCGACGGCAGCATCGGCAAGGCGACCGAATTCGACGATGCGCAGGGCCTGAAGCTGCTGATGGCGTACAAGCAGAGCGCCGAGAAGGCCCGCGCCGAGCAGCCACCCGATCCGCTGGTCGCCAGGAGCGCGCGCGATCAGCTCGCGGCGACGCTGGAGCAGATCCGGCAACGGCTGGATGCGGGCGCAGCAGAACAGGCAGTGCCGGATGCGACCGCGCCTGGCAGCCGATGACAGAATTTTCGCTGGCCGAACGGCTGGCGGCCATGCCGGGCGAGGCGACGCGGCTGTATCTGGACGGCCTTTCCGATGGCGCGGTGGCAGCGCTGGCGCATCACTGGCCGTTCTGGGCGCGCCCCCAGCAATTGCCGCCACCCGGGGATTGGCGCACCTGGCTGATCCTCGCCGGGCGCGGTTTCGGCAAGACGCGCGCCGGGGCCGAATGGGTGCGGTCGATCGGCGAGTCGGTCGCCGACGCGCGCATCGCGCTGGTCGCAGCGAACCTGGCCGAGGCGCGCAGCGTGATGGTCGAGGGGCAGAGCGGACTGCTGGCGATCGCGCCCGAGCAGGTGCGGCCGCACTGGGAGCCCTCGCTGCGCCGGTTGCGCTGGCCGGGTGGGGCGCAGGCGGTGCTGTTCTCCGCCGCCGAGCCCGAAGGGTTGCGCGGTCCCGAGCACAGCCATGCCTGGTGCGACGAGATCGCGAAATGGGACAATGCTTCGGGCCGCGCGATGGCGGCGTGGGACAATCTGCAGCTCGGCCTGCGCGTAGGATCGCTCCCGCAGGTCTGCGCTACCACCACGCCGCGGGCGGTGCCGCTGGTACGGCGGATGCTGGATGATCCGGGCCTCGTCATCAGCCGGGGCAGCAGCCATGCCAACCGGGCCAACCTGCCGCCCGCCTTCCTGGCGGCGGTCGAGCGGCATTATGGCGGCACTGCCCTGGGACGGCAGGAGCTCGACGGTGAACTGCTCGAGGATATCGAAGGTGCGCTCTGGAGCCGCAGCCTGATCGAGGCGCGCCGGGTGCGCTGGCAAGGCCACAGCTTGGTGCGCGTCGTGATCGGGGTCGATCCGCCTGCAGGGTCGTCCGGCGACGCGTGCGGCATCATCGTCTGCGCGCTGCAGGATGATGGCCGCGCGGCGGTGCTGGCCGATTGTTCGGTTGAAGGGGCCTCGCCCGAAGGCTGGGCGCGCGCGGTGGCAAACGCGTCCGAAGCTTGGGGCGCAGACCGGATCGTCGCCGAGGCCAATCAGGGCGGCGAGATGGTGGGCGCGGTGCTGCGCGCCGCGAACATCGCGCTGCCGGTGCGGCTGGTGCATGCGAGCCGGGGCAAGGCGGCGCGCGCCGAGCCGGTGGCTGCGCTCTACGAGGCGGGCCGGGTGGTCCATTGCGGCGCCTTTGCGCGGCTGGAGGACGAGATGTGCGGGCTAATGGCGGGCGGCTCCTATCAGGGTCCGGGCCGCTCGCCCGACCGCGCCGATGCTTTGGTCTGGGCGCTCACCGAATTGATGCTGGGACGGCGCGGTGCTCCGCGCATCCGATCGCTGGAGACGTGATATGGGATATTGGAAGCAGCTGGCGCTCGCGCTGAAAGGCGCGGGCGTCGCAAGGCCGGTGCTGGCACGCGCCTTCACCAGCCCATGGAGCCTGGCGCTCGCCGATCCGCCGCTCAGCCATGCCGAGCAGGTGCGCGCGGCCTATTGCGATAATCCGATCGCCCAGCGCGCGGTGCGACTGGTGGCAGAAGGGGTGGGCGGCGCGCCGATCACGGCTTCCGATCCGGAGATCGCCACGCTGGTGGCCGCGACGAGCGCGGGCCAGGGGCTGATGGAAACGCTGGCAGCGCATCTGCTGCTGCACGGCAACGGCTATGTCCAGATATTGCGCGACGCCGATGGCAGACCCGCCGAACTGTTCGCGCTGCGCCCCGACCGGGTGAGCATCGAGCCCGACGAGCGCGGCTGGCCCGCGGCCTATGTGTATCGCGTCGGCGATACGGCCACGCGATTGCCTGCGCAGGAGGGGGATGGCGCGCCGGTGGTCGTCCATATCAAGGCCTTTCACCCCAGCGACGACCATTATGGTCTGGGCTGCCTGGGCGCAGCGGCGCGCGCAGTTGCGGTGCATAATGCCGCGGGCCGCTGGAATCAGGCGCTGCTCGACAATGCCGCGCGGCCCTCGGGCGCGCTAGTCTATCGCCCCGACGAGCCGGGCGGCGTGCTGACCCCCGAACAGTTCGACCGGCTGAAGGGCGAGCTGGAGGCGAGCTTTGCCGGGCACGCCAATGCCGGGCGCCCCATGCTGCTTGAAGGGGGGCTGAGCTGGCAGAGCATGGCACTATCGCCGGCGGACATGGATTTCGTCGCGCTGAAGTCGAATGCCGCGCGCGAGATCGCGCTCGCCTTCGGGGTGCCGCCGATGCTGCTCGGCCTGCCGGGCGACAATACCTATGCCAATTATCGCGAGGCCAATCGCGCATTGTGGCGGGTGACGCTTCTGCCGCTCGCGGACAAGATCACCGCCGCCCTGGCCGAGGGGCTTGCGCATTGGTGGCCGGGGGCCGCGCTCTCGGTCGATCAGGACAAGGTGCCGGCGTTGTCCGAGGACCGCGAGCGGCTGTGGCAGCAAGTGGGCGCGGCAGACTTTCTCTCGCCGGAGGAAAAGCGCGCGATGCTCGGAATTGGGCTGGGGATCGGAACATGACGATGGATAGCGAAGACATGCTTGCCAGCCTTCTCGCGCAAGCGGCGGAGGAAGGCGCGGATGTCGCCACGCTGCGTGCTGTGGTCGAAGAGGCGGGCGATCTGGGCGCGGGCCGTGCGCTCGCCCGGATCGGCCTTGCCGATGCCGATGCAGGGGCGGACCTGCGCGAGCTGCGTGAACTGCTCCAGGGCTGGCGCGATGCGCGTTCGGGCATATGGGGCCAGGCCTTCGACAAGTTCGTGCGCGGCGTGATGGCGCTGCTGCTCGCGGCGCTCGCGGTGCAGCTGGGCCTCGGCGATATGCTGCAATGAGCCTGCGGCTGGCCGGCTATGCCGCGCTGTTCGACCGGGTCGACCGGGGCGGCGACATAGTGCGGCGCGGAGCGTTCCGGCGATCGCTGGGCGAGGCAGCGCGCCCGCTGCCCTTGCTCTGGCAGCACCGGCCTGATCGGCGCATCGGATCGGTGACGCTCGCGCAGGAGGACCGGCGCGGGCTGCGCGTCATCGCAGCGCTCGACGATACGGCGGATGAGGCGGTTGCTGCACTGAGAAGCGGCGCTGTGCGGGGGCTCAGCTTCGGCTATCGCGTCCGCCATGCCCAAGGCACGAGCCCGCGCGAGCTGTTCGATCTTGATCTGGTCGAGGTGAGCCTGGTCAGCGTGCCGATGATGCCGGGGGCCAGGGTGCACATGCTGCGCTGACCGCTCTCCGCCTTTCCCTGCCTTTCCCCATCTGCCCCGCCTCGGCGGGGTTTTTTGTGCCCGCAATCCGGGGGTTTTCCCCGTGTGAACCCAGAACGGAAGGAAGAAATGATGGAAATCCCCGCAAATCCCCTCGAACTGAAGGCCGAGGCCGATCCGCTCGAGGCCTCGTTCGACAGCCTGCTCGCGGCCGAAGAGCATGAGGAGCGCATCGCCGCGCTCGAGACCGGGCTCGATGGCGTGAAGAGCGATGTCGATGCTATCCGTGCCGAGAGCGCGACGATGCGCGAGCGGATCGAGCGGCTCGCCCGCACCGGTTCGCGCCCCTCGCTCGGCGGCGGCGAGGGCAAGGCGCCCGAGACCAAGAGCTTTGTCGATCAGTATCTGCGGCGCGGGCTGGAGACCGGCATCAAGAGCTTTACTGCCGCCACCGGCGCCGATGGCGGCTTTGCCGTCCCGCGCGAGATCGATGCGCTGATCGCCCGCACGCTCGCCGATATCTCGCCGATCCGGTCGATCGCGCAGGTCGTGCAGACCGGCACTGCGGGCTATCGCAAGCTGGTGACCACCGGCGGAACGCCCTCGGGCTGGGTCAGCGAGACGGCGGCGCGGCCCGAGACCGACACGCCTGCCTTTGCCGAAATTGCCCCGCCTTCGGGCGAGCTCTATGCCAATCCGGCGGCGAGCCAGGCGATGCTCGACGATGCCGCGTTCGATGTCGAAAGCTGGCTGGCGGGCGAGATTGCCGAGGAATTCGCCCGCGCCGAAGGGGCAGCGTTCGTCAATGGCAGTGGCACCAATCGCCCGCGCGGGTTCCTCAACGGCACGCCGACGCCGCAGGATGATGCCGTGCGCGCGTTCGGCACGCTGCAATATGTCGCCTCGGGCGCGGACGGCAATTTCGCCAGCGTCTCGCCCGAGGACCGACTGGTTGATCTGGTCCATGCGCTGCGCCCCGCCTATCGCCAGGGGGCCAGTTTCGTGATGAACTCGTCCACGTTGGCGCGTATCCGCAAGATGAAGAGCGATGACGGGGCGTTCCTGTGGCAGCCTTCGCTGGCAGCGGGACAGCCCGCAACGCTGCTCGGCTATCCGGTGGTCGAGGCCGAGGACATGCCCGATATCGCGGCGAACAGCCTGTCGATCGCGTTCGGCAATTTCCGTGCCGGCTATCTGATCGCCGAGCGCAGCGCGACGACCATCCTGCGCGATCCGTTCACCAACAAGCCGTTCGTGCATTTCTACGCGACCAAGCGGATCGGCGGCCAGGTGATGAATTCCGAAGCGATCAAGCTGATGAAGTTCGCCGCGAGCTGATCGCACAACCCTTGCCCGGACATCCCTGCCGGGATGGTGCCCGCGCGGTTTCCCCCTTGCCGCGCGGGCAATTGTTGCCCGCCTGAAATGGACACCCCTCGATGAGCGAACTCTTCTTTGCCGATCTGGTGCGCGAGACCAGCACCGGCACCGGCACCGGCGCGCTGATGCTCGGTGGTGCCACGCCCGGCCATCGCCGCTTCGCCGATGCCGTGCCCGCAGGCGCGCGCTTCCATTATTCCATTGCCGGGATAACCCATGAGAATCAGTGGGAAATCGGCGAAGGCGAGATCAGCGACGGTTCTCTTGTGCGCCATCTGGTCCTTGCCTCGTCAACCGGGGCTGCCGTCGATTTCTCTTCCGGGCTCAAGACGGTCACGCTCACCGTGGCGGCGCACTGGTTCGCGATGCGCGAGGACCGCTCGGACCATGGCCATGCGCTGGCGCAGATCGAGGGGCTGGTCGATGCCCTGGCTGCAAAGCAGCCGGCGGGGTCCTATGCGCCCTTGGCGCATGCGCATGATTATCTGCCACGCGATCCGGCGGGAAACTGGGTCGCAAGCAATGCCAGCCTGGGGGTCGGCAGTTCGGCTTCCTATGCCCGGCTCGAGGTGCGCGGGCCCAGCATCGCGGGCTATTCGCTGCAATTCGGCGGCGAGCTCCACAGCCGGTCCGGCACCCAATTCTATCTGGGCGATGCCCATTTCTATCTTCCCGATTTCTGGAACAGCGCGCCGGGTATCGGCTCGATCGCCGACCCGACCGGCGTCGCCGGGACATTGGGATTGTCGGCTTATGGCGGCCAGCCTGGCGGCAACGTGTTGATCGCAACGGCCAGCTTGAACGGCTATTCCAGCCGCGGCTTTGCTCCGGGCGCAGACAATCTGGTGCTGCTGGGGCGTCCCCAGTTGCGCTGGGCGGAGATTCACGCGGTCTCGGGCGCGATCAGCACGTCTGATGCGCGCGACAAATTGTGGATCGGCGCGATGGGCGAGGCCGAATACGCCGCCGCGATGGACATCATTGCCGAGCTGGGCTTCTTCCAGTGGCACGAAGCGGTCGAAGCCAAGGGGCAGGATGGCGCGCGGCGCCATTTCGGTGTTCGGGCCCAAAGCGCATTTGCCATCATGGAAGACCATGGGCTCGACTGGCGACGCTATGGCTGGTGCTGCCACGACACGTGGCAGTCCGACACCGGCGAGCAGGAGCGCTATGGCATTCGCAGCGACCAGCTCTGCCTTTTCCTGATGGCCGCCCTCGCACGGAAGCTGGCCGAACAGCAGATGGAAGCTCCTCATGCTGCGGGGTGATGCCCTTGGCTTGATGCCGGTCGCATCGGGCAATGCGCGCCGCGTGGCTGCCAGCCGGACCGGGCCCATGCCGCTCATGGTGCGCCCCTTTCAGACGCAACGGCCGGGCGCTCCAGCCCGGCTGCTTTTGCCGCGCCGCCCCTGAGCAGCGGTGCGTTTCCGCTCAACCTTTACCTGCAGGAGCAGCCAATGAGCCTGTTCGTCAAGGATCCGGACAGCCGGATCGATTATCGCGTCGATTGGGGCGCGGCCTATCTGGGTGCCAATATGCTGGTGTCCAGCAGCTGGTCAGTGGCACCGGCCATGGCGGGTGGCCTCGCCGTGATCTCCGACGGGCATGACGGGCTCAGCGCGACGGTCACGATCGACGGCGGCCAGCCTGGCGCGATCTACGCGCTGACCAACCGGGTCACGCTGTCCAATGGCGAGATCGACGAGCGTTCTGTCACGGTCCGCGTGGAGCCGCGCTGATGCCCATGATCACCAGCGAACCCGCCGCGCTCGCCCCGTTGGCGCTGGCTGAAGCCAGAGCATTCCTCAACATCTCCCGCGACGACGACGATGCCGTGCTGATCGGCCATCTGCGCAGCGCGGCAGAACTGTGCGAACAGTTCATCGGCCAGTCGCTGCTTGTCCGGCAGCATCGGGAGGCGATCGCGGTCTCGCGCGAGTGGCAGAAACTTGGCGCGGCGCCGGTGACCGCGATCACCGGGGTGCAGGGCATCACCAGTGCAGGCGAGAGCTTTGCCTTGCCGAGTGACGCCTATGCGATCGAGCTCTCGCCCGATGGCATCGGCCGGGTGCGGGTGCTGCATCCCGGATCGGCGAGCCGGGTGGAGATCCGCTATCTCGCCGGAATCGCCGCGCATTGGGCAGAACTTCCCGAAGCCTTGCGCCAGGGCATCGTCCGGCTGGCAGCGCATGTGCATCTGGGGCGCGATGGAGGGGATGCCGCGCCGCCCGCGATGATCGGCGCGCTGTGGCGGCCCTGGCGCAGGGTGCGGCTGTGAGCGCGCGCTTCGGCAGCGTGCTGCTGCGCCGCGCTGCGCAGATCGGCCAACGTCGGGTCGAAACGCTGGCCGAGAAAGCCTGCATCGAGATCGGCATCATCCTGCCCGATATCGGGATTGCAAGGGATCGCGGGCGGATACGCCTGACCGGGCGCGGGCTGCGCCGCCGCTGGTGGCTGAATGCCGCGTTGCGCTGGCTGGGGAGATTGCTGCGATGAGCCTCGAGCAGGATTTTGCGCTGGCTGCGATCGACTGGCTGGCGGGCGATGCGGCGCTGATGGCACAGGTCAATGGCGTGTTTCATCGCGCCCCGGCGCGCATCGCTGTGCCCTATGCGCTGCTCGACGACGTGCTGGCGACCGATTGGGGCACCAAGGATCGGCCAGGGCGCGAGCTGCGGCTGGCCTTTTCGATCCGCGATGGATCGCAGGATGCAGGCCCGGTTTCCGCCATCGCTGCGGCGCTCGAAACCCGGCTGATGGCGATGCCACCAAGCGGCAGCGGCTATCGGCTGGTCAGCCTCCATCCCTTGCGCAGCCGCACCGTGCGGATCGGCGAAACCTGGCTCGTCACGCTCGATTATCGGGCGCGGCTGCTGGCCCCCTGACGAAAGGACCAAGACATGACGGCGGAAAAAGGCAGCGCCTTCCTGCTCAAGATCGGCGATGGCGCAAGCCCCCCCGCCTATCGCACCGTGGCGGGTCTGCGCACGACGCAGATGGCGATCAATGGCGAACCGGTGGTGATCACCCACAAGGGCAGCGGCGGCTGGCGCGAGTTGCTGTCGGGCGCCGGCGTGCGATCGGTCTCGGTCTCGGCGGCTGGATTGTTCCTCGGCTCGGATGCCGAGACCGCGATCCGCGTGCATGCGATGAACGGTACGCTCGACGAATATGAGCTCAGCTTCGAGAGCGGCGCGCGGATGCGTGGGCGGTTCCTTGTCGCGCGGCTCGAATATGCCGGCGATTTCAACGGCGAGCGCAATTACTCGCTCGCACTCGAAAGCTCCGGCGCGGTGACGAGCCTGTGAGCGCCGTGGCCAACCCGGTGCGCGGCGAGGCGATGCTGGCGCTGGCGGGGCAGGATGTGCTGCTGCGTCCGAGCTTTTCCGCCCTGGTTGCGGCGGAGCAGGAAATCGGCCCGCTGTTCGATCTGGTCGAACGCGCTGCGGCCGGACGGCTGGGCCTGGCCGAGCTGGTCGCTCTGCTCTGGCATTGCCGCGAGGCCGCGACCTGCCCGCTCGATCGCGACGGTTTTGCCGAGGCTGTCGCTGAAGCCGGGCTGGCGGCGCTGACCCCGGTGCTGAAAATCCTGCTCCGGCAGATTCTGCAGGGCCGATGAGCGCTACACTCTTTGCCGATGCGGCGCGGGTGCTCGCGGGCTTGGCGGCGCGGCTGCTCGGTTGGCGACCTCAGGAGTTCTGGCAGGCCACGCCCGACGAACTGGCGGCGGCGCTGACCGTGCCCGGCGACCCCGTCGCGGCGCCGCCTTCGCCCGAGGCGATAGCGGCGCTGTGCGCGCTGTTTCCCGATCGATCGGAGACACGAGATGGATGAAGAGATCGAGCAGCTGCTGGTCAGCGTGCGCGCCGATACCCAGGGCTTTGGTCGCGATGTTGCGGTGATGCGCGGGCAGATCGACAGCACGCTGATCGAGGGGCTGGGCCGGGCAGGCCAGGTGCTCGAGCGCGGGTTGCTCGCCGCGATCCGGCGCGGGTCGCTGGGCTTCGAGGACCTGAAGCGCATCGCGCTCGCGGTGATGGAAGAGATTGCGGCAGCCGCGATCGAAAAGGGGCTGGCCCCGATCGGGTTGGGCAGGGGGGATGGTGGCGCATCGCCGGTGGTCGGCCTGCTTTCGGGTCTGCTCGGCCTGCCGGGTCGCGCGACCGGGGGGCCGGTGACCGCAGGACGTCCCTATCTGGTCGGAGAACGCGGACCCGAACTGTTCGTGCCGCAGGGCTATGGCCGTGTCGAGCCGCGTGGGGGCGGCGCGGGGCGCGACGTGCGTGTCTCGATCAGCATCAACGCTCCAGCTCAGGCCGCGCCCGCTGCGATGCAGGCCTCGAGCCGCCAGGTCGCGCGCGCCGTGCGCCGCGCGCTGATGGAGGGTTGAGCCATGGCCTATTGGCTGTGCGATGCGCGCCGCGACCAGGCATCGAGCCATATCCAGCGCTTCGATCCGCGCTTCTGGACGGTCAACTTTCCCCGCCCGATGATGGCGTCGGTGGTGACTACCGCGCCCGATGCACTGCGGGTCGATCTGCAGTTTCACGATCGCGATGCGCTCGCCGGGCTGATCTGGGAGAGCGAGGACCGGTTCGATCACCCGCTGCTCGCCTATGCGACCGAGCGCGACTATCGCCGTACCACGCTCAGCTTCCATTGGCGATCGTCGGGGGTCAAGCCGCTCGATGCGGTGCATGGTCCGACGCTGACGATCGAGGGGCGCGATGCGGCCGGCGCGCTGCGCAACTGGTATGTGCGGCTGTGGAACTATGCCGTCGGCACGCCTGAGGATGCCCGGATCACCTTGCCCTTTTCCACGCTGGCGGGCGGCTTCGCGCTGCCGGGCGAGGCCGATCCGGTGCATGCGGCGGACATCGACCGTATGTTCATCTCGCTGGTTCCGCCGAGCTATGACACCAGTCCGGGGGCGCTGGCATTCGCTGCCAATGGCTGGGTCGAACTGACAAGTATTTCCTGCGAAGGCGCGGGCGCGGTGCTCGAGATCGGCGACGTGCTGGTGCCGCCGCATGGCCTGTCGATGGCGACCGCCTATGACGACAGCTTCAACCTCACGCCCGCGCGGATCGTGCGCAACATCGTCGGTCTGGGCTATCGCGGGTCGATCAACCATTATGTCGGGATGAGCCATTATTTCTCGCTGGCGCGCACCGGCGGGGAGCTGCTGGTGACCACCGCAGGCGGCGCGATCAACCCGCCCTGCGCCGCCTGGCACCGCAACCTGGCGTCCGAGGCCAAGCGCTTCGGCCTCAGCCCGATCATGTCATTGTCCTACGAGCTGTTCGACGCGCATTGCCCGGCGGACTGGAAGCAGCGCGCGGAGAATGGCGATCCGGCGCTGACTGGCTGGGTGCCGCCCTCGACCCTGCTCAGCCCGGCCAATCCCGATGCCATGGCCTATCTGCAGGCTGTCGGAGCGGCATTCGGTCAGGTCCTGGCGGAAGCAGGCCTGCCGGTGCGCTTCCAGGTCGGCGAGCCCTGGTGGTGGATCATGCCCGATGGCCGCATCTGCCTGTATGACGATGCTGCGCACGCCGCCTTCGGGTCTGCGCTCGTCTCGATCCCGACGCTCCGCGCCTCGATGAATGCCGCGCAGCGTGCCATGCTCGATCAGGCAGGTGCGATGCTGGCGAGCTCGACGCTGGCGCTGGTCGATGCGGTGCGTGATGCGGTCGCGCCGCAGCCAGTGGAATCCCTGCTGCTGGTGTACCTCCCGACCGTGCTCGATGCGGAAGCGCCCGATGCGCGGCGCGCCAATGTACCGGTCGGCTGGGCCTGGCCGGCGTTCGATGTGCTGCAGCTCGAGGATTATGACTGGGTGATCGAGGGCAGGTTCGCCGAGCAGCAGACCGGGCTGGCGGCGATGCAGCAGCGGCTGGGCTATCCGCTGGCGCAGCAGCATTACATGAGCGGCTTCGTGCTGCTTCCCGAACAGAAGGCTGTCTGGGAAAACATCGCACGTGCGGCAGACATGGCAAAGCAACGCGGGGTGCCCGAGATCCTGATCTGGGCGCTGCCACAGGTCACGCGCGACGGCTTTACCTATTTCGATCTGGCCAGCGAAGGAGACGCCGCGATGCAGGCCTTTGACGACGTGCTGTTTCCGCTGGCCATCGGCCGCGAGGCGGAGTGCACCAGCCGCTTTTCGACCCAGGTGTTCCAGTCGGTGAGCGGGCATGAGACGCGCAATAGCCTGTGGGCCGATGCGACCCTGAGCTTCGATGTCGGTCCGGGCGTCCGATCAGAGGCGGATTGCGCCGAATTGATCGCCTTCTTCCGTGCCAGGCGCGGGGCGGCGCGGGGCTTTCGGCTGCGCGACCCGCTCGATTGGAGCTCGGCCGAGGGGGCCACGCCGCCGCATCATGCCGATCAGTTGCTCGGCGAGGGCGATGGCGTGCGATCGGAATTTGCGCTGGTGAAAAGCTATGGCGACCCGCCCGACGGCCAGCAGCGACGCATTACGCGCCCGGTGACAGGATCGGTGCTGGTGTCGGTGGACGGGATGCCGGCCACTGGCTGGACGCTCCAGCCCGGCGGCATCGTTCGCTTCGCTTCGCCGCCCTCCACCGGTGCCGAGGTGCGCGCGGGCTTTCTGTTCGACGTGCCGGTGCGCTTTACTACTGATGAACTGACCGTGGGCGCGGCCACCTTTGCGGCGGGCGAGGCGGTATCGGTGCCGCTGGTCGAGATCCGCGAGGCTATATGAGGACGCGCTGGTTCGATCGCCCGCTCGAGACGATCGCAATGCTCTGGCATGTCGAGCGGCGCGACGGAATCGCGCTCGGCTTTGCGGCACATGACCGCGATCTGGTGATCGATCATGTGCGCTATCATGCCGCGCCGGGCATGCTGCCATCGGCGATCGAGATGGATGACGGGCTCGACCCGCTCGACATGGATGTCGGCGGTGCGCTCAGCCACGATCTGATCCGCGCCGACGATCTGCAGGCGGGGCGCTGGGACGAGGCCGCAATTCGCATGGGCCTGACCGATTGGGAACGCCCGGACGAGGGCATTGCCTGGTTCTGGCATGGCCATCTCGGCGCGGTGTCGGTGCAGGGCCAGCGCTTTACCGCCGAGCTGCGTGGCATCAAGGCGCGGCTGGATGCGCCCTATGCGCCCGCCGCCTCGCCATCGTGCCGTGCGGATTTCTGCGGGCCGGGCTGCGGACTCAGCCGCGCGCAGTTCGAACGGGTGGTGCCACTGGTGTCGGCTGACGAGACTGGCCTGGTTCTTGCCGGCCTGGAGGCGGACGATGCCGCCAGGTTCGATCATGGCCTGCTGCGCTGGATCGGCGGGGCCAATGCCGGGCTGCAGAGCAGAATCCTCGGCCATGACGGCGCGGCGCTGCAGCTCGACGTGCCGCCGCCCGAGCCCGCACAGCCGGGCGATCTCGCCTTGCTGGTCGAAGGCTGTGACAAGGCCTTCGCGACCTGCTCGGGCCGGTTCGGCAATGCGATCAACTTTCGTGGCGAGCCGCATCTGCCCGGCAATGACCTGCTCACCCGGTTTGCGACCTTCTGACATGGACGACGGACACAGGCTCGCCGCCGCCGCGCTCGATCTGGTCGGCTGCCCCTTCCGTTTGCACGGGCGCGATCCGGCCACGGGTCTCGATTGCGTCGGGCTGGTCGCGGCGTCGCTCGAACGGATCGGGCGCGGCGTCGATGCGCCATGCGACTACCGGCTGAGCGGCGGCTGCCTCGACCGGTTCGACGGCTGGGCGGCGATGTGCGGTCTGGACCGGGTGGCCCAAAATGCGCCGGGCGCGCCGGGCGACGTTCTGCTGTGCGAGCCCGGCGTGGGGCAATTTCATGTGCTGGTCGATGGTGATGCGCTGCTGGTGCATGCGCATATCGGCCTGGGACGGGTCGTCGCAGCGCCATCGCCTTCGCCCTGGCCGGTGCGGCGGCGCTGGCGGCTTCAGCAAGGATAGAGGCTTTGGCAACTCTGGTATTGAGCACCGTCGGCACGCTGGTCGGAGGTCCGCTGGGCGGCGCGCTGGGCGCGCTGGTCGGGCGCACGATCGATCAGACCGTCCTGTTCCGTCCAAGGGATCGAGAGGGGCCGAGGCTCACCGATCTGGCGGTGCAGAGCTCGCAATATGGCAGTCCCTTTGCTCATGTGCATGGCCGCGTTCGGATCGCCGGGACGGTCATCTGGGCGACCGACCTCAAGGAGCGCAAGGTTCGTGAAGGCGGCGGAAAGGGCAGGCCGGGGACGACGCGCTACAGCTATTCGGTGAGCTTCGCCGTCGCGCTCTCCGCGCGGCCAATCGAAGCTGTCGGTCGAATCTGGGCCGAGGGCAATCTGCTGCGCGGCCAGGACGGCGTGTTCACCAGCGAAACCGGTTTTCGCCTGCACCTTGGCCATGACGACCAGCCGCTCGACCCGCTGATCGCCGCTGCCGAAGGGCCGGGACAATGCCCGGCCTATCGCGGCCTGGCTTATGCCGTGTTCGAGGACATGGCCTTGGAAGAATTCGGCAACCGCATCCCTTCGCTCACCTTCGAGGTGATCGGAAGTGCCGAGGATGTGGCGCTGGGTCCGCTGATTGCCGACCTGACCGCCGCCGGGGTGCCCGAGGGCGATGGGTCGGTCACCGGCTGGAGCTTGCCGTCCGAAAGCCGACGCGATGCGGTTCAGGCGATTGCCGCTGGATTTCCGGTCTCGCTGGTCGAGCAGGATGGTAAGTTGCGGACGATCTGGCGCGAAAATGCGCGGGGGCCTGTGAGCTTCATTCCGGAGTCCGCTCTGCTGCCGCGCGATGCATCGGACATGCGCGCGTTCGAACGTCAGCGGACCGCGCCGACATCGGGCGCGCTGGCGCTGCGCTATTATGATCCCGAACGCGACTATCAGCCGGGGCTACGCCGGAGCGGCAGCAGCGGGAGTGGCCGGGCGCAGCAGATCGACGTGCCTGCGGTGATGACCGCCGCGCGAGCCCAGCAGCGGGTGGAGCAGCTCGTGCAACTGGACCGCGACGGGCTGGAGCGATTGCACCTGCGCGTTACCCTGTTCGATCCTGCGCTGCAGCCGGGCCGGATCGTGACTGTCGAAGGCGTGGCCGGGCATTGGCGGGTTCAGCATTGGCAATGGCGGGCCGAGGGGATCGACCTTGCGCTGGTCAGCCTGCGCACCCGCCCGTCCCCGCTTGCTGCCGGCAGCGATCCGGGGCGCAGCGTGAACACCCCTGACGCTGCCATCGGCGCGACCGTCCTGGCGCTGTTCGACCTGCCTTCCCCGATGGATCGGCCCATGAACCATCCCCATATCGCTATCGCTGTGGCCGGCGCTTCGGCAGGCTGGCGCGGGGCGACCGTCTATACGCGGGAGGCCGATGGATCGACCGGCGAGCCGCTCGACTTCCTGCGGGTCGGCGCCACCATGGGCGAGGTGCTCGTGCCGCCGACCCATGGCACGGCACTACTGCGCGACGATCGCGCGAGCATCACCGTACGGCTGGTGCGCGATGGTCCGCTCGTCCTTGCCAATGCCGATGACGATGCGCTGGCAAGCGGGGCCAATATGGCAATGGTTGGCGCCGAGCTGTTGCAGTTCGCGCGCGTGGAACCGCTTGGCAATCGCACGTTTCGCCTCACGCGTCTGTTGCGCGGGCGCGGCGGAACCGAGGATTGGATAGCTGACCACAGCGTGGGCGAGGGCTTCGTGCTGCTCACCGAGGCGCTAGGGGTGGTCGATCCCGATCGGATCGGTCCCGGGCCGGATTTTCGCGCAGCGGCGCAGGGCAGGGGCGATGGGGCTCCGGTACATGCCGCTCTCGCCGGCCCGGGCCGGGCGGTGCGCCCGCTTTCGCCGGTCCATGGACGGATCGAACGTGAGGAGGACGGCGATCTGACAATCCGCTGGACGCGTCGCAGTCGCAGCGGCTTCGCCTGGCGGGATCTGCTCGATGCGCCGTTGGGTGAGGAATTCGAGGCCTATCGGGTTTCGATCCTTGCCGATGGCATCGCAGTCGCTGCTTTCGAATGCGCGTCGCCAATGCTGGTGCTTGATACCGTTACAGTCGCCGCACTCGCTGCGGCCGCGAGCGAGCTCGTCGAGGCTTCCATCGTCCAGCATGGAGCATTCGGCGTGTCACCGCCGCTCATCGTTCCGCTGGAGCTCTGAAACGATCCCGTCCCGAACGGCGAAAGCGCGAGGCCGAGCCGTGGGGCCCGCACCGGGAGACGGTCGTCACGCTCCTTGTCCCTTTCTCTCAGCCGCGCGAAAGGCCAGCTATGTCATTTACCCCAAATTTCTCGATGCCCATGCTTCATCCGGCACAGGCACAGAAGGAAATCACCCATAACGAGGCCCTGGTGCTGGCGGATGCGCTATTGCGCGGCGCCGTGAAGGCCATGCTGAACGACCCTGCGCCGCTCGCGCCTGCACCCGGTCAGGCGTGGATCGTGGGCCCCGCCCCCATCGGTGCCTGGGTCGGCCAAGCAGGGAAGATCGCCATCTGCACGGATGGGGGGTGGCGATTTGCCACCGCGCCGGCCGGGATGCAGCTGCGCGATGACATGGCGGCGGTCTGCCGAAGGTTCGATGGCAGCGCATGGTCTGCCTATCCCCCGATCGCCGCGCCGGTGGGCGGATCGATTGTCGACGCAGAGGCTCGCGCGACCCTTGCCGCGGTGCTCGCAGCGCTACAGCAGGCGGGGCTGGCCAGCGTTACGTGATTGATCTCAAGCCTAATATGCGTTTATGATTCGGTGTGTTACTCTCGGTTGCGCTGCCTTGTCCGACAGGCTGCAGCAGACGTGCATTTTTTGCGTGGCACCCCCTGAAATGGCGACATTTTGGCAACAGTCCGGCCAAAACCGCGCTTGCGTGGCAACTGTCTTGGCGTTAGTAACGTTGCCGAGTTGTCGTTCCAAATCCTACTTATAAGGGGAAAATCTATGCGCAAGTTAGTCGTTGGACTGGCGTTGGCATCTACCGCCCTGACGACGCCGGCTTTCGCCCGCGACGGTCAGTGGTATGTCGGTGTCGAAGGCGGCGCCATGATCGTCGAAGACATCGAGTTCGATGTCGGCGCTCTGAACAACGCCACCATCGTTGATTCGGACACCGGATACGATGTCGGTGCGGTCGTCGGTTACGACTTCGGTCCGTTCCGTCTGGAAGCAGAAGTCAGCTACCGTGAAGCGGACCTGACCGACGTTCAGACGCAGGTTGGCATCTCGCGCGGTGCCGCTCCGACCGCTATTGGTCGTTTTGCCTCGGTTGGCAGCGCCAATGCGCTGGCATTCATGGTCAACGGCCTGATCGACTTCGGTCCCGATGACGGCCTTCAGGGCTTTGTCGGTGGCGGCGTCGGCGTCGCTCGTACCGACTTCAACGGTTCGACCCAGCCGGGCACTGGCCCCTATATCGACGATTCGGACACCGGCTTTGCCTGGCAGGTTCTGGCGGGCATTCGTGCTCCGATCAGCGACAGCTGGGACGTGGGTCTGAAGTATCGCTTCTTCAACAGCGATTCGGTCGATCTGCTGAGCGTCAACGGACGCGAGTTCGACGGCCGCTTCCGCAGCCACTCGATCCTGGGCAGCATCATCTACAACTTCGGTGGTGAAGAAGCGGCTCCGCCGCCGCC
>LSHP01000108.1 GCA_001555775.1 Acidovorax delafieldii | reverse complement strand
GACCATGCAGCCCGGTGACCACACCCCAAATTACACCTCATTGACGGACGTGACCCAGTCCCGCTGGGCCGCCGCCGATCACGATACAGTCAAACGCTTCGTCCGGATCACCTTCCCGGCGACGGTCTGCCGATTTTATGGACATGAGCATTCACTCCTCGATAGACCGAGCACCGGACGATTGTCGGCCAAGATGCGCTTGGGCCTAGAATTAAAGGTGCCTCTATAAGGTTATACGCTGCTCGTTCGGGCTTCCCTCGCTGCAATGCGGTTAGGCGCACAGAAACATGAGGGTTTTGCCGATGCGGTGCGTATTATTTTAGGGACAAACATTTTGCCAGCAGTGTGATCCAGCATGACCAAGGAGACATAATATGACCTCTAAATGCACGCGAATGGGGGTGGTTTTCGTTATCGGTATAGGTCTTGCCAGCTGCAGCGAGCCCGAACAGAATGCCGACATCTCCAGAGATCAGCTGAATCATTATGCCGGCATTGAAACACATGATCATCCGGTCGATAACGCGCCTTCATCAAACCAAAAACAAGACAAAGAACAGAAGGACAAGGATCGTAGGTAAATTTTCTATCCTCTTCTTGTCAGGAATGCGGAAACGGCACTATCTTCTTGGATATAAGCTCAGTCGGTGTCGCCCGATCTCAAAGCAGGTGGTTTTGATCTGGTCTCTACACGGTTCACGCAGTGATTAACAAAGCCGCCGTAAGCCATTAAAGCTGCGTTTTTCAATTAGACTGCGGCAGTTTGCGCAGTGGGTGTGGCACCCGAGCCCGCGACAGCTGGGAGGTTGATGATGACCTTGAGGCCGGGGCGGTTATCGTGTAGCGACAAAGTACCACCATGCGCGCGCGCAACTGCCGAAACGATCGATAGACCAAGCCCACTTCCAGGAGTCGTCCGGCTAGCGTCCAATCGCGTGAGCCGTGCAACAGCTCTTTTGTAATCGTCCTGATCAATGCCCGGTCCATCGTCCGTCACTGAAAGGATGACCCGACCGTTGCACGTTTCGGTCCAAACGCCGACATTGGCGGCGGCACCTCCATATTTAAGCGCATTGTCGATAAGGTTGACCACAGCTTGCATCAACAAAGGTCTGACACCCTCAACAACCGCTGGTTGCGTATGTCCGACCAGTCGGCATCCTTCGCTTTCAGCCACCGGCTCATAAAGATTGACGGCCTCTTTGGCGACTTCGGCCAGATCGACCCGCTCAAACGCTTCAGCTGTCAAAGCCTCCGTTCGGGCAAGACCCAACAAATCGTTGATAAGCTTAAGCAGTGCATCGAGGTCATGCGACGTTTCCAAAAGAATGCTCGGATCAATCGGTGCCTCCCTGAGCGTCGCGAGTTCTATTCGAGCCTTGATCCTTGTGATAGGTGTCTTCAAATCATGTGCCAGCCCGTCGGTCGCAGCGCGCAAACTTGCGACCATGCGTTCGACCTCGGAAAAGCAGGCGTTAACGGTTTCAGCCAGTCGGTCATATTCGTCGCCCCTCCCGGTTGTCGGCAAACGCTCGTCAAGTCCACCTGCGAGAAATCGTTCGCCGGTATCGCTCACCCGCCCAACAAAACGGAGAGCACGACGGCTAATCAACCATCCCAACCCCAATCCAATGAGCGCAGTAAGGCCGATCGACCAGATCAGGGTCTCGATGAAGCGCTCACGCAGCCGGGCCCTTCCGCTTGCAAGATGTCCAACGAGCAGGCGACCACTGTCATTCAGACGAACAATTCGAGCCTCGATATCGTGTTCAACGGTTTTCCCCCCGCTTTGCAGCGGCACGGTTACCCGGTTCCATCCGTCATGACGCATGTCGCGTGGCCAGGAAGATAGGTCACCGGCAATAACCTTGAATCTGGGATCAGCCACCGCATAGACAAAATCTCTTGGTTCACCGCTTTGTGCACGCGCATCGACAAACCGCTTTAGCTCGAACACACCCCCCGCATTATAGCGGTCGGCAAGGCCCGTAATTTCGGCGCCCACCATATGCTGCGCCTCGGTGTCGAGAAGGCTGATGGTTCGCGAATATTGCAAGGTCAGCGATGTCACTGTCGCGACCAAAGCGGCAAGGGTAACCCACAACGCCCCCCTGAATGCGGCCGCATGGGTTTGCCTTCGTCTATCGGGCATCGAGACGGTAGCCCGCTCCGCGCACGGTGTGGAGCAAAGGTCGTTCCCCGGGCTGATCTATTTTGGACCTCAGGCGGCTGATGTGGACATCGATTACATTTGTTCCCGTATCGAAGCCATAATCCCAAACGGCCTCGAGCATCATTGTCCTAGTTACAACCTGGCCGGCGTGGCGCACGAGATAGTCGAGAATCTGAAATTCCTTGGCGAACAGCTCTATATTGCGGTCCCCGCGCCGCGCAGAACGCGCCAGGAGATCAAGCTCGAGATCGGCAACCTGGCGCACAACGGTCGTCGAGGCTACCCCTTCACTGCGGCGGATGATCGCAGACAGCCTTGCGATGAGCTCCTGAAATGAAAAAGGCTTTGGAAGATAGTCGTCGGCGCCACTGTCTAGGCCCCGGATACGGTCGTCGACCTGACCGAGCGCGCTTAAAATGAGCACCGGAACGGTCCGGCCTTCGGCCCTAAGAGCCTGCAGCACCGAAAGCCCATCCAGTTGCGGTAGGCTCCGGTCGAGGATGATGGCATCATAACTGTTAGTCAACGCGGCCGTGAGACCGTCAATTCCCGTCTCGCTATGGTCGCAGGCATGCCCGAGCTCGATGAGACCCTGCCTAACGTAGTCCGCAGTTGCATTATCGTCTTCGATCAGAAGCAGTTTCATATGTGTGCCTTATCTCACTTACCGGCAAAAGATTCGCTAGGAGCGTTGTCTTAGCACAAACGTCCCGACTTATTGCGAGATATAGGCTTCGCCGAAGCACCAAATCATTTTTCCGGCATAACAAAATATTGGACATCACCTGTCCTGCGTATCAGGCACCTGTAACAATCATTACAACGCTATCATCCGCAAGGTTCGAGGCAATATTCCAAAAACGGCACTCGACCGCCTGAATATATGAAAACGTTGTAATGTTCATGAAAGGCCTGCGGACGAAAGGCCACGTCAGGAAGGCTGTGACGATATCCGTAGCTGACCAAAGGCATTCGGGCCTAGCCTAGATAATGCTGAAGGACAGCCTCGCGGCTGTTCCCACCAACATTATCGGCAGGATTACAACCAATGGCCTTCAAGAAACAATTTACTCCGCTGTTTGCCGCAGCGCTTCTGATTTCGGCGGGCTCGGCGGCGGCAAACGAACCTGTTGAAAAAGCCTCTGGACCACTAACCGAGCATTCCTCAACGGAGCATCAAGAAGACGGGCACGCTGACATGCAGATGGAAAGCATGCCCGCAACAACGCAAGCCAGTTCTCATGATGGGGCATCGATGGGCCACATGCACGATGATTCGCCTGAGGGAAAAACCTTCCTGCAACGGCTTTTCAACTGGTTGGGGCGTTTGCACCCCATGGTCATTCATTTCCCGATTGCGATGATAATCGGAGCAATGGGCGTCGAACTTTTTGGCCTGTGGCGACGCGACGCGAGCTATCAGCGCGTTGCGGGCGTCATGTTGGTTGTCGGCGCGATCGGCGCGATTGTCGCTGCGGGGCTAGGTTGGTTTGCAGGCGGCTGGCAATTTGTAGATCGCAATCCTGTCCTGACGGCACATCGTTGGATCGGAACCTCGATCGCCGTCTTTGCAAGCATACTTGTATACATGGCCTTTGCGCGACATCGCCATCCGGGTCGATACCGAGCCGCGTACTGGCTAATCTTGGCCGGCTTGACGATAGCGATATCGATCCAAGGGTGGCTCGGAGGATCGTTCATGCACGGCGGCATGCGTCACCTCGCATTTTGAGCGGCCGGGCATGTCTTCAGTCCCGTCCGATGTGCCATGGTTTGTAGACGTAGGCCGCATGCTGTTAGCGGCGGCACTTGGAGCGTTGATCGGATGGGAGCGTGAACGCAACGGTCGTGAAGCTGGCATCCGAACATATATGGCGGCAGCTCTTGGCGCGTGCGCTTTCGGACTTGTTTCGGGAGCGATCGGTGACCAGGGCCGGATCTCCGCTGGCATTGTTACCGGAATCGGTTTCATTGGAGCCGGCATAATATTGCGAGACACTGGCCGCGTAACGGGATTGACAACGGCGGCGACGCTGTGGGCTTCCGCAGCAGTCGGACTCAGCGCGGCCTATGGAATCTACCATCTTGCCGCAATCACGGCGCTGTTAATTTTAGGTGTTCTTGAGCTTTATCGTCTGCCGGGCTGGAATCGTTTCTCCTATCGCGCACGAAATGAGCATCCCGATGCGAGCGGCAACACTCAGGCAGACGCTCCTCAACCGAAAAAAGCGAAGCCCAAGGCCGCTTCGAACGACTAGAACGTGATTGCCGCTCCTTCGGGATCTGACAAGTAAATCTGCGCCCACGTCAGCATCTCTGCGCGGCGAGGCGGAGGGTGCAACCAATCTCGGTGTTGGCGCGGCCTAAAGTGACAAATTTGCAATTTTCAGCTCAGAATAACCACAAACAATGCCGCTAAAGTGCTTCATGTAACAAGATAGACGATCCGTAAAGGCAATGACAACGCCTAAACCGAAAAGCTATCCGTTTAGGATTTAAGAGCCAGACCAGGAAAGGAGGTTTTACAAATTGAGCAATCGGGCCAGCATCTTATGGCCCGTTAATCTGGCATGACGCGCGTGCGTTGTGCCGACGTTGATGCTGGCAAGGACCCCGGTCGTCCTCCCCTCCCCTGTCGACCGGGGTCAAATACTCGCGATACCGGTTGCCGACGTCAGACCTTAAGTACGATGCCCAAATACACCGTAAGGATCTGACAGTGCCGCAAACACCCACCAAGCGTATAGTTCACGAATGCGTTTGTGCTGTGGCTCACGTGCAAGTTTTGGGGACGGCGAATTGTAAAAGTTCTCGCCGAATATAGCGCCAGAATTACTTTGCGCGAGATGATCTATCGAATATGCTTACATCTCTTATTGCCAGGCTCTCCGCTCCTGCGGTCGCCAGCGAGGCCAGATCACCATGCTTTTGTCCGATATCAGCCGGATTTTTCACCCCGTGATGATCGACTGCATGACAGCCGGTCGCGCACCCGCGCAGCACGAGATTAGCTTAATGGCGGAACGCATTTGGAACGATTTAAACGGGGCCTCTGCTTGTGTCGCATGGTGCGATTTATCAGAGGACTCTTCCGACAGGCGTCGCGCGATCGCGCTCGCCCAAATGGCTTTCGGAATAGATGTAGGTGCTGCCAGCCCCGTCTCGGTCAAATCGACATGATCAAAGGGTTGGGGCAAGGCCATCGCGTTGCCGGAAGATAATATCTCTGGATAGGTACACCAGCTTATGTGAACTGCCAAAGGCTCTCAATTGACGGATCGTGACCTTTTGCATTGGATCGCCATGCGCACTGACACTCTATTGACGTCTTTCGGCGAACCATCGCTCGAGCGCGTGACCATAACATCCAGTCTGTCCGCCCGGGCCCACGACCGAGCAGCCGTTCGGGCGGCCTGCGCGGGCAATGTCGTCGAGTGTATGCACACGGCTTGCCCAACTTTGCGCGGGCAGTTGATATCTGGCTCGGCGCAGCGTTCGGGGTATCCGATATCGGTCCGATTCGGGCTCGCGTCCGCAAACGACAATCTCTGCGTGGGCAGCCGCCGGGCATGCTTCGCTTCCGTATACCGTAATCGAAACGAAGCGTTCGGGACTCCGAGCATCGCCAGCGTATGCATGTGACGCGCTGGTCATAAGTATCACAGCGAGAACCGCCTTTGGGCAGCCCACGGTCGCAATTTTGGACATCATGGCTTCTCCTCTCGCCTAGCGTTGGTCGCAGGCGGACGATGAAGATTTGCTCAAGAGCATAACACCATACTGTGATTTTGATGAATTCGGTTTAAATAAATTTACCGGCCTACATGTAATAATACGCCAGCATTAAGCCATGAATTGGCGGCAGTACAAGATTAAAGCATGTTCATTCGCAGCTCAGGCCCATGTGATCTTGGATGATTAGCATTGATGCCAGCCTTGCCATTGAAAGGCTTTTTGCACCTCAAGCAGGAACTGACACCATGTTTACTAGAACTTTGCTGGCCCTGTCGATCGTAGCTACGCCGATAGTCGCTGTCGCGGGATCATCGACATTCCAATCATCTGGCTTGGACGGACTTTCTCAAGCCTCGCCCATGCCGAAGGTTGCTTCAAATGACAGACGTAACGTCAATCGCGCCGAGCGGCGCTGTCAAGCTGTCGGCCCGCGTAACGTTAGAGTTTGCGTGCGCAAGCCTCGCGCAAAAGCAAGGCCGGACAGCGAACTATCAACATCTGACGGCGATACATGAGCTAGTTGCTGTCGGATATCACCGCAAACATGTACCTGAGCCCCAACTAGCGCCCAGCACATCTCGGCGCGCAATGAAATCAATGCGCCTAAAGCGAGTGCCGCGACGCGAAGCGCCGATTTAAACGAGTTCGAGGGCGCATTTCGATTTGCACATATTTCTTTGGCGTCGCAACTTCGTCCACTGACGCGGGCGCCAGAATCAGGAGGCTAATATGTTGGTTCGCTCGATCAGACTTTCTCTCGCGCCGATGTCGCTCGCGATACTCGGTGGATGCACTACCTATAATGCTCCGCGTCCCGCATTCGCCTATTACGCGGTGCCGTGTTCGACGCCTGGCGCCTTTGTGGCTAAGCCGATAGAGGACATAATTCCCACAAAAAGCACGCAAGCATCGCCACCTGCGCCGTCACGTCCGGCAGCTTCCTTGGAGGAAACCAGCAAGGCGTCCTCGCAAACATGTATGATCCCTATATCCATCCGACAAGCACGCTCTTCTGCGCGATATGATGGCAGCGGCTATTTCGACCCCTATCGCTATGGGCCCAGCGCACGTCTTTATGGCTCTCTCGGAATCGGGTTGCATGGCGGTGGTCATGGTTGGCGCCCTTATGCCGGGCACGGTAACGGACATAATGCTGGGCACGGTGGCGGTTCACACGGCGGCCATGGCAACCACTAACGGACGACCGGATTCAGCCGTAAAGCATGGTGTCGTGTCTGTTCGGACACGGCATATCCGTGCCGTTCACAGCCGCGTGGCCCAATCTTGGGCCCACGCGTCATATGCCAGCTCGTCCTGAGACCGATGGTACACCCTCATAATGACGAGGCAACGCACGCGTCGGCGAATGTTTTGCAATCGAAGGCGCAAATAATTCAACAATCTTCAAGGGGTGCCGGTCGCAGCTGCGTATTAAAAAATGAGTTAGTCGTTCCTTGCGCTTGGTTTGCCCGTCGGGTCGCCCCGTCCGCGGGCCGGAGGCGAGAGGATAACCATGGAGCAAAAGCATGGCCTCTCGCCTTCGCAAAACATTAGAGACAGACACGTTCGCCATTGGCGATCATGGCAAATCGATACCGCTCCAGCATCTTCGCCGTTTGGCTAAAGCGGATGAGCTCGGCGAATTGAGTGAGAGCGGCCTGACTTTCGTACCTCGTCAATTGTTGAAAGCTCGCGAGAGCGAGGAGTAACATGCCCGCTTCATCCAACCGAACCGACGTAGTTGCAACCGATCCTGTTTGCGGCATGACGGTTGAGCCCGCCGGCAATACGCCATCAGCAGTTCATCAAGGCGAAGCCTTCTATTTCTGCAGCTCTGGCTGTCATGTAAAATTCGTCGCCGAGCCGGGCCGCTTTGTCTCAGGATCGCGCCGTCCAACCCAAGACGCGGCAGCTGCTGCCGTAACCGACGGTGCGATCTGGACCTGTCCGATGCATCCAGAAATTCAGCGGCCTGTTCCCGGCAGCTGTCCGATTTGCGGCATGGCGCTCGAACCTGTCATGCCAACCGCCAATCAAGGTCCGAGCGGAGAATATCGCGATATGGTCCGCCGCTTCTGGATCGGCCTGGTTTTAGCGTTGCCCGTTCTGGCTATTGAAATGGGCGGCCACCTGACCGGACTGCACGAATGGCTAGGACGCCAAACGGGCAACTGGATACAGATGGCGCTAGCAACGCCAGTTGTGCTTTGGGCAGGCTGGCCCTTTTTCAAACGGGCATGGACTTCACTCAAGACCCGCAGCCTTAACATGTTCACACTAATCGCAATGGGGACAGGCGTTGCCTGGGCCTATAGCATGGTTGCGGTTCTCGCGCCCAAAATCTTTCCGGCTGCCTTCCGGGCAGCAGATGGCTCTGTCGCTGTTTATTTCGAGGCAGCGGCAGTCATTACAGTTCTTGTATTGCTAGGTCAGGTTCTTGAATTACGGGCGCGCGAGACGACTAGCGGCGCCATCCGGGCGCTACTCGACCTGTCGCCTAAGCGCGCGCGTCGGGTACGGGCGGACGGTGAGGATGAAGAGGTCGCGCTTGAGGACATTCAGATAGGCGATACACTCAGGATCCGGCCTGGCGAAAAGGTACCCGTCGACGGGGTTCTTCTTGAAGGCCAGGGAAGCGTCGATGAGTCTATGGTTACCGGGGAGTCGATGCCGGTCACCAAAGCGATGGGAGCTGTATTGATCGGCGGGACCATCAATCAGACTGGAGCGCTCCTCATGCGCGCCGACAAGATCGGACGTGACACGATGCTTGCACGTATCGTCCAGATGGTTGCCGACGCGCAGCGAAGCCGGGCACCGATCCAGCGGCTTGCCGACGCAGTGGCAGCTTGGTTCGTTCCTGCGGTCATCCTCGTCGCGATTGTCTCCTTTGTAACTTGGTCGCTTATCGGTCCCCCTCCTGCCATGGGTTATGGTTTGATCGCAGCGGTCGCCGTTCTCATCATCGCCTGTCCGTGCGCGCTGGGGCTGGCGACGCCCATGTCGATCATGGTCGGGGTCGGCCGCGGCGCACAGGCCGGCATTCTCATCAAGAACGCCGAGGCACTTGAGCGGATGGAAAAGATCGATACGCTCGTCGTCGACAAGACCGGCACGCTGACCGAGGGGAGGCCCGCCGTAGTCGGCATCGAGGTATCCCAGGGTCAAGCGCAAGACGAGGTACTTCGCATTGCCGCCAGCCTCGAACGCATGAGCGAGCATCCACTTGCTCTGGCGGTAGTCAAGGCCGCTGAAGAAAAAGGTCTTATCCTCAGCGAACCTTCAAACGTCGATCAACCCGTCGGCAAGGGAATTACGGGCACGGTGGATGGGCGCGCGGTGGTCGTCGGCAAGGCCGGGTTCTTGACCGAACTCGGCGTCCCTATTGGCACGCTTGCCGCCCGCGCCGATGAACTGCGTGCCAATGGCGCCACCGCCATCTTTCTCGGCATCGATGGCGTAACCGCTGGCGTGATTGCGATTGCCGACCCTGTGAAGGCGTCAACGCCGCAAGCGCTCAAAGACCTTGCGACCGCGGGCATTCGGGTCATCATGCTGACTGGTGACAATCGCATCACTGCCGAGGCTATCGGACGCCGTCTAGGCATCGTCGACATCGAGGCTGACGTAATGCCTGACCAAAAAAGCGCCGTTGTCCAGAGACTACGGGCCGAAGGGCGCGTTGTTGCAATGGCAGGCGACGGTGTGAACGATGCCCCCGCCCTTGCTTCCGCCGATGTCGGGATCGCAATGGGATCAGGCACCGATGTTGCCATCGAGAGCGCGGGCGTGACGCTGCTCAAGGGCGATTTAACGGGCATCGTGCGTGCCCAGCACCTCAGCAGAGCGACCATGCGCAATATCCGCCAGAATCTGTTCTTCGCATTTGCTTACAATGTCGCTGGCATTCCGGTCGCAGCCGGCGTTCTCTATCCGGTTTTCGGTCTTCTGCTGTCCCCCATCATAGCGGCGGCCGCGATGGCGCTGTCGTCAGTCAGCGTCATCGGCAATGCGCTTAGATTGAAAACGGTCGAGGTCTAGTCGATGGGTGCAAAACCTATTGCGCTAGCGCTGACGGCACGCTTGAAATAGCTATTGTCCTTTCTTGGAATTTACATCGCTATGGTAACACTTGTATCATATTACAAAATCATCCTGCCGTGACGTCTTCTTCTGCTTTCATTTCACAGATTGATTGCGCATAGGTCGCGCAGAAGTTTCTATAAACGGTCCCATTTAAGTTCCACGATCATGGAGATTTATACAATGCAACGAAATCTAGTCTCGCGCGGTGCGCTCTTTGCCGTCTGCCTATCAGTCAGTACTGCAGCGATTGCGCAGCAGCCCGATCGCGAAGGCGCTGCGGCAGTCTTGTCATCATACAAATCGGCAGTCGAACAGCTCGATATCACCGGCGTCGAGAAACTGTTTGCGCCCGACGCGGTGGTGATCGAGTCTGGCAAAGTCGAAGGCAATTTCGACGCTTATCGCGACCACCACCTCGGACCCGAACTCAAAGAGTTTAAGTCGTTCACATTCGGTGATTACAAGGCCGACATCAAAATGGAGGGTCCGGTCGCAATCGCAACCGAAACTTATACCTATCGCATTGTCCTGAAATCAGGCGAAACCGTTGACCGGCTTGGTGTTGCAACAAGCGTGTTGAAGTGGAATGGACAGGCTTGGCAAATCGTCACCACGCATAGTTCGTCGCGCAAGCCAAAAACACCCGCAAGCTGATTAGGGCCGCAGGCGTTATGGCTGACCGGTCAGGTCAAATCCGGCAATTAATCGAGCGCTGGCGCGATGATGCCAATGCTACCTATCAAAGCTGGTTCCTGTGGGACGAGCGGATCAAGAATTTCCGGTCTATCCGCCGTGGCATCCAGCAGGTTGTTGCCGAAATTGACGCGGGGACGTTTGGGGTGACCTATCGCGGATCGTCACTGGAGACGGTAGTGCATTCGATCGCCGAGCAACGCCAGATTTTCAAGGGTGCCGATCATGCTTTCCTGTGGAAGCCGAAACTGCGCATTCCGGACATCTACGAGAGTCCTGATAACCAGCGTGCGTTCGGCCGCCTTCTTCATAACTGCGTGTGCTGCGACAGCGCCGACGAAGTGATCACGCACATCAGGGAAATTGACGCGCGGAAAGTCAAAGGGCTTGGGCCTGCTGTCGCTAACCTCCTCTACTTCCTGCATCCGACATTGATGCCGCCATTCAACACCGCGATTGTGAACGGCTATAATGCGCTCACCGGATCGAATGTAAAGCTGGGCAGCTGGGAGCAGTTTCTCGCAATGCGCAGCGGCATCCTCGATCTTAACGACCAGTTTCGCGACCTGCTGTCGAACGATCTTGGCGCAATCGGCGGGCTGTTGTTCGACATCGGGCCGGGACGCTATCCTGTGCCCTCGCTGTCCAACGAGACGTCCGGCGATTGGGCAAGGCGGCTCGACGCCGTTCGCGTCGAAGCGCAGCAACTGACCAAGGCTCAGTTGTCAAGGCACCAGGACGATCGTACCCATAGCGAGATACAGTCATGGCTGCGCGATCTTGGACATGCACTTGGCTATCGCATTTGGATCGCTGCAAATGATCGGGGCCGATTGCACGACGGTGTACCGCTTGGCAAGAACTGCCTTGAGCATCTACCCCCCGAAATAGCGACTGCGCCAGGCGCTGATGCCGTGCGCCTGATCGACGTGTTGTGGATCGAAGCAGACGCACCGCGTGTCGCCGCCGCTTTCGAAGTCGAGCATTCGACATCGATCTATTCGGGCATCGTGCGGATGCTCGATCTGGCGCTGAGCGGCGGTGAAGCCGAAGCCATTGCCGACATGTTCCTGGTAGCACCCGATGGACGGGAGAAAGACGTCCGCGCGCAAATTGCGCGTCCGGCGTTCAGCCGAATTGGCGACCTCAACATTGGCTATCTTCCTTACAGCGAACTTGCTTCCAACCGAGAGCAAATTGCGCGTTTCGGGTCAGGGATGAAGGCAATCCGCGCAATTGCGAAGCCGCTTTCCGGGCAGCATGCATAGTAACAAGCAACGAACCCTACGCGGCATTTCAAGGATCGAACCGATGGCAACGTTATGATAGCAAAGAAAACCGTCCAAAAGTTTGAAGTTTCTTGTCCGGTCTTATGGTCGTATCTTGCCCGTCTCGACCAGATTGGCGTTTGGAATCCGCAAATCGGCTTGAGGGGCGATGCGGCATTCAACGCTGAAATCCGGGTAGTGTTTAAAAAGCTACTAAGCTCGCGGCCCTACGCCGAAGGTCCGGGCAGAATCGTCCTCTTCGACCCGCCGCGTGCGATCGCGTGGCGCATAACGATCCCTTTCTTCTTGCAGATCGACGAAACCTTCCATCTGGTCGCTAACCCACATGGCGTTGTTGTTGAACACAGCATCAGCAGTTCGGGTCTGATGGCGCGGTTGGCAAAGCCTTGGCTCTCCAGACATTTCGACGACTATCTTAAAGCAGGCGACGCAGGATTGGCAGAGCATGTCACAAGGGGGCATCCGCGTTCTGATGGTTCCCGACGCCGAGGGGCGCCAAAACGCCCATCCGGGGCGAGGCAGTAATCGAGGTGAAACTGAAACTAATCCTGATCGCGGCATCACTGCTAATGTCGTTTCCGCATGTGCTTGCCCGTTTGGACGGGTTAGGCCTTTCGACTGCGCTGGCGGGCTATCTCGTTCTTTACAGTACCCTTTGTGTTGCACTGTTGGCCGCCGCACGGGTTGCATGGTCACCCTTGCGCTGGATGTTGGCGCTGGTTTTTGCATCGGGCAGCCTCTTTGCCGCCAGCGTTGCCAGCGCGATGGGACAGGAATTGACCTATGATGCGTTCACCAACCTTTGGGACGCTCGCGGTTTTGTGAGCGATGCCGCGGGCCAGTTTGGGAGCGATTTGCTTTGGGGCGGGCTTCAGGGCGGGTTACTGTTTCTGGGCGTCGGTCTTTCCCCAAGGCCGAAAATACCGCGCGACAGTTTGCTGGCAGACCTCATTCCCGCGGTCGCGCTCGTTGCAATGTCAGCGATGTTCTATGTGCGCGGCGGAGATGGCGGACGGGGCTTGCCCGGCGCGTTCGTGGCCCCCGCTTATGCATTGGTGCTTGCGTTCGACAGCGTCCGCAACGACCCCGGAGCACGGCAACCCGTCAAGCTTGCCCATGTAAAGCCACGAACCTCAGGCGATATCGTTCTGATCGTCGATGAAAGCATCGCTGCGCAATATCTGGACATCAACAACGCAGGCGGCGTCTATTCCGGACTGGCTGCAAAACAGCCTAATTTTGCCATTCACAATTTTGGCATTGCTTCGTCGATCACCCATTGCAGCACCGGGTCGAACCTCACGCTTCGCTTTGGCGGCACACGAGCGGACTACCAACGGATAAATGCCACCGGACCATCGGTATGGAGCTACGCCAAAGCTGCGGGGTTGCCCACGGTCTATATTGATGCGCAACGAACCGGCGGTGTCTACCAGAACGGAATGGACGATGCCGAACGTGCTGCCATCGACCAATGGGTCCAGTTTGACAAAGTCCCTGTTATGAATCGCGATCAGGCGGTGGCGGACAGGCTTGCGGAACTGCTGAACGACGGAAAACCGCAATTCATCCTGGTGAACAAGATGGGGGCGCATTTTCCGGTTCAGGCAAAATATCCTGTAAACCGGACTCGGTTCAAACCTGTGGAACCGCGCCAACAGTTTTTCGGCATCGTCGAACCCAATGTGCGCGATACGAGCGATGTGAGCCGTGAGGAATGGCGACTGTATCGCAATGCCTATCGCAATGTAGTCGCATGGAATGTCGGCGCGTTTTTCGACCGGCTTTTTGCGGCGACCAAGGCGGCTGGGGCAACCATCATCTACACCGCAGACCATGGTCAAAATTTGCATGAAAGTGGTGAGCCGGGCAACGCAACACACTGCACTCCCGAACCGGCAATCGAGGAAGGGGTAGTGCCGATGGTCGTGATCGAAGGTTCGCAAGACGGCGACATCGACTGGCAAAGTGCGGCCTTGCGGAACCATAACGGCACGAGCCATTATCGTATTTTTCCGACATTACTCGGCCTGATGGGGTATGAACCGCAGGCCGTCCGCAAGGCCTATGGCGACCGCATCGATGCTCCGACACGCGACAAGCTGGAGTTCAACACGTTGTTTAATGCTCGCTTGGGGCGCGAACCTGTGTGGAAGAAGGTCGATCCCGCGCAGATCAAGGCGTTGCGGCCGGATGACTATGAGCGCTCTGGCCCTGTAACCATTCGACGCAATCAATCGAATTGACGAACATGCAATTTAATTCGATAGTGCTGAAATGAAACATTGGATTTCCATGATGCTTCTGATCGGAGCACTTCTGGGCTTGTTTGCTCAGGAAGCCGCATCTGCCTCGGTTCCTGTTTTACAATCGGTCCAGCAAGCGAGTGCCGATGCGGCGATGGATGCTGCCTGCATGGAAGCAATGGGACAGAGTGACGAAAGCTCCGATGTTCCCTGTAAAGGCCTCACCTTGGACTGCATCGCAAAGATGGGATGTGCTCTACCGCTCGCACAAGCACCGAGAGGCCATCGAATTGCGAAATCGCCTCTCCCGAACGCGATGGTGTTTGTGCTGGATGTCAAACCATTGACCGGCCGCGATAGCGGGCCTGAACCTGATCCCCCCTCAATCCTTGGCTGAACCAACTCGCGTCTGGCGGCTGTGATGCCGTCGCGCGCACAAAATTGATTCAACCAAGGACATTTAGCATGAAAATTCTGCTGACATTTGCTGCAACACTTGTGGCATTCACCTCCGTATCGGCGCAAGCTGCCAATGATCGCGGCCCGGGCCATTGGGAATGGCAAAATCGTTCGCAACCTGGCCCCAACAAGTCGAACCTGCCATCGCGCGTTCGCGTTTGGGTTAAGGACGACCAAGCCAAGATGGCCAATTGCGATTGCGACATGATGAAGGTCGCTGCCGCCGATTGCATGATGATGCCCGGCAAGGGTTCTTCTCCCTCCAAAGGCTGACGAATCACGTCCCGGTCTGCGCTTAGCGCGTGGACCGGGGCGGTCCTGTTCGGCTCTCACGGTAAAAGGGGGATATTTCATGCGCAATTTTATTGGCGCGACGTTGCTGTTGTTGCCCGCAACGCTTCACGCCGAGCCGCTGACGTTCGACGCTGCGCTTCAGCGCGCGCAAAGCGAGGCTCCGAGTCTGAAGGGCCGCGAGGCAAGCGTAACCGCTGCGCAGTCTGCTGCGATAGCCGCTGACCAGTTGCCCGATCCAACACTGGACATCGGTATCCGTGACTTTCCTGTAACGGGGCCAGACGCCGGACGATTCAATCGCGATGATTTCACCATGACGACGATTGGTGTGAGCCAGCAGTTTATCAATCCGTCCAAACGTCATGCGCGGGCCGCGCGGGCGGGTGCTGATATTGGCATCGCAGAAGCAGGGGTTGAGGTGGAGGCGCGGAACATCCGTTTGGAAACTGCGCTCGCTTGGGTCGATCTCTATTACGGAGAGCGGCAACTGAACGAACTCAAATTGCTCGACGAAAGCCTCAGTGATCTCCAATCGACGGTGACCGCGCGGCTTACCTCGGGCAGTGCGCGGCCTTCTCAATCCCTCGAACCCGACCAATTGCGCGCTCAGGTGAACGATCGGCGAATTGCATTAGTGGCAGAGATTGCAAAAGCTCGGGCAAGGCTGTCACGCTATACCGGTGATCCCGACCCTTCGGTGGCTGGTGCGCCGCCTGAACTAACAATCAACCGCAGCGCGTTGCTCGCAGGCGTTAGCGATTTACCAAGTCTGCGCGCGCTTGACGCCCAAACTGCCGCGATGGATGCCGAAACTCGGCTCGCCCGCGCCGAGAAGACGCCTGATTGGAAGGTCAGTGCCTCCTACGGCCGCCGTGAACCCAACTACGGTGATCTGTTCTCGGTCGGTGTCTCGATTGATCTGCCGTTGTTCGGGCGCAAGCGCCAAAACCCCAAGATTGCCGCACGGGCAAGCGAAGCCCAACGCGCGCGGTTCGACCGGTTGGCTGGCGAGCGCGAAGCGATTTCGGCGCTGGAAGGCGATCTGGCCGAACATGCGATGCACCATGCGCGCATGGAAAATGCGCGTGACAATCTGGTCCCGCTTGCCCGGAAGCGGGCAAAACTCGACTTTGACAGCTTCGGCGCTGGCACCGTCGATCTGGGAACGGCTTTGCTGGCAACACTCACGGTTGCCGAGGCCGAAGTCGATTTGCTCGTCCGCGAGGCCGAAGTCGCCCGCGACGCTATTCGTATCAACATAACTTATGCGGGAGATCGGCCATGACCGACACGACAGACGCAGCACCTAATTTTGCCAAGTGGCGTGCTGGAATTCTAGCCGCAACCTTGCTTGCAGGCGGCGGCGGGTATTGGCTTGGACAGCGCGGGGATGCTCCCGCACCTACAGCAACGAGCGATGATGGCCGCAAAATTCTCTATTATTATGATCCGATGGTGCCGCAGGAGCGCTATGACAGTCCGAACGCGCTTTCCTCTATGGGCATGGCCGTCATCCCAAAATACTCTGACAAAGGTGATAGCGGTACGCCAGGAGTAAGCGTTAATCCCGCCGCTATGCAAAATCTGGGTATCCGGGTTGTGGCAGCCAAAAGGGGAAGTCTTGCCCCTACACTCAACGTCACCGGCACCGTCGATTTCAACCAACGCGATGTAGCGATCATTCAGGCGCGCTCGGGCGGGTTCGTGTCTCGCGTCTATGCTCGCGCGCCAGGAGACGTGGTGCGTGCAGGCGCGCCGATTGCCGACGTGCAATTGCCCGAATGGGGCGGCGCGCAGACCGAGTTTCTGAGCGTTAAGCGCCTCGGCAGGCCCGATTTGACTGCCGCCGCGCGCCAGCGGTTGCGGTTGATGGGGATGTCGGACGCACTGATTTCGAGCGTTGAACGCAGTGGGCTCACCAATGGCACGATCACCATTACGTCGCCGATTTCGGGCGTTATCCAGACGCTCGATGCCCGTGCCGGTGTGACCTTAAGTCAAGGCCAGACCTTGGCACAAGTGACGGGACTTGGAACGGTATGGCTCAATGCCGCCGTTCCCGAAGCCCAAGCAGGCGCGGTTCGCATAGGCCAAAGCGCCGCCGCCACGCTCACCGCCTTTCCCGGCGAGACATTTGGCGGACGGATCATCGCGATCCTGCCAACCGCGCAAGCGGATAGCCGCACACTCACCGTGCGTATCGAGCTTACAAATCGCGGCGGTCGGCTTCGCCCAGGCATGTTTGCAGGCGTGGCACTTGTCGGTGATGCGAGGCCAGCACTGCTGGTACCAAGCGAAGCGGTTATCCGCACCGGCACCCGCACAATTGTAATGCTGGCAATGGGAGATGGCCGTTATCATCCTGCCGAGGTGCGCGCAGGCCGCGAAGGCGGCGGACAGACCGAGATACTCGAAGGCTTGGCGGTCGGCGAGAAAGTTGTCGCGTCGGGCCAGTTCCTGCTCGATTCCGAAGCCAGCCTGACCGGCATCGAAGTGCGCCCAATCGGTGGTGCCAAGTGATTGAAGCTATCATCCGCTGGTCGGTAAAGGCGCGCGGGCTGGTCGTGGTTGCGGCACTTGTTCTGACTATCATCGGCATCGGTGCGGTGCGGACAACGCCGGTTGATGCGCTGCCCGATCTTTCCGATGTGCAGGTCATCATCCGAACAACCTACCCAGGCCAAGCGCCGCAAATTGTCGAGAATCAGGTCACTTATCCGCTGACAACGACGATGCTGTCGGTTCCCGGTGCGCGCGTGGTGCGCGGCTATTCGTTTGTCGGCGACAGCTTTGTTTATGTGCTGTTTGAGGATGGCACTGATTTGTATTGGGCGCGCAGCCGCGTTCTCGAATATCTCAGCCAAGTGCAGGGTCGTCTGCCAGTGGGCGCGACCGCATCGCTTGGCCCCGATGCAACCGGCGTAGGCTGGATTTACGAATATGCGCTGGTCGATAAGAGCGGACGGCATGATCTCGCACAGCTCCGCAGCATTCAGGACTGGTTCCTGCGCTATGAGCTGAAAGCCGTTCCCGGTGTGGCCGAAGTCGCCAGCATCGGCGGGATGGTCAAACAATATCAGGTCGTGGTCGATCCGCAGAAGCTCGCCTCCTACAGTATCACCGCAAGCGAAGTCTCTGACGCCCTGAAACGTGCCAATCAGGAAACAGGCGGCGCGGTTGTCGAAATGGCGGAAGCAGAATATGTGGTCCGCGCTACCGGCTATCTCAAAACACTGGATGATTTTCGCGCTGTGCCGTTGCGCAGTGCGTCAGGCGGTATTCCCGTCACGGTCGGTGATGTTGCCACGGTGCAAATCGGTCCCGACATGCGGCGCGGGATTGCCGAACTGAATGGTGAAGGCGAAGTCGCAGGCGGCGTGATCGTCATGCGGCAGGGCAAGAACGCCCGCGAAGTCATCGAAGGCGTGCGGGACAAGCTGGCGGAATTGAAAGCGGGCCTGCCCAAAGGTGTCGAGATTGTCACCACCTACGATCGTTCGGGCCTCATCGACCGCGCGGTTGAGAACCTCACGTCCAAATTGTTCGAGGAATTTGCGATTGTCGCGCTCGTCTGCGGGCTGTTCCTATGGCACGCAAGATCGGCGCTGGTGGCGATCCTCACGCTCCCGCTTGGCATCCTGATCGCCTTCATCGTAATGCGGGTGCAAGGGTTGAACGCCAATATCCTTTCATTGGGCGGTATCGCGATTGCCATCGGCGCGATGGTCGATGCAGCGGTTGTGATGATCGAGAACGCCCATAAGCATCTCGAACGCTGGGCGCATGACAACCCAGACAAGGAATTGAAAGGCGAAGAACGCTGGCGCGTCATCACCGATGCCGCAGCCGAAGTGGGGCCAGCCCTCTTTTTGAGCCTACTCATCATCACCTTCTCGTTCATCCCCATTTTCTCGTTACAGGGACAGGAAGGACGACTGTTCGCCCCGCTCGCCTTCACAAAAACCTATGCGATGGCGGCGGCGGCAATTTTGTCGATCACGCTTGTTCCGGTGCTGATGGGCTGGCTCATCCGGGGCAAGATTCCTGCCGAAGACAATAACCCGATCAACCGTTGGCTGACCCGCATTTACCGGCCCGCGCTCGATTGGGTATTGGAGAAGCCCAAGCAAGCCTTGCTGATTGCGGGCCTCGTCTTCGCATCCAGCCTGTGGCCGATATGGCAGACCGGCGGCGAGTTCATGCCGCAAATGAACGAAGGCGATTTGCTGTATATGCCCTCCGCACTTCCGGGCATTTCGACAGCCAAGGCCTCGATGCTTCTCCAGCAAACCGACCGCCTCATCAAGACAGTGCCAGAGGTGGAAAGCGTGTTCGGCAAGGCAGGCCGCGCCGATACTGCGACCGATCCTGCGCCGCTCGAAATGTTTGAAACGACGATCCGGTTCAAGCCCAAGAGCGAATGGCGCGCAGGCATGACGCAGGACAAGCTGATTGATGCGCTCGATGATGTCGTCAAAGTCCCCGGCCTCGCCAATTTCTGGATTCCGCCGATCCGCAACCGGATTGATATGCTCGCGACGGGAATCAAAAGCCCGATTGGTATTAAGGTGTCGGGCGCTAACCTCGAAGAGATTGACCGCACCGCGCGCGAAATCGAAACAGTGGCAAAGACCGTGCCGGGGATCAGCTCCGCACTGGCCGAACGGCTTTCGGGCGGTCGCTATATCGACGTTGCCATCAACCGTGCGAGCGCCGCGCGATACGGGATGAATGTTGCCGATGTACAGGCCATCGTATCGGGTGTGATTGGCGGCGAGGTGATCGGGCAAACCGTCGAAGGGTTGGCCCGCTATCCAATCAACGTGCGCTACCCCCGCGAAATCCGCGACAGTCTGGACGACATCATCAATTTGCCGGTGCTGACTCCGTCTCGTCAGCAAATCACGCTTGGAACGGTGGCCGATATTCGCATCACCAATGGCCCGCCAATGTTGCGCAGCGAGAATGGCCGCCCCGCAACATGGGTTTATATCGACGGTCGGGGCCGCGCGCTGACCGAGATTGTCGGTGATTTGCAACGGGCTGTGGCAGAAAAGGTGAAGCTGCCGCCCGGAATCAGTGTCGCCTATACCGGACAGTTTGAATTTCTTGAGCGCGCAACACAGCGGTTGAAGATCGTTGTCCCGGCAACATTGCTCATCATCTTCGCACTGCTTTACGCGACGTTCCGGCGCTGGGATGAAGCTGCGCTCATCATGGCGACATTGCCGTTCGCACTCACAGGTGGTGTGTGGCTGCTCTATCTGCTCGGCTATAACCAGTCGGTTGCAACCGGCGTCGGGTTTATTGCGCTGGCAGGCGTGTCGGCGGAGTTCGGGGTGGTGATGCTGATCTACCTCAAACACGCGCTGGCCGAACATAAGCCCGAAGATGTCGAGCTTGCCGTCCGCGAAGGTGCGCTCCTCCGCGTTCGCCCAAAGGCGATGACGGTCGCCGTCATTCTTGCTGGCCTGTTCCCCATCGTCATCGGCAGCGGCACCGGGTCCGAAGTGATGAGCCGCATCGCCGCGCCGATGATCGGCGGGATGCTTACCGCACCGCTGCTTTCGATGCTGATTATCCCTGCCGCATACCTGCTGATGCGCAGGCAGAAAACTGAAGTTCAACACCAAGGAGAAACGACATGAAGAATATACTGATGACCGCGACATTGCTCGCATTGCCACTCGGTGTGACCGCCTGCGGCAAGCCCGCCGAAGCGCCCAAGGCTGAAACCTCTACTGACGCGATGGCTGATATGGCCATGCCCGCTGAGGCGAAAATGGCCAAAGGCACCGGAACTGTCACAGCGATCGACCCGGCATCCGGCAAAATCACTCTCGAACATGACGCGATACCTGCCGTTGAATGGCCTGCGATGACGATGGGCTTCTCCGCTAAGCCAGAACTGCTCAAAGGCATTGCCGTGGGCGACAAGGTTGGTTTCAACCTGACCGTCATTGGCAATGCCGGGGAAGTGACGTCGATCCAGAAGCGATAAAGCGTTTTAGCATCAGAGTCCGCCGCGCGATCCGCTAGAGTTTGGGAAGGCATCGGACGACTGGAAAGGATTGGATGATGGCCGTATCGGTCGATGCGAACGGCACGAAGCGATCAACCACGCTTTGGAGTTCGTGCTCATCATTGACCACGACTTTCGCAATGAAACAGTCTTGGCCAATCACTCGATCTGCTCTGACAAATTCGGGTAAATCCGCGCCAGCAGGCGCGAAAGCGTCGCCGCCATCTCGGGCGACAGGGGCTGCTTGCTGCCCGCAATCGTGCCGTTGAGATCGAAGACGATCAGCCATTTCACGACGCCGTGTCCTCCTCGTCGCGGTTGCGCAGATCGTTGTGGAGGGCGGTCGCGGCGATCGCCGCGTGGCCCATCGCGACGCTGATCTGATCGAGCGACGTAACAATATCGCCTGCCGCATAGACGCCGGGGACGCTCGCGCGCTGCTTGGTATCGACGACGATACAGCGATCGTCGGTATCCATCCGGCGGGGGCCGCCTTGTCTGGGTAGGTATTGAGCGCTCTTTAGCG
>LSHP01000107.1 GCA_001555775.1 Acidovorax delafieldii | reverse complement strand
ACCAGCAGCACCTAAATCTCCACCGAAAATTACACCACGAGCGCGGACGCTAACCAAAAGGCAAGTGGATGACGACTTAAGATCATGATTTCGAAGATGAGATGCCGATTAACCACGGTATCCGGGCGCCATCTGCCGCAGCGTCAGAGCGCCTGGGCAGCCGGATTGCGCAGCACCAGATTGTCCACGCTTTGCCCCTCGGCCCAATGGCCCGACCGGCGGAACTGCCCGATGCAATGGGGCTCCAGATAGATGACCGATACCGGCTGGGTCAGCGCGGTGAGCCTGTCGACCACCGGCGCCATCACGCTATCGTCGAAAGGATCGTAGAAGAAGCAGACCAGATCGAGATCGGCAGGCGGCTGGTAGCGCGCCGCATCCATGCACAGGAACTGCGTCGGCGCGGAGAGCGCGCCCTTGCCCGCCATGATGTCGCGGTTGCTGAGCGCGATATCGACCAGCTCGGGCGCGAATTCGACGCCGATCGCGCGGGCGAAGGGGAAGCGCGCCGCCTCGAGCACCGCGCGACCCTTGCCGCAGCCATAATCGATGAACGCGGTGCGCGCGAAATCCACCTTCAGGTCAGCGAACCAGGTCGGCATGTTGGCGCCGTTGCTCGCCTGATAGCGCCGGGCATGCGCCGCAAGCGCCGGATCGACGCTGAGCGTGTGCAGCTCGCGCATCGCGAAGGTATCGGTGCCCCATTGCTCGTCGAACGCCTGGAAGCTGCGGTCCCGCTGCCGCGCCTGGGGGGTCATGGCGCGGGCATGATAGACGATATTGTGCCCGATCAGCCGCACGATCTCACCGGCGGACCGGCCCCTCAGGCGCTGGGTGATCGAGGACAGCATTGCGGCAGGACACCTTTCTGGTTGACGTCGGATTGCCATTTTCGGCAGGCCATGGCGTCTAGCCCGGCGAGCAGAAGCTTGAAACCGGATTAACCATCGCAAGACCGCTGCGGCCCATTACGGGGCATCTGGCGGCAGGAGAGGACGCCATGAGAGGACAAGGGCCGATGAGCAACCCGATTGTGATCACCACCCAGGGCGCGGTCGAGACCGTGACGCTCAACCGTCCGCAAGCGCTCAATGCGATGGACGAGCCGATGATCATGGCGCTGCAGGACTATTTTCGGGGCCTGGTAGAGCGGCACGCAGTCCGTGTCGTCATCCTGCGCGCCGAGGGCCGGGCGTTCTGCGCCGGGCTCGACCTCAAGGGCTGGACGCAGCGCGAGGACGAAGGCGCGGTGCATGGCGGTTGGCGCACCCAGCGCGCGATCGCGACGGTGATGCAGCTGATGCGCGCCTGCCCGCAGCCGATCATCGCCTGTGCGCAAGGCGCGGCGTGCGGCGGCGGCATGTCGCTGCTGCTCGCAAGCGACGTGCGCTATTGCACCCCCGATTTCCGCATGAACGCCGCCTATATCCGCATCGGACTTGGCGGTTGCGACATGGGGTCGAGCTATTTCCTGCCGCGGCTGGTGGGCAGCTCGCTCGCCGCCGAGATGATCCTGTCGGGCCGCTTCGTCGGCGCCGAGCGCGCGCTGGCCGCCGGGTTCGTCAGCGAGATTGCCGCGCCCGAGGACATGCTCGCCAGGGCCGAGGCGCTCGCCGCCGACATGCTGCTGGCGAGCCCGATGGGCCTCAGGCTCAGCAAGGATGCGCTGAACCGCAATATCGACGCGCCGGGCTTCGAAGCCGCGCTCGCGCTCGAGGACCGGCAGCAGATCCTGCTCAGCATGACCGAGGATTATGCCGAGGCGCGCCGTGCGTTCATGGAGAAGCGCGCACCGGAATATAAGGATCGGTGACCATCAAATCCTCCCACAGCTTGCTGGGGGAGGGGGACCGCGCTGCGCAGCAGCGTGGTGGAGGGGCAGCGGGATAGTGAGCCGATGGATCGATATGCCATCTCGCCTCCCCTCCACCACCGACCTCTGGTCGGCGGTCCCCCTCCCCGAGACAAGCTCGGGGAGGAGTTAGTTGTTTCCGCACCCCATTGCGTCGGTCTTCTGCCGCTCGATGAAGCGGTGGACCGCCTGGATCACCACCGATCCCTCGCCGACGCCCGAGGCCACGCGCTTGACCGAGCCCGAGCGGACATCGCCGACTGCGAACAGGCCGGGGCGGCTGGTCTCGAACGGTGAGCAGCCGTCGCCGGTCAGGATGAACCCCGCCTCGTCGAGATTGGCGCAGCCCTGCAGCCAGTCCGAACACGGCTGCGCGCCGATCATCACGAACAGCGCGCCCGCCTCGATCCGCGTCTCCTCGCCGCTGCGCCGGTCGCGCCAGGCGAGCCCTTCCAGATGGGTGTCGCCCGACAGCGCACAGACCTCGCTGAACGGGTGCAGCGTGATCGCATCCGATGCCATGATCCGGTCGATCAGATAGCTCGACATGGTCGCGGCCAGCCCTTCGCTGCGCACGAGGATGTGCACATGCGCGGCAAAGCGCGACATGTAGACCGCCGCCTGCCCCGCAGAGTTGCCGCCGCCGACCACCACGACCGCCCGGTCGGCGCAGAGCTGGGCCTCCATCGCGGTCGCGGCATAATAGACGCCCGCGCCTTCGAATCGGGCATAGTCGGGCAGGTCGAGCTTGCGATAGCGCGCGCCGGTCGCCGCGACCACCGCGCGCGCCTCGGCCACCGTGCCGTCCTCGAGCTGCAGCCGAAAATGACCGCCGCTGCAATCGAGCCCGGTCGCCGCGCGCGAGACCGCGAGCCGCGCGCCGAATTTCTGCGCCTGCACCTGCGCGCGTCCCGCCAGCGCCTGGCCAGAGATGCCGGTGGGAAAGCCCAGATAATTCTCGATCTTGCTGCTCGTCCCCGCCTGACCGCCGGGTGCGGTCGATTCGACGATCAGCGTGTCGAGCCCTTCGGATGCAGCATAGACCGCCGCCGCCAGCCCCGCCGGCCCTGCGCCCACCACGATCAGGTCGTGCAGCCGCTGCTGGTCGATCGCCACCGCGACGCCGAGCGCATCGGCCAGATCGTCCGTGCTGGGGTTGCGCAGGATTTGCTCTTCGGAAATCACCACCGGCAGGTCGGCATCGCTGAGGCCGAAGCCTTCGAGAAACGCCGCCGCATCGGGATCGGCCGTCGAATCGATCGTGCGGTGCGGATAGCCGTTGCGCGTCAGGAACGCGTTGATCCGCACCGTATCGGCGCTGCGCGCCGGGCCGACCAGCGTCACCGCACCCTGCTGATGCTGCATCAGCGCGACGCGGCGCAGGATGAAGGCGCGCATGATGATCTCGCCGATATCGGGTTCGGCGACGATCAGCCGGCGGAAATCGGGGCGCGGAACCCGGATCACCTCGGTCGGCCCCACCGCGCGTCCGCTGACCAGGATCTTGCGGTCGTTGAACAGGTCGAGCTCGCCGGTGAACTGGCGCGCGCAATGGCGGTGGACGATGCCCTCCTCGCCATGATCGCCATGGTCGATGATCTCGATCTCTCCGGTGTGCACGAGGAAGAAATCGACCCCGCGCTCGCCGCGATGGAAGACATGATCGCCGTCGGCCAGCGTCTCGCGATGCCCGAAACGCGCGATTCGGCCAGCCATGTCCTCGCTCAGCACCGGGAATGTCTGTTCCAGCCGGGCATAGGGATCGCTGCTGTCGACCGGCTGCGCGCCGGGTGCCGAATTGCCCATTTCCTGCGTCCTTTCGCCTGACCTTAGTGCGCCGTAGCGTCAGCTCCGGTACCGCATTGCCAAGCCTATCATGCTATCGCGCCAATGCGTCAGTTTCTTGGCATCGCGGCTTGCATTTGGGTGATGGGGGTGCAGATTAGCGCCCAACAATCCCGTTCAGGACAAGGTGAGGATCATGACCGAAGACGAAGACCTGGAGAGCTTCCGCGCCGAGGTTCGCGCGTTTCTCGATGCCGAGCTGCCGCCCGAAAAGCGCTTCGCCGCAGACGGCTTTGCCAATAGCAGCAAGGAACTGACCGCCTGGTGGCAGGGCGTCAAGGCCAAGCGCGGCTGGGGCGCCCCCGGCTGGCCCAAGCAATATGGCGGCTGCGAATGGTCGCTCGCCAAGAAGCGCATCTTTGCCGATGAATCGACCAAGGCAGGCGCGCCGTCGTACAGCCCGTTCGGCCTGACCATGGTCGGCCCGGTCATCTACACCTTCGGCACCGAAGAGCAGAAGGCCGAGCATCTGCCGCATATCATCAACGGCACCCGTTTCTGGTGCCAGGGCTATTCGGAGCCGGGCGCGGGATCGGACCTTGCCAGCCTGAAGACGCGCGCGGTGCGCGACGGCGACCATTATGTCGTCAACGGCCAGAAGACCTGGACCACGCAGGGCCACTGGGCCGACTGGATCTTCTGCCTGGTGCGCACCAATACCGAGGTGAAGCAGCAGAACGGCATCTCGTTCCTGCTCATCGACATGAACACGCCGGGCATCGAGGTGCGCCCGATCCGCACGATCGATGGCATGCATCACCTCAATGAGGTGTTCTTCACCGACGTTCGCGTGCCGGTGAAGAACCTCGTCGGCAACGAGAATGACGGCTGGACCTATGCCAAGTTCCTGCTCGGCAACGAGCGTGCCGGCATTGCCGGGGTCGCTCGCACCACCGGTGACCTGATCCGCCTGCGCGAATGGGCGAGCTCGGTCGAGCATTTCATCAACCCGCCGATCAACGATCCGGTGATCGCGCAGCGGCTCGATTCGCTCGAGCAGCGGCTCGCCAAGCTGGCCGCACTCGAGGCGCGCGCACTCGAGGCACCGAGCCAGTCAGCCGAGGCGATGCGGCTGGTCGCGCCCTTGAAGCTGCTCGGCACCGAGCTGTCGCAGGACGTGTCCGAACTGGCGCTGGATATAGCGGGACCGGCGGCACTGCCGCGCCCGGCGAACGATCCGGTCCACCCCTATGGCCAGGAAGGCGAGCACGCGATGTCGGTCTTCCTCTTCGGCCGCGCGCAATCGATCTATGGCGGCACCAACGAGGTGCAGAAGAACATTCTCGCCAAGATGATGGCCGCAGGGATCTGAGGACCAGTCCCACCATCCGTTTGTCCCGAGCGCAGTCGAGGGACGTACGCATCAGACCTGGCGCGGATCACCCGATCCGCGCCAGGCGGATATTCAGGATTTCACACCCATGTTCGCACCCAATGATGACCAGCAGCTGCTGATCGACAGCGCCCGCCGCTTCACCCAGAAACATTATGCCGATGACAGGCTCGGCCAGATGGGCGAGAGCCCGCTCAACACCGCGCTCTGGGCCGAGATGGCCGAGGCCGGATGGCTGATGCTGCCGTTTTCCGAGGCCGATGGCGGCCTGCAGGCCGAGGGCCAGTCGGGGCTGGGCGACTGCGTCAGCCTGTTCGAGGTGCTGGGCGAAGGCCTGGTGGTCGAGCCCGTGCTCGCCAGCACCATTCTCGCCGGGGGCCTGATCGCCGCCAGCCCGGAATCGCAGGCCCGCAGCGACCTGATCGAGGGCATCGTCTCGGGCGGCGCGCCGGTCGGCGTGGCGCTGCACGAGCCGCGCGCCCGGCACGACATCTGGTATTGCGAAGCGACCGCCAGCAAGAGCGGCGACGGCTGGACGCTCACCGGCCACAAGTCGCTCGCCCATGGCGCGGCGGCGGCCGAAACGATCATCGTGCTCGCGCGGATCGAGGGCGAGCCGGGCAGCGGTCCGGCGGGCCTCGGCCTGTTCCTCGTCCCCGCCGATGGCGCGGGCGTTACCGTCACCCCCTATCGTCTGCGCGACGACCATTGGGTCGCCGATGTGAAGCTCGACGGCGCAGCACTGGGCGCAGATGCTCTGCTGCTCGGCCCGGGCGCGGCGGCTGAGGCGCTAGAAAAGGTGATCGACAAGGCACGCCTGCTGCTTGCGGCGGAAGGCACCGGCATCATGCGCCGCGTGTGCCTCGCCACCCAGGCCTATACCATGGACCGCAAGCAGTTCGGCGTGCCGCTCGCCTCGTTCCAGGTGCTTCAGCACCGCATGGTCGACATGCAGGTCGCCTTCGATCAGGCGCGCTCGCTGGTCTACGAGGCGGTGACGCACGATGCCGCCGGCGATGCCGAAGCCGCCACCCGCGCCGCGCGCGCCGCCTATCGCGCGGTCAGCGAGGACGGGGTCGAGGTCGGCAAGCAGGCGATCCAGTTGCACGGCGGCATGGGTATGTCCGAGGAACTGCCGCTCGGCCGTGCGCTGCGGCGATTGCTGGCGATCCGCCAGGCGTTCCCGCTATAACGATTTTAAAGCAATCCATGACCGTCACCCCCGCGAACGCGGGGGTCCCGCTCCCGCGCAACGGTTGCAGGACAAGCGGGATTCCCGCGTTCGCGGGAATGACGGGATTGGGAGAAACCTAGAGCGTTTTCACATTGAGCGAAAACGCTCTTGTTTTTGGATGCCGCATTTTCCGAGCCGTTGACCGTAAACGGTCAACTTGAAAACGCTCTAGAGCACGTCGAAATCGATTTGCGCGTGGCGATCAAGCGTGCGCGAATCGTCGGGCATCGGGTATTTGAGACCCGTCGCGCAATTGAACAGCACCACCCGGTCGCCCTTGCCGACAAGCCCGGCGGCGAGCGCATCGTGATAGGCTGCGAGCGTGGCGCCGCCTTCGGGACAGAGCAGCAACCCGTCCTGCTTCGCCGCCTGCACCACCGCGCGCTCGATCGCGTCATCGCCCACCGCCAGCGCCTTGCCGCCGCTTTCGCGCACCGCGCGCAGGATCAGGAAATCGCCGACCGCGCGGGGCACGCGGATGCCCGCTGCGATCGTCTTGGCATTCTCCCAGCGCTCGGCATGCTCGACCCCGTCGTCGAACGCCTTGACGATCGGCGCGCAGCCCGAGGCCTGGACCGCGAACATCTTCGGCCGCTCGGGGCCGATCCAGCCCAAAGCCTCGAGCTCGGCGAACGCCTTCCACATGCCGATCAGCCCGGTGCCGCCGCCGGTGGGATAGAAGATCGCATCGGGCAACTGCCAGCCGAACTGCGCGGCGAGCTCCAGCCCCATCGTCTTCTTGCCCTCGATCCGGTACGGCTCTTTCAGCGTCGAGACATCGTACCAGCGGCCGTGTTTCGTGCCCTCGGCGACGATCGCACCGCAATCATCGATCAGGCCGTTGACGCGCCAGACGCGCGCGCCCTGCAGCGCGATCTCGCGGACGTTGATCTCTGGCGTGTCGTCGGGGCAGAAGACCACCGTCTCGATGCCGCAGCGCGTGGCATAGGCGGCGAGCGCCGCGCCCGCATTGCCGTTGGTCGGCATGGCGATGCGCATCACGCCCAGTGCCTTGGCCATCGATACCGCCATGACCAGCCCGCGCGCCTTGAACGATCCGGTGGGCAACCGCCCCTCGTCCTTGACCAGCACGTTCGCCCCGCCTGCCCGGGGAAGCGGCACCAGCGGCGTCTCGATCTCGCCCAGGCTGACGATGTTACGCGCCGCGCGCACCGGCAGCAGCTCCCGCCAGCGCCACAAATCTGTCTCGCGCCGCTCCAGTTCGTCACGGTCGAGATGCGCGGCGATGGCGGGCAGGTCATAGCGCACCAGCAGCGGCCGCCCGACGCGCGACAGCCCATGCACCTGATCGGCCGCGTAGCGCTCGCCAGTCATCGAGCATTCGAGATGCGTGACGAAGCTTTGCCGTTCGGCCAGGATGTTGCTCAGCAAGGGCATGGTCGTCGCGCTCTCCCCGCCCCCGGTGATCGGCAGGCTTGTCCGCCCCAATTGGGCGTTTCGGCTTTTATTTCAATGTTTTGTTGCTGTGCTCAGCGGAACGGCAGCCGCATCGCCCAGCCAAAGCGCGCAGTCTCCTGCCCGGGATAGTCAACAAGACCGATGCTCATCGCGTCATGCCCGCCGCTCGGCCGCGCGCGATAGGTGCCAAGGAGCCGGTCCCAGATCGAGAGGCAGAAGCCATAATTGCTGTCATGCTCGATCCGCCGGGTGCTGTGGTGCACGCGGTGCATGTCGGGCGTGACAATGACGAGCCGAAGCACGGCGTCGAGCCACAGCGGCAGCGCCAGATTGGCATGGTTGAACATCGGCAGCAGCGCGAGAAGCAGCTCGAACACGATCAAAGCCCAGAGCGGCGCACCGAGCGCGAGCGCGACCCCCATCTTGAACAGCATCGACAACCCGATTTCGAGCGGATGGAAGCGCAAGGCGGTCGACATGTCGAGATCGCGATCGGCATGGTGCACCCGGTGCATCCGCCAGAGCAGCGGAACGCGGTGCGTCGCCCAGTGCTGCGCCCAGACCGCCAGATCGAGCAGCAGGATGGCGAGCACCCCCTGCGCCCAGCCGGGCAGCCCGGTCATCGGCAGCAGGCCGAAATCGGGCTGCGGCTGATAGCCCGTCACCGCACCGAACAGCGCGATGAAGAGGAGCGCCTGCACGCCGCGCTCGACCGGCATGTTGACCACCACGAAGCCCAGATGCGCGGGCCAGCGCCGCGCCACCGGCAGGCTGCGGCGGCGGCGCGGAAACAGCGCTTCGGCCAGCAGCAGGATCAGCGCCGTGCCGAGCAGCACCGCGCTGATCAGCCAGGGCTGGCCACTGGCGATCATGATGCGGCAGCAGTCTCGGGCACGATCCCCTGCTCTTCCATCGTCGGATAATCGGTATAGCCCTCGGGTGAGCTGCCATACCAGCGCGCGGGATTGTCGGGGGTCAGCGGCGCATTCACCGCCAGGCGAGCGGGAAGGTCCGGATTGGCGAGGAAGGTGCGGCCGAAGCTGATCGCATCGGGAATTCCGCCCGCCATCGCCGCGACCGCCTTGTCGTGATCGTAATCGCTGTTGAGCACCAGCGGGCCGGAGAACACCTTGCGGATATGTGGGCTCACCGGCGGCACGTCGCTCGCGCCGAAAGTGCCGTCCATCGGCGGCTCACGCAGCTCGAGGAACGCGATGCCGATCTTGTCGAGCAGCGCGGCGGCTGCGGTGAAGGTCGCCTCCGGCGTCGCGTCGTTCACCCCCTGCGTCTCGCCATTGGGCGACAGGCGCACCGAGACATGGTCGTGGCTCCACACGCCGACCAGCCGCTCGGCGACCTCGCCCAGCAGGCGGATGCGGTTCTCGATTTCACCGCCATAATCGTCGTCGCGCAGGTTGGACGAGGAGCGCAGGAACTGGTCGATCAGATAGCCATTGGCCGCGTGAATCTGTACGCCGTCGAAACCGGCGCGCCGCGCATTCTCGGTCGCGCGGGCATAATCGTCGAGAATGCGCGGGATTTCGCCGACCCCGAGCGCGCGCGCGGTCTCATAGGGCTTGGTGCCTTCATAAGTATGCGCGTGATAGTCGAACCGCGTCGCAGATGCCGAGACCGGGGGCTTGCCGCCATTGAAATCGGGATGCACCAGCCGCCCCATATGCCAAAGCTGGCAGATGATCCGCCCGCCAGCCTGGTGCACGCGCTCGACCACCGGCTTCCAGCCCTCGACCTGCTCGTCGTTCCAGATGCCAGGCGCATAGGGCGTGCCCAGCCCTTCCGGGCTGATCCCCGTGGCTTCGGAGATGATCAGCCCTGCACTGGCGCGCTGCGCATAATATTCGCCCATCAGCGGCACCGGCACGTGCGCACGTGTCGCGCGGCAGCGGGTGAGCGGCGCCATCAGGATGCGGTTGGGGCAGCTGATCGCGCCAAGCTGGACAGGATCGAACAGGGTGGGCATGGGCAGCATCTCTCCTTCGCGCGCCATCGGGAAAAGCCCCGCGACAGCGTTTAACCGAATGGCTAAAGGCCGATGATGACAAAAGCAACCGAGCGGGGCGGGATTCTCGCGATCCTCGCGCTGATCCTCGCCAATGTCGCGCTCGCCACCGGGCCGCTGTTTGTGCGCATGGCCGATACCGGGCCGGTCTCCGCCGGTTTCTGGCGGCTGACACTGGCGCTGCCGGTGCTGATCGTCATCGCGCTGCAGCAGCGCGAACCATTGGGCGGTTACCGGTCATCGATCTGGTGGCTGCTGGTCTTGAGCGGCATCGCCTTCGCGCTGGATCTCGCCAGCTGGAATTTCGGCATCGAACGCACCAAGCTCGCCAATTCGACGCTGTTCGGCAACATGGGCAGCGTGATGCTGGTCGTCTACGGCTTCGTCATCAGCCGCGTCTGGCCGCACCGGGCGGAACTGGGTGCGGTGGCGTTCGCGATCCTCGGCGCAGGGTTGTTGATGGGCAGCAGTTACGAGCTCGACGTCCGCAACCTCGTCGGCGATCTTTTCTGCCTGCTCGCGGGCGTATTGTACGTGGTCTATCTGCTCAGCATCCGCCACGTCCGGGGCGAAATGGGCAGCTGGTCGGTGCTGGTCTGGTCGACGATCTTCGGCATCGGCCCGATGCTTGGCATCGCCCTGCTGCTGGGCGAACCGGTCTGGCCGACCGACTGGACGCCCGTCCTGCTGCTCGCCCTGGTGTGCCAGCTCTTCGGCCAGGGGGCGATGGTCTATGCGGTCAGCCATTTCTCTCCGGTGGTGCTGGGCATCGCGCTGCTCAGCCAGCCAGCGATCGCGGCGCTGATCGGCTGGCGGGTGTTCGGCGAGACATTGTCGCTCACCGACACGATCGGGATGGTCCTGATCGGCGTCGCGCTGGTGCTGGTGCGCCTGCCCGAGGCGCGGCGCGCGGCGCGGCTTGCAGCTTCGCCCCCGGCTCCCTAATTGTGATGGCATCCATGGAGGCACCCGCGATGTACCGCCCGACCAAGCTCGATACCCTGCCCGCCGACCCGACGATGGACGAGGTGCGCCAGTTCCTGCCGCCCTTCATCGCTGACGAAGCCGTATTCGATGGCTGGACGCCGACCGCGCGCGATGCCGCCGCCGCTGCACAGGGCGTGGAAGCAGGGCTGGCGACGCTCGCCTTCGACAAGGGCCCGATGGACATGATCGATGCCTGGATTGGCCATATCGACGCGCAGATGATCGAGGCTTTCCCGCCCGAGCGCATCGCCGCGATGAAGATTCGCGAGCGCATCCGCGCGCTTGTCGCCTTCCGGTTCGAGGCGGTGGCGCACCAGCGCGAGGCGCTGCGCCGCGCGACTGCGATCATGGCGCTGCCCGCCAATCTCGCCCGTACCGCGCGCATCTCTTGGCGGACGGCGGACCTGATGTGGCGACTCGCGGGCGATACCGCCACCGATTACAACCACTATACCAAGCGCATGATCCTGTCGGGCGTCTATGGCTCGACGCTCATGGCGTTTCTCGACGACGAAAGCCCCGATTTCGCCGACACCCACGCGTTCCTCGAACGCCGCATCGACAATGTTATGCAGTTCGAAAAGGCCAAGGCGAAATGGACGAACAAGGGCGAGAGCCTGAGCCTGTCGCGCTTTCTGGGCCGGTTGCGTTACCCGGCGCGATAATCTCGCGCATGACGTGCGACGTAATGGCCTTGCGTCGCTGACCGCGGCACCCTGACGGCTCAGCTGCAGGAGATCCGTCGCATGTCCAATACCGATCCGCTCGCCGTCGCCCTCGCCTTTCTGAAGGCGATGGAACCGCTCGACTATGACTCCGCGCTGCAATGGGTCGCGCCGGATTGCGAATATATCAATCCGCCGCCGCTCGGGACGGTGCATGGACCCGATGGCATCCGGGCGGTGCTGCAACCATTTTTCTCGCCGACGCTGGAGAACGAGTTTCGCGTTCTGCGCTCGGCGGTCGATGGCAATGTGGTGATGCTCGAGCGGCTGGACCGGCACCGGCTGGCCGACAAATGGGTCGAGCTGCCGGTGACGGGCGTTTTCGAGATCGAGGACGGACAAATCCGCTACTGGCGCGACTATTTCGATGTCGCGACCATCCTGTCGGAGTGGCCGACAGGATAATCCTGCGGCAAGCCCCTCATTTCGGCGCGATGCGCTTCCAGGCTTCGGCGATCTCGGCGAGCATCTGGCGCGCGGACATCAGTACGTCGACCTTGTCGGGGCTCATGGCAGCGTTGATGCGGCGGCTGGCTTCGCGATAGATGCGGGCGAGCGCGAGCGCGAGTTCGCCGCCCTTTTCGAAATCGAGGCTTTCTTCCAGCGCGATGACGATCGCCGATGCGCGGGCGCGGGCCTGGATCATCGGCACCGCCTCGCCGCGCTGGGCATGACGGATCGCCGCATCGAGCCGCAGCAGCAGCTCGTCGAACAGGATGACGACCAGCTGGTGCGGGCTGGCGCCCTCGACACGGCTGACCGTATCGACGGCCTGATAGCTGCCCATGTGGCGACGCGGAGAGATGAAGCTCATGCGGTTTTCCTTGTCATTCTATGTGTTTTGGTTGTCTCAGTTGTCGCCGCTATTGGTCCAGACGGACACCTGCTGCTCGATATAGCTCTGGGTAGAGCGCAGCACGGTGAGCTGGCGGTCCATGGCGGCGAAGGTCTTTTCGAGCTGCTCGCGATACTTGTCGCTGTCCTCCTCGACCTTCTCCATCATCTTGGTGAGGTCGGAGGCGATCTTGTTCAGGCGGTTCTGCGCGCCGGTCAGCGAGCCGTTGGGTGCCTTGAGCGCGGTCTTCACGTCCTCGAACGCCTTGGCGAGGCCAGGATTGCCTGCGGTCGGCGTCGCCGGTTCGAGCATCCGGGCAATGCCTTCGGGGTCGGCAGCGAGGGCGCGGTCGAACTTGACCGAATCCAGCGTCAGCGTGCCGTCGCGGTTGGTCTTGACGCCGATATCGGCGAGCGAGCGATAGGTGCCGGTGTCGGTAAGCTGCGTGGTGGTCAGCGAGGCCATCGAGCGCATCATGTCGCGCGCGGCGCGTTCGCCGGCCAGCGGACCGCCGCTCGCGCCATCGAGACCCGGCGCCGTCGCCGAATTCAGCGCACCGCGCAGATCGTTATAGGCCTTCACGAATTCGTTGACGATATCCTTGACCGACGAGGTCGGCTGGTCGCCGCTGATCACGACATTGGTGCCGGGCGCCGCCGCGAGCAGGTTGATGCGCACGCCGGGAACGGCGGTGTCGATCTGGTTGCTGGCGTTGGTCAGCTCGATGCCGTTGACGTTGATGATGCTGTCGCGCGCCGTGGTGACCGAGTTCATGCCCGCGCCGCCGGCCGGGGGAAAGGCAAAGGCATCGAGCGTTGCCGCGCCGCCCGATCCGGTGACGGTGAAGCTGTTGGCAGCGCCTTCCCTGCCGCGCATCACCAGCCGCGAACCGCTGTTGTCGGTGACGATGCTGGCGGTGACACCGCTGTTGGTCGCGTTGATCGCGTCGCGCAGGCCACCGAGCGAATTGTTGGTCGAATCGATGGTGACGTTGAAGCTGCCTGCCGAGGTCGTGATGGTCAGCGATCCTTCGCCGACCGTCGAGCTGGTGCTGGCAAAGCTGCTGGCCGAAACCATGCTCTGCGCGGCGGCGAGCTGGCTGACCTGCACCGTGGCGGGCAGGCCCTGCGGCTTCTGCCCGGGGATGAAGCTGGCGGCGACCAGATCGCCGCGCGTCGAAACGAGATTGCCGGTCAGCTGGCGGCCGTTGAGCACTTCACCCAGCGCCTTGGAAAAGGTCTCGAGCGCCGATGAGGCCGAAGCGAGCGCGGAAATGCGCGCCTGGTTCAGGTTCTGCCGGTTGCGGACATCCGACTGTTTCGGCTCCAGCTGGGCCGTGACGAGATCGTTGACCAGCTGGGCGCTGTTGACACCGGTAAAGCCGGTAATGACGTTGGAAATTCCGCTATTCGTGACCATCACCAGTTCCTTCTGAAAGGATTAACGGCGAGGTGCGGGCGGGCTTAAGGCCTTTTCCGACTCATTTCTGCGGCTTGCCGTCCATGTCGAAACGCAGGTCGCTGGGCACGTCGAGTTCGGGCTGGCCGAAGCCCACATCCATCTTCTCGTTGATGCGGAAAACGAAAGCGAGCAGCGTCGCGGCGGCCAGATACAGCCGCTCGTCGATGATCTGGCCGGGCTTGGACGTGAAGTAGATCGCACGGGTAAGCTCCGGATAGCGCAGGATCGTGAGGCCGCGCTCCATCGCCAGTTCGCGCATGGCCTGGGCGATCGCCCCGCGCCCGCGCGCCAACACCACCGGGGCGGGGTCGCGCTCGCGGTCATAGCGCAGCGCGATCGCGAAATGCGTCGGGTTGACCAGCAGAACGGTCGCATCCTCGACCGCCTTGCGGGTCGAACCGTTGAGCACCTCGTACTGCCGCCGGCGCACCGCCTGCTTGAGTTCGGGCGAACCTTCGACCTCCTTGTGCTCGTCCTTGACCTCCTGCTTGGTCATCATCAGCTTCTGGTTGCGCTGGAACCATTGCGCCGGAACGTCGATCAGCGCGATCAGGCCGAGTGCGCCCGCCATCGCCAGCAGCGTCATCGAGAACAGGTCGCCGAACGCGGCTATCCCCTGGCGCACGTCGCCATGGCCCAGCTGCGCCATTTGCGGCAGCATCGACATGACCATCACCACGCCGATCGTGCCCATCAGCGCCACCTTGGCGATCGACTTGACCAGCTCGATCAGTCCGTGCGTGCCGAACATGCGCTTGAGGCCCGACATCGGGTTCATCTTCGATGCCTTGGGCTGAATGGCGCTCCAGCGAAAGCCGAGCGAGCCCAGCGCAGCAGGCGTCGCGATACAGGCGACCAGCAGGAACGCGAACAGCCCGCCGAACGGCAGAGCGAGCGGCATGAGCAGGCTGAGCGTGCGCTGGCCGACATTGAAATCGGTCGCCTGATAGATGTCAAACACCAAAGCGGCGCGCAGCATGCCGGCAATGGACGAGACCATCATGTCACCGAACAGCACGAAGGCCATCGTGCCGCCTATGATGATCATCGCGGTGCCGAGTTCCTTGGACTGGAGGACATCACCCTTTTCCCGCGACTCCCTGAGCCGCTTCTCGGTAGGGAGTTCGGTTTTTTCGCCGCCACCGGATGGGCCGTCTGCCATTGCGTCAGCCCTCCCCTGCCATGACTTCGGACTGTTCCAGCCCGGTTTCCATTGCGCGCATCACGCCATCGGCGAGCACCGGCGCCGCGATCGCGAGCAGCACGATGCCGGCCAGCACCGCCACGGGGATGCCGACCGAAAAGAGGTTGAGCTGCGGCGCCGAGCGCGCGAGCATCGCCATGACCAGCTGGACGATGATCAGCGCCGCACCCACCGGCAGCGCGATCACCAGCCCCATCGAGAACAGCATCGCGCCGAACTCGACCAAGTCCATGATCAGCCGGGGCGAGAGCATCGCATCGCCCGGCGGCAGCGCCTCATAGCTGCGCACGATGATCGCGATCAGCATCAGATGCCCGTCGATCGCGAGCAGCAGCAGCACCGCGATGATCGACAGGAAGCTGCCGATCACGGGGCTCGACTGGCCGCTCTGCGGATCGGCCATCGAGGCAAAGCCCAGGCCCATCGCGTTACTGATCAGCTCGCCCGCGACGAACGCCGCCGAATAGCCGATCTGAAGCGCGAAACCGATCGCGACACCGCAAACGATCTCACCAATGATGAACAGGAAACCGGTATAGCTGACCAATGTCGCATCGGGCAGATTGATGGTGGCGCTGTTGGTCGCGGCGATGCCGATCATCGCCGACAGGATGATGCGCACCTGGAGCGGAACCGAGGTCGCACCGAAAACGGGGGCTGCCATCAACGCCGCGCCGGGCCGGATCATCGCCATGATCCAGATCCACAATTGCGCTTCGACGCCGGCAAAGCCCGGTGCGATCACAGCAGCAGATCCGGAATGCGGCTGTACATCTCGACGGTGAAATCGGCGATCAGGTACAGGATCGACCCGCCGAACAGCGCGAGGATGACGCCGAGCACCACGAGCTTGGGCACGAAGCTCAAGGTCGCCTCGTTGATCGAGGTCGCCGCCTGGACCATGCCGAGCAGCACGCCCACGAGCAGCGCGGGGATCAGCAGCGGGGCCGAGGCCAGCGCCGTGATCCACAGCGTCTGCTGCGCCAGGCCAATGAAATAGTCGGTCTGTTCCATGTCCGTTTCCGTCCTGGCGTCAGTTCACGAACGATCCGGCGAGCGAGCCCATGGTGAGCGCCCAGCCATCGACGAGCACGAACAGCAGCAGCTTGAACGGCATCGAGATGATCGTGGGCGACAGCATCATCATGCCCAGCGCCATCAGCGTCGAGGCGACGACCAGGTCGATCACCAGGAACGGCAGGAAGATCATGAAGCCGATCTGGAACGCGGTCTTGAGCTCGCTGGTGACGAACGCCGGCAGCAGGATCGAGAAGGGAATGTCTTTCGGCGCTGCGACCGGCTTGGCCTTGGCCATGTCCATGAACAGCTTGAGGTCGGTCTGACGCGTCTGCTTGATCATGAACTTGTGAAATTCCTCGCCCGAAATCTGGATCGCGGTTTCCAGCTCGATCGTGTCGGCGGCATAAGGTGCGACCGCCCGATCGTTGATCTGGGTAAAGGTGGGGGCCATCACGAACATCGACAGGAACAGCGCCAGGCCGATCAGCACCTGGTTGGGCGGCGTCTGCTGCAGGCCGAGCGCCTGGCGCAGGATCGACAGCACGATGATGATGCGCGTGAAGCTGGTCATCATCAGCACCATCGACGGCAGGATGGTGAGCAGACCCATGACGACCAGGATCTGCAGGCTGAGCGTGAGCGGCTTGCCATTGCCCGCGACATCATCGAGCGCCTGGCTGAGCGCCTCGGACGCACCGGGGGTGCCGGTGGCCGAGCCGGTGGCGCGTTCGGCGGGCGGCGGGGTTGCCGTGGTGGTGGCGTTCGCAGCCGGTGCGGCGGGCGCGGCCTGGCCAGTCACGGCAACGGTGGGGGTTGCTGGCGCGGGGGCCTGTTGGGCCATGGCAGGGGTGGCCAGGAGCATCGCCAGCGCCGCAATGACGATGGCGAGGAAACGGCCAGGAGATCTTGCCACGATCATGCGCCGCGCTCCCGCAGGGCGGCCAGCAGATCGCGATTATGTCCGGCCAGCGCCGCCGGGGGGAGGTTAGCGCTGGCCGGACCGGTTCCGGCATCCGCGCTGGCGATCGTGTCGATCCGCGCGCGCGTTACCGAAAGCAGGATTTTCTGTCCGGCAAACTCGACCACGGCGAGCTTGCCCGAAACGCCCATGCTGACCGTCTCGGTGACCTTGAGCTCGCGCTGCGGGCCGGCCATGTCGAGCCGGGCCATCATGCCGGGCTGGTATTTGCGGTAGAGCCAGAGGCTGCCATAGATCATGCCGCCCATCACCGGCAGCATGATCAGCAGTTTGATGATGTAATAGGTCATTCCGGTCCGCTTCCAATTCCCTGTGCCGTGCCGCCGGATGATCCGGCGCGGGCGACGGGGACTGGAGCAGTCCGGTCAGATGCGCCGTTCGACCCGTGCGTGGCCGACGTTCTTCGACACCACCTCGGCCACCCGGATTCCGAACCGGCCATCGATGGTCACGACTTCCCCTCTTGCAACCAGCGTGCCATTTACGTTGATGTCGAGCAGGTCATTGGCCTGGCGGTCGAGCTCGACCACCGATCCTTCGCAAAGCTCCATGATTTCGGCGAGGCGCAGCGACGCGCTGCCGACCTCTACCGACAGGCGCACGGGGATGTCAGCGAGAAAGCGGTAATGATTTGCCGCCTCGTGCAATCCGTTGCCGCCCATGTCGAAAGGCTCTGCCGGTGCGCCCAGCATCGGTGCTTCGGTCATGTCGCTCATGGGGCTTATCCTCTTTCTATGGTTTCGATGCGGAACGCGGCCAGGCCGTTCTGTTCACCCAGGCTGCCGCGTGCGAAAATGCGGTCGCCGATGATCAGCGGCAGGTTGCGCGCCGGTGGAATGGGAATGATGTCGCCGGGCTTGAGTTCGGCAAGCTGCGGCAGGGTGAGCACGGGGCGTGCCAGCACCGAGCGCACGGGCAGCGTGACATGCGCCAGCGCCTGGCTCATCTGGTCGCGCCAGGCCGGATCGGGCATCTGGTCGTCGGCAATCCCGGCGGGCGTCAGGCACTGTTCGGCCGCCTGCAGCCCGTCGAGCGGATAGACCAGCTCAAGCTCGTAGCGGATATTATCGGGCAGCGTGATGCGGAAGCGCTGCACCACCATGCGCGCCAGCGGCGCGGCGATGCGCGCGCCGTCGACCGTGGTCGAATGGCCTGCGGCATGGCAGGCGAAATTGCCGACCTCGTTCCATGATGCGCCCAGCCGCTCGCCGATCACGCGCGCGATGCGGCCGATCAGGCGGATGTCGGTCTGGGTGAATTCCTTCTTGGGCGACGCCATCTCGCGCGGTGCGCCGCCGAAGAACGCGTCGAGCATCGCCGAAACGAACACCGGCTCCATCTTGAGCAGCACGCGGCCCTGCATCGGCGCGAGCTGGAACTGGCTGATGCTGACCAGCTCGGCCTGGCGGTCGCACCAGACATCGAACTGGGTGAATTCGGCATCGGGCGCATCGACGCGCAGCTTGACCCCGGCAATCGGCTCGAGCGCATGGCGCAGGCCCGCGCAGAGCGATCGCGCAACGCGGCGCAGCACCGGCACGACCGTCTTCTGGTCGGCGTCGGCCTTGGCAAAGCTGTGCTCGGCCAGGCGGCGCTCGGCCGGACCTGTGGCCATGCCCTCTGCACCATCAAGAAGTTCGCTGCTGCTCATCGGATCAAAGGCCTTGGCTTACTGGACCACGAAGCTGGTGAAATAGACGTCCTCGACGCCGGCAAATCCGGTCTTGTCGACCAGCACGTCGTTGATCACCTTCTTGAGCTGGCCCTTGAGCTGCTCCTTGCCCTCGATCGTCTCGAGCTGGATCGGGTCGAAATCGCTGATCGCCATCAGGATCGCCGATCGGATCGCGATATTGTGCTCGGTCAACGCGGCGGGAACCTTCTCGTCGAAATAGGTCGAGACCGCGAGCGACATCTGGGCAAAGCCGCCGCCGCCGCGCAGATTGGCGGTGAACGGCTCCTCGATCGGCAGATAGGTGACCTTGAACTTGGCATCGAGATGGCTGCCCGAGGCGACCTGCTTCAGCCCGGCCGCCTTGGCAGACACGGTCGTGCCGTCCTTCAGCACCACCTTGGGCGCATTGGGGTCTTCATGCTCGCCGCCGCCGATCATTCCGGCAGCGAAAAAGCCTGCAGCCGCGCCGCCACCGCCGAGCACCAGCACGGCGACAAGCGGAATGAGCAGCTTCTTGACCATGCCGCCCTTCTTTTTCGGTTCCTTTTCGGTTTCAGCCATTTCTCGGTTCCCTCAAGAGAATTTCATGCATTCAAAAAATCAGGCGTAGCGGACGTTTCCGCGCGGGCGGCGCGGTGCCGGATTGGCGTCGGACGTCTGTTCGGCGGATGGCTGGCGCTGTGCGGCGTCGCGGGCAGAGGCGCTTTCAGCGCCCGACTGGCCGCGCTGCTGTTGCTGCTGCGCCGATCCGTTCTGCGTACCCGGCGATTGCTGGCGCAGTTCGACGGTCACTTCGGTGTTGCGCTGGCCGTTGCTGCGCAGGTCCTGTTCGAGCCGGTGCTGCGAGCTGACCAGCGTGTCGCGGACCGCGTCATGCTCGGTGACGATGCGCACCTGGTCGCGCTCGGGTCCGGCGAGCATCTCGATATCGATACGGCCGAGATGCTCGGGCATGACCTGAATCTTCACCATCTGCCCGCCATCGACCAGCTTCGCGATCTGGCTTTCGATCCCGACGACAAAGCCCGCATCAAAGGCGAGATTGTGCACCGGAAGCTGCGTCTGCGCGGCGGCCTGCGGCGCGGCAGCGCCGGTCACTGGCTGGGTCTGTGCGTTGACCGCGTTGAGCGCCGCGGCCCAGGCAGGGGGCACGGCTTCGCTCACGATCGGTGCGGCGGGCTCGGCCGCCAGGCTGGAGACGGCGGATTCGATGGACGCTTCGGTACGCTCCATGATAGCGGAGCGCAGATCGGCGGAGCGCGGCGCCTGTACGGCCGTGTCGAGCGTGCGGCGCACAGGCGCGCTGGCCTGCGGACGCGGCGCCTGCGGCTGAGCCGGGGCGGCCATCGCCATCGGCGCGGCCTGCGCGACACGCGAGGCATCGGGCGCGGTCGCCGTCGGTACGGTCACTTGCGGTGCGGTCGCCTGCTGGCGTGGTTCGATAGGCGCAGCGGCATTCGGCAGCGGACGCGCGGTTGCTGGCGTGCTGGCCGCCAGAGGCTGGGTTGCAGCGGCGGGGGCGCTGTCACCAGCAGCAAGTGTCTCGCCGACCATCTGGCTGACTTCGACAACGGGCTGCGCTGCAGCGGCCTCAACCGGTGCCTGCGCCATGACCGGCTGCGCTGCGGACTGTGTCTCGAGCGACTGCGGTGCGATCGGAGCGGGGGCGGCCTCTGTCCGGGCCACCGATGGGCGAACGGGTGCACGATCGGCGACGGCGCGCTTGGTCGCGGCCGGAGCAGTTGCGGCCAGGGGCGCAGGCTCGCTTGCCACGGGGGCGGTCTGGGCAACGGTCGCCGGACCTGCGGTGACGATCGGCGCATCGGATCCATTGGACTGAACCGGCTCGACCGTTTCGCGCATGATCCTCGTCTTGCGCACATGCGGCGCTTCGGACGTCACTTCAGGCTGTGCAGCCGCAGGCGCTGCCAGGCTCGGCTGAGCCTTGTCGGCGGCCGGGACGACGAGCGTGGGCGCGACCAGGCCTGCAGCCGATTGCGGCTGAGCAGCAACAGCCTGGGGCGTGATGATCGTGGGCCGGTCATTATCGGCGGTCTGCCGCGGCGTTGCCGCGACCTGCGGTGCGGCTGCGTGGCGCGGCGCTTCGAGTGAAGCATCCGCGGCGATGCCGGTCGTCTCCAGATCGGTCACCGGCGCTTCGCGGCGCGGCGCCACCGGTGCGACAGCGATGACCGGAGCCTGCAACGGCAAGGTTTCGCCGGCGACGGACGTGTCGGCGCGCTCAACCGGCTCGCGGAGATGTGCTGCGACAGGGCTGGCGGGTGCAGCAACAGCCGCCTCGGTTTCGGCGTCGGCCTCGATCTGTGCCCGGATCGGCATCGGGGCATCAGCGCGGATCAGATTCCTGAGATGCGGCACATCCGATGCGTGCGGCAGCGGCTGAACCGTCAGCGCCGGTTGCGCCTTGGCCTGTTCGGGCAGGGCTGCAGCGTCGGCATCTTCCGGCAGCAGTGTTACGGTCGGCGCCGTGCGCGGCATATCGTACGCGCGCGGGGCCTGGGTGATGGTGGCAGCACCGCTCAGCGCCGCCTCGATCAGCTGCGAGGTGCTCGCCTCTTCGGGAAGCGCGACGACGACCGGCGCCTGGGGCGCGACGGCCAACTTGGCTGGCTGGGGCAGCACCGGCTGAGCAGGCTCGGCGGACGGCGCTGCTGCCGGTGCGGGTTCGCCCAGATCGGCGAGCGTTGCGGCAAAGGCACCCTCGCCCGCCCCCTGCGCGACCGCGACAGGCGCGATCATGCCCGGAACGGCAGCATCCGTTCCGGTCATCAGCGCCAGCTGGCTGGCAAAGGGGTTGGCGTCGAGGTTCATGCCCAGTTTTACAGCAGGAAGCGTGCCAATTGAAAGCGAAAGCAGCGACGACCCTGAAAGGGCCTGCATCATGTCCTGGCTCATTCCTCTGCCTCCTTGGGATATTTTCTCTTGAGCGGCAGGCGCGCGGCCTTGCGCTCGGCGGTCTCGTCCGCCGCCGCGATGGCCCTGCCCAGCAGCTTGGATGTGGTTTCACGGTCGATATAGGCGGCAGTGCGTTGCCGCTCTGCCTGGGCAAGCGCTTGCCGCGCCCGGCCGAGCGCGACGTTGATCTCGCCATCGGCGCGGATCAGCCGCTGCGCGAGCTCGAGCTGCGCGTGCAGCGCCGCACCGTTCTGGCAGTGCCCGGCATCGAACGCATTGTCGCGCAAGCGCTTCAGGCGCTCGGCATTGTTCAGCAGCACCGCCTCGTTGCGCTGGGCCGTGGCCGCCGCACCGATGGCGAGCTTGACCTGCGCCTCGCGGACCGCATGCACGCGCTTCCAGGATTTGGGCTTCAGGCTCATGCGCCAAAGCTCTGCAGCAGTTCAGCGACGCTTTCGTCGAGATCGATCCGGTCGTGCGGTCCCTGGCGGATGAACGCCAGCAGATCGGGGCGGCGCGCCACCGCCTCGTCGATATTGGCGTCCGATCCCTCGCGATACGCGCCCATCAGCAGCAGATCGCGATTTTCCTCATAGGCAGACCAGATGCGGCGGAAATTCGCCATCGCGCGGCGATGCTCGTCGGTGATGATGTCGGTTGCGACGCGGCTCAGCGACTTGCCGATATCGATCGCGGGGAAGATGCCCTGCTCGGCCATCGAGCGCGACAGGATGATGTGCCCGTCAACGATCGCGCGTGCGCCATCAACCGCCGGGTCATCGAGATCGTCGCCATCGGCGAGCACGGTATAGAGCGCGGTGATCGATCCGCCGCTTTCCTTGTCATTGCCCGCGCGCTCGACCAGCTTGGGGATGAGCGCGAGTGCGGAAGGCGGATAGCCCTTCATCGTCGGCGGCTCGCCCAGCGCCAGGCCGATCTCGCGCTGCGCATGTGCGACGCGGGTGAGGCTGTCGATGATGAGCAGGACCTTCTTGCCCTGTTTGCGGAAATATTCGGCGATCGCTGTCGCGCGGAAGGCGGCGCGCAGGCGCAGGATCGGGCTGTGGTCCGCTGGGACCGCGACGGTGACGGTGCGCGACTTCATCGGTCCGGACATCTTGGTCTCGACGAAATCGCTGACTTCGCGGCCGCGCTCGCCGATCAGCCCGACGACGATCACGTCCGCCTCGGCAAAGCCGATGATCTGGCCGATGAGAACCGATTTGCCGACGCCCGAACCGGCCGCCACCGCAATGCGCTGGCCATGGCCTGCGGTGAGCAGCGCGTTGATCGCGCGCACGCCAAGGTCGATGGTCTTGGTGACGCGCCCGCGGTTGAGCACATTCTCGCGCTTGCCCGCAAGCGGCCAGCGGTCATGCGCGATGATCGGCCCCAGCCCATCGAGCGGCTCGCCCATCGGGCCGATGATCCGGCCGAGCAGCGCATCGCCGACCACGGCCATGTTCGCCTGGGCATCGGGCTCGACGCGCGCGCCGCTGCGCAGCGCGGCATCGCTTTCCAGCGGCACCATCATCGCGCGCGAACCGCGGAAACCCGCGATCTCGGCGCGGATGCGGCGGCCATCGGCGGCGCGCACCGATCCGCCATAGCCGATCGGATAGTCGAAGCCGGTGACTTCGAGCATGCCGCCTTCATGCGCGACCAGTCGGCCGACGCGGCGCGGGCCTGCCTCGAGCGCGGCGATCTTGTCGGTGAACTGGCGCACCGCCTCTTCCTGCGCCGCGATCACTGGTCGCCCTCCAGATCGTCGATCAGGCCCTGCAGAGCGTCGAGCATCGGCTGGGTGCCCTGCTCGATCCAGCCATCTGCATGGTTCAAGGAAACCGTACCACGGCGGATCGACGGATCGGCGGTGAGCACCAGTCCGCAATCGGCATCGCCGAGCAGCTTGAGGTCATCGGGGTGAAGGTGCAGCGCACTGCCGCGCATGTCGCGCGTAACGAGCGTGGCGAGTGAACGGCAATGCCTTTCGAGCACGGCAGCGTCGGGTTCGGCAAATCCGCTCGAGCGTTCGAGCATCTGCTTCATTGCATGCAGCAGCATCGCGCACAGCCCTTGCGACAGCTGCGGGCGCAGCGCGGTGATCGCCTGGGCCAGGGCCTGGGTCGCAGCGTCGCTCGCCTGCATCTCGGCCTGGGCCTGGGCGATGCCATCGGCAACGCCCTGTTCATAGGCCTGGACCAGCAGCTCGTCCTGCGACGGGCCGGTCTCGACCATCAGATCGCCATCGAACCCGTCTTCCTCGCCGAAATCCATCGGCTCGGCATGAAGATCGGCTTCGGCAAGGTCGGCCATCGACGAGAAGATCGGCGACGGACGGAAGGCGCTGGCGGCGGGCTGCATCTGCCAGACCGGCATGAACTGCGCCTCGCCGGTGGGCGTGATGGAGATCGGGCGATCAGACATATTCGTCGCCGCCTCCGCCGATCACGATATCGCCGGCATCGGCCATGCGCTTGGCCACCTGGATGACCGCACGCTGCGCCTCGAGCACCTCGGACATCGGCATCGGGCCGCGATCGGCGATTTCGTCGGCGATCGATTGCGCCGCGCGGCTCGACATGCAGCCGAACATCTTGTCGCGCAGCTTGTCTTCGGCACCCTTGAGCGCAGGCACCAGCAGCTTGGATTCGAGCCCGCGCACCAGCGTGCCGAGATCCTTGGCATCGAGCCGGATAAGATCGGCAAAGACGAACATCTCGTCCTCGATCCGCCGGGCAATATCCTTGTCGCGCTTGGTCACCGCCTTGATGATGCGCTGGCTTTCGCGCTTGTTGATGATGTTCATGATCGCCGCCGCATCGGACGTGCCGCCCGAGGACGACGCGCCGCCGCCGCTGCGCGGTGCTCCGGCCTGGTTGACCAGCAGAGCCTCGATCGTCTCGACGGCTTCGGGGCTGACCGGCCCCAGCGTCGCCAGACGGAAGACGACGTCCTCCTGCGCCTCGGGGGGCAGCAGCTGCAGCACATTGGCGGCGATTTCGGGCTTGAGGAACGACAGCACCACGGCAGCAATCTGCGGATGCTCATGCTCGACCAGCAGCGCGATCTCGACCGGGTCCATCCACTTGAGCGCCTCGAGCCCGCCACCGGCCTTTTTCGGCGCGATCTTGGTCAGCATCGTCTCGGCACGGCGGTCGCCCAGCGCGCGCTTCAGCATGCCCTCGATCTGCTCTTCGGCCTTGTAGCCCAGCATCGTGCGGTTGCGCGCCTTGTCGATGAACATATCGAGCACTTCGTTGATGTCCTCGGCACCGATATCGGCGACGGTGTACATCATCTCGCTGAGCTGGCGGACTTCCTCGGGCTCCAGCCGGGCGAGAATCTCGGCGGCCTGCTCTTCGGAGAACAGCAGCATCAGGATCGCGGCAGCCTGCTGGCCGGGGATCGGGCGCCGTGCGGGAGCGGCGGCACCGCCCTCTTCGGTCATGGTGTCGAGAACATCAGGCATTGGCAGGCTCCTTGCCAGCGTCGGCATTGCCCTTCAGCAGCTCACGGACCACCAGAGTGGCGTGGTCGGGATTCTGCCGGACGAAATTCTGGATCAGCAGCGCGCGCTCCTGATAGGTCGAAGCGGCATTGATCATGTCGAGCGTGACCGGTTCGTTTTCCTTCGGCGTGCGGGCAGCCGCACCACCAGAGGCACCGTTCGCGTCCTTGCCGTCGGTTCCCAGCGCCTGCGACAGCAGTTCGCCGGTTTCCGCCGCCTTGACTGCATCTGCCGCGGCCTTCTCGTCGGCCTTCTGGCGGGTGTAGCGCTTGAGCAGCGGGCGGCCAATGCCGAAGATCAGGGCGAGCGCCACCAGCAGCGCGGAAACGTTGCGCACCACCATGTTGAACCAGCTGGCTTCGTAGAACGGCTCCTCGACCTTGGTGACCGGCTCGAAATTGCGCGACGAGATCGCGACCTGGTCGCCGCGCGCAGTGTCGAAGCCGATCGCGCCCTTGACCAGCGCCTCGATGGCCGCGATTTCCTGCGGGCTGCGTTCCTTGCCGCCGGGCAGGTTCTTGACCGCGACGGCGACCGAAATGCGGGTGACCTTGCCCGAAGGCTCCTTGGTCACCGCGATCTGGCGACCCAGTTCGAAATTGCGGTTGGTCTGCTCGTTGCGCGTGGTCGGTGCACCGGGAGGGGCGGCTTCTGCGCCGGCCAGCTGGCCACCGGCCTGCGGCGTAACCGTGGGATCGGCGGGCGGCTGGTTGGCCAGCGCGCCGGGGACGCCTCCGGCAGGAGCAGGGCTGGTCTCGGTCGAGATCGACGTCTGCTCGCTCTTCACCCGCGCTTCATCGGCAGGGAAGCTTTCGGTGGTCGCCTGGCGCTCGGTCATGTTGATCTCGGTCGAGACCTCGGCAACGAAATTGCCGGCGCCCAGAACCGGGGTCAGCAGCGCGTTGAGCTGCCGACGATAGCGCTCCTCGATCGCTTCCTTCATCTCGATCTGCTGTTCCACGCCGTTCATGCCGCTCTTGCCATCGCCCGAGAGCAGGCGGCCATTCTGGTCGACGACCGAGACATTGTCGGCCGACAGCCCGGGGACCGAGCTGGCGACGAGATGGATGATCGCCTGGACCTGCGATTCGGGCAGGCGTCCGGCATTGGCGAGCTGGAGCACGACCGAGGCGGCCGGCTCGTTGCGGTCGCGGATGAACACGCTGGGCGGTTCGACCGCGAGATGAACGCGTGCCGAGACCACCGATTCCATCGCCTCGATGCTGCGCGCCAGATCGAGCTCGCGCGCGGCGCGGAGCTTTTCATTCTCCACCGCGCGGCTGGCCCCCATCGGCATCGACGAGATCAGCTCGTCACCGCTCGGCGCGCTCTTGGGCAGGCCCTGCGCGGCGAGCGCGATCTTGGCTTTGTGGTAATCATCTTCGGAGACCATGATCGTGCCCGAGCTTTCCTCGAAGCTGTACGGGATGGTCGAGCTGTCGAGCGCGGCGATCACCGCTGCCTTGTCGCTATCGGGCAGGCCGCGGAACAGATCGCGCTGCGGCGGTTCGCGCAAGGCAGCCCAGGCGAGCACCGAAAGCAGCACGACGCCCAGAAAGCCGACCAGCGGCATCGCCTTGGACACCGCCGGCTGGCTCATGAAATTGCGGACCTGGGCCGGGATCGCGGTGCCGTTGAGCACACGCGCGCCGGCACCTGCGCCGGTGCCGGGGCTTCCGGGGATCACGGCCGGAGCGGATCCGTCGACATTATTGGGGGTGATGGTGATGTCGGACATGGATTACACCGGCATGTTCATGATGTCCTGATAGGCGGACAGCAATTTGTTACGGACCTGCAGCGTCGCTTCGAAACCGATCGACGCCTTCTGCTTGGCCATCATCACCGCCGCGATGTCGGTGGTCTGGCCCATTTCATAGGCGGTTGCGGCCTCGGACGAGGCGTGCTGCACCTGGTTGACCTGGTCGAGCGCGGTCTTGAGCGTGCCCGAAAAGCCGTCCGTCCGGGTCTCGGTCGGCTCGGTGCCCAGCATCGGGGATTTCTTGCTGATCTGCTGCAGCGCGCTGTTCTGTTGCAGAATGGCGTTGCGCGCGGCCATGATCGAGCTGCTGATATTGGTGCTCATGGGTTCTGTTTCCCGTTATCGATCAGGCTGCGGCTGCCAGCTCGCGCATATTGGCGAGGCGGTAGCGCAGGGTGCGTTCGGAGATGCCGAGCATCTTGGCGGTTTCGCGGCGGTTGCCGCCATTCTCGTCGAGCGCGCGCTGGATCGCGTCATGCTCGACCGCGCGCGACAGGCTGTGCAGATCGCTGCCGCGCATCAGGCGGGCGGAACCGGCGGCAGGCACCGGATCGGCACGCGGCGTGCTGATCTGCGGTGCGGCGACGGGCTGGACCGGAGCGGGCGTGAACAGGCGGGCGGGGGCAAGGCCCAGATCTTCAGCCTCGATGCAATCGCCTTCGCGCAATACCAGCGCGCGCTGCAGCACGTTGCCCAGCTCGCGGGCATTGCCGGGCCACTGGTGCGCCTGCAGCGTTTCGAGCGCTTCGGCGCTCAGCCAGGCAAAGTCGTCACCGGCATTCTGCATGCGCAGCAGCATGGCGGCGGCAATGGCGCGGACATCCTGACGACGATCGGCAAGGCGGGGGAGTGCGATCGGCATCACGTTGAGGCGCCAGTAAAGGTCTTCGCGGAATTCGCCGGCGGCGACCAGCTCGGCCGCGTCGCGGTTGGCGGCGGTGACGATGCGGACATCGACCTTGACCGCGCGGGTCTCGCCGACGGGAAGGACTTCGCCTTCCTGCAGCGCGCGCAGCAGCTTGGCTTGGAGCGCCAGCGGCAGCTCGGTGATTTCGTCGAGGAACAATGTGCCACCATCGGCCGCGCGGAACAGGCCCTCGCCATCAGCCGACGCGCCGGTGAAGGCACCCTTTTTGTGGCCGAACAGGATGGCCTCGACCATGGTTTCGGGGAGAGCGGCGCAGTTGACCGCGATGAACGGACCCTTGGCGCGCGGGCTTTCGTCATGCACCAGCCGGGCCATGCCTTCCTTGCCGGTGCCGGTTTCGCCCTGGATCAGCACCGCAGCCTCGCTGCGTGCAATGCGGGCGGCATAGCCCATCAGCTTGGCCATGGCCGGTTCGCCGACGGCGGGGCCGCGTCCGGCGCGCAGCAGTTCTGCCACCAGCGCCAGTCCCAGCGCCATGTCGTCGAAGCCGAAGGCGATGCGCGCGGGCAGGCCGTTGGCAGCGCGGACGAGCGACGGTGCGCCGTCGCGAAAATCGATGAGAATGTCACGATGGCTGGCCGACGCGATTTCCGCGGCCATCAGCACCTTGGCGGTCTGCACGGTCGCAGCACCTGCGGCAACCGGCTTGATCCAGGCCGATGCGAGCCAGCTTTCCAGCATGGGCAGATTTTCACGAACCGCCTCGCTGATAGTGCATTCGATCATTTTTTCAGTCCCCCGACTTAATGGATCGCGTTGGCCAGCCGTTACACTGGCCCCCGCAGGTCCAAAGCAAAGCAATCGCCGTGCCAAATCGGGAAAACGGCAGAAAATGGCCGCCCACACCCCCCTATATATATAAGGCAAGGCATCCCTGCCAAAAAATTGACGGGTTTTGCCCGGCCCAGGCGTCAAGAAATTGACGCCTGTCGGCCAAATGACAACCTGTTCGAAAGGTGTGTGAAAACTTCTTAATGGCTTTCCAACCGCGCCGTTAACCATGTCGAGGCCGCTGACAGAAGCAGTGCGCCGCAAGATTGACCAAGCGAAAGGAAAGACTGATGACTGTTATCGGAACGAATATCGGCGCCATCCGCGCTGCCAATGCCTCGACCGCTGCCCAGGCCATGCTGGGCCGCGCGATTGACCGCCTGTCCACCGGCAAGCGCATCAACTCGGCCGCTGACGATGCTGCCGGTAACGCGATCGCCACCCGCATGACCTCGCAGATCCGTGGCCTCGGCCAGGCCGTCCGCAACGCCAATGACGGCATCTCGCTGACCCAGACGGCCGAAGGCGGCATGAACGAGATCACCAACATGTTGCAGCGCATGCGCGAACTGGCCGTCCAGTCGGCATCGGGCACGCTGAGCAACAGCGACCGCACCAACCTGCAGGCGGAAGTCGCGGCGCTGATCCTCCAGGTCGACGACGTTGCCAACAAGACCAACTTCAACGGCGTGTCGCTGCTGACCGCTGTCGGCCCCATCGCGATCCAGACCGGCATTGATTCGGGCGACGTCGTCAACATCACGCTGGCCAACGTCACCACCACGGGCCTTGCCGTCGGCGCGATCGATATCAGCACCGTTGCAGGCGCAGGCACCGCGCTGACCGCGCTCGACACCGCGCTGAACAACATCACCACCGCTCAGGCGAACCTGGGTGCCAGCCAGAACCGTCTGCAGGCGACCGTCTCGAGCCTGATCAACCGCTCGACCAACCTGTCGGAAGCCCGCTCGCGTATTCAGGACGCCAACTTCTCGGACGAGTCGACCAACCTCGCCAAGGCGCAGATTCTGAGCCAGGCATCGACGGCGATGCTCGCCCAGGCGAACCAGAGCCAGCAGGGCGTGCTCAGCCTGATCCGCTCGTAAGACCGGAGGAAAAACTGATAACAGCATCGTCGGGAAAATGACGGGCGTCAAAATACTGGTCAGATTTTGACTTAAAGCCCGTCATTGCCCGCCGTTAATTCCTTTCGAGGCCGCTTAGGAGGGACCGAGCGCCCCATCGAAAGGAATATGAGATGACTGTTATCGGAACGAATGTCGCGGCGCTTCGCGCCGCCAACGCTTCGACCTCGGCCCAGATGAGCCTGTCGAAGTCGATCGATCGCCTGTCCACCGGCAAGCGCATCAACTCTGCCGCCGACGACGCGGCCGGCAATGCCATTGCCACCCGCATGACCTCGCAGATCCGCGGCCTCAACCAGGCCGTGCGCAATGCGAACGACGGTATCTCGCTGACCCAGACCGCCGAAGGCGGCATGAACGAGATCGTCAACATGATGCAGCGCATGCGCGAATTGGCCGTCCAGTCGGCCTCGGGCACGCTGGTTGCCGGTGACCGCACCAACCTGCAGGCGGAAGTCACCGCGTTGATCGCCCAGGTCAACGACGTCGCAGGCAAGACCACCTTCAACGGCGTTTCGCTGCTGAACACCGCAGGCCCGGTCGCCATCCAGACCGGCAGCGCTTCGGGCGACACCATGAACATCGCGCTTGCCGATGTCACCGCCACCGGTCTTGGCATCAACGCCATCACCATCGCCACCGATACCGGTGCCGCCGCCGCGCTGACCTCGCTCGACACCGCGCTGAACACGATCACCACCGCACAGGCGAATCTCGGCGCCAGCCAGAACCGTCTGCAGGCGACCGTCTCCAGCCTCGTCAACCGCGCCACCAACCTGTCGGAAGCCCGCTCGCGCATCCAGGATGCGAACTTCTCGGAAGAATCGACCAACCTCGCCCGGTCGCAGATCCTCAGCCAGGCGTCGACCGCGATGCTCGCCCAGGCCAACCAGAGCCAGCAGGGCGTGCTCAGCCTGATCCGTTAAGCGACGCAGGGGGGGCTGACGGGCGTTCGTCAAGATTATGACGCGTCCGCCAAAAAACTGACGTTTTCCACTTAATTTCCTGTCAGCCCTCGCCGTCAAAGCGCTTGAGGCCGCCCCAGCAATGGGGTGGCCCCAGGGAAGAAGTGAAAGGACTCAACAATGACCGTTATTGGAACGAACGTTGCAGCCCTCCGGGCTGCCAATGCTTCGACCGCGGCTCAGGGCAGCCTGTCCCGGTCGATCGATCGCCTGTCCACCGGCAAGCGCATCAACTCCGCCGCCGACGACGCCGCAGGCAATGCCATCGCCACCCGCATGACCTCGCAGATCCGTGGCCTCAACCAGGCCGTACGCAACGCGAACGACGGTATCTCGCTGGCGCAGACCGCTGAAGGCGGCATGAACGAGATCGTCAACATGATGCAGCGTATGCGCGAACTGGCCGTCCAGTCGGCTTCGGGCACGCTGGTCGCAGGCGACCGCACCAACCTGCAGGCGGAAGTCACCGCCCTGCTGTCGCAGGTCAACGACGTCGCCAACAAGACCACCTTCAACGGCGTGCAGCTGCTGAACGTGCCGCAGACCCCGGCGCCCGCTCCGACCATCGCCATCCAGACCGGCGTGAGCTCGGGCGATACCGTCGAAATCGCGACCGCCAACGTGACCGCGACCGGCCTGTCGATCGACACGATCGACATCAGCACCGCCGCTGGCGCAGGCACCGCGCTGACCGCGCTCGACACCGCGCTCAACTCGATCACCACCGCACAGGCGAATCTCGGTGCCAGCCAGAACCGTCTGCAGGCGACCGTGTCGAGCCTGGTCAACCGCGCAACCAACCTGTCGGAAGCGCGCTCGCGCATCCAGGACGCGAACTTCTCCGAGGAATCGACGAACCTCGCCAAGTCGCAGATCCTCAGTCAGGCCTCGACTGCGATGCTCGCCCAGGCCAACCAGAGCCAGCAGGGCGTGCTCAGCCTGATCCGATAAAAGGACCGGAATGGGCGATCAGTCAGAAATTTGACGCGCCCGACAAAAATTTGACGGTTTTTGCTTAATTCTCCGTCGGCCTCACCGTCAAAGATGGTGAGGCCGCTCCTTTTACGAGCTGCCGGAAGGAAGACGTGAAGGGAACCAACTTATGACTGTTATCGGAACGAACGTCGCAGCACTCCGTGCTGCCAACGCTTCGACTTCGGCTCAGATGAGCCTGTCGAAGTCGATCGATCGCCTGTCCACCGGCAAGCGCATCAACTCCGCCGCTGACGACGCGGCCGGCAATGCCATCGCCACCCGCATGACCTCGCAGATCCGTGGCCTCAACCAGGCGGTTCGCAACGCGAACGACGGCATCTCGCTGGCGCAGACGGCCGAAGGCGGCATGAACGAAATCACCAACATGATGCAGCGTATGCGCGAACTGGCCGTGCAATCGGCTTCGGGCACGCTGGCCGGCGGTGACCGCGCCAACCTGCAGGCGGAAGTCACCGCCCTGCTGGCGCAGGTCGACGACGTCGCGGGCAAGACCAACTTCAACGGCGTCTCGCTGCTGAACACTGCCGGCCCCGTGTCCATCCAGACCGGCATCGGCTCGGGCGACACGGTCAACATCGCGCTTGCCAACGTCACCACGGGTGCAACCGGTCTTGCCATCGGCACGATCGACATCAGCACCGCCGCCGGTGCTGGCACCGCGCTGACCGCGCTCGATACCGCGCTGAACACGATCACCACCGCCCAGGCAAATCTCGGTGCCAGCCAGAACCGTCTGCAGGCGACCGTCTCCAGCCTGGTCAACCGCTCGACCAACCTGTCGGAAGCGCGCTCGCGCATCCAGGACGCGAACTTCTCCGAGGAATCGACCAACCTCGCCAAGTCGCAGATCCTCAGCCAGGCCTCGACCGCGATGCTGGCCCAGGCGAACCAGAGCCAGCAGGGCGTGCTGAGCCTGATCCGCTAATGACGTGAGGGGCTGGCGCGGCGATCCGGCGGAAAATTGACACGTCAGACGAAAATTTGACGCTTTCTGCTTAATCTCCCGTCAGCCCCACCGTCTTAGTCATTGAGGCCGCTACATTTTTTGGAGCCGCCCCAGGATAGTGGAAGGAACCACAGATGACTGTAATCGGTACCAATGTTTCGGCGCTCCGTGCTGCAAACGCTTCGACTTCGGCTCAGATGAGCCTGTCGAAGTCGATCGACCGCCTGTCGACCGGCAAGCGCATCAACTCCGCCGCAGACGACGCAGCCGGCAATGCCATCGCCACGCGCATGACTTCGCAGATCCGTGGCCTCAACCAGGCCGTCCGCAACGCCAATGACGGCATTTCGCTGACGCAGACCGCCGAAGGCGGAATGAACGAAATCGTCAACATGATGCAGCGTATGCGCGAGCTGGCGGTGCAATCGGCTTCGGGCACGCTGGCAGACAGCGACCGCACCAACCTGCAGGCGGAAGTCACCGCGCTGAAGGCGCAGGTGAACGATGTCGCCAACAAGACCACCTTCAACGGCGTGGCCCTGCTCAACACTGCAGGCCCGGTCGCCATCCAGACCGGCATCGCATCGGGCGACACGGTCAACATCACGCTCGCCAACGTGACCACCGTGGGCCTGGGCATCGATGGCGTCGATATCGGCGCGCTGGCCGGCACGGGTGACCCGAGCGCTGCTCTGACCGCGCTGGATACCGCGCTGAACACGATCACCACCGCACAGGCCGGTCTCGGCGCCAGCCAGAACCGTCTGCAGGCGACCGTCTCCAGCCTGGTCAACCGCTCGACCAACCTGTCGGAAGCGCGCTCGCGCATCCAGGACGCGAACTTCTCGGAAGAATCGACCAACCTCGCCCGGTCGCAGATCCTGGCGCAGGCCTCGACCGCGATGCTCGCCCAGGCCAACCAGAGCCAGCAGGGCGTGCTGAGCCTGATCCGTTAATCGCATCGGATCGGAACCGACCTGCGGTTCGACCGTAGGGGAGACGCAACGGCCGTTACCGACAACTCAATGGCCTGAGCCGATATTCGATCAACCCCCTTTCCGGATGGACCGGAAGGGGGGTTTTTCGTTTCGCACGGACGCTATCTGACCGCGCCGCTCTTCAGCAGCTTCGGCACCAGGAACAGCGCCGCGACCAACGGCCATTTGCGCTGCCAGGGTCGGATCGTGATCTGCGTGCCCGCGTGCCGGTTGATCTTCCAGGCCAGATAATCGATGCCGCCGGCGAAGGTGAAGCTCGCCTTGGCGAGCCGAGCGACCGTCAACCGCTTGCCGCGTGCCCGCAGACTTGCCCAGCGGTTTTCTGCCTCCTCGCGCGGCATGGCGGCCAGATCAGGCACTTCGCGCGCGATCGCTGCGCCGACCGCCGCATAATGATCGGGCGCGAAATCGACCACCTTGTCAGGCCGGTCGCCGCGTTCGGCGCGCAGTTCCGCGCCATAGGTGCGGGTGAAGCCGGTGCGCCAGATGTGCAGCGGATCGGCACTGGCGCTGTCTGCAACCGGCGCGGCATGGCGCAGCAGCGTCACCGGCGCCGCGCACAACGCATCCAGCGCATGCGCCTCGGCGGCAGCATCGGCGCTCCACACGATCCGCACCGGCTGGGCAAAGCGCGCCCAGACCGAGACATCGCCCGCCTGCATCGAGCACGCTCTGGCCAGGTCCGCCTCGGACAGCACCGCATATTTGGCGGCAAGATTGTCATGCGCCGCCGGAAAGACATTGGGCGGGATCAGCGCATTGGCTCGCGCCATCCACCCGGCCTTGTTCGCCGCGCGATAGGCCGCCGCATAATCCGAGACGATGATGTAGAAATCGAGCATCAACCCGTCGAGCTGCGCCTCGCGCAGGCATGAACCGTAGAAAATCACCGCCCGCGCCGTCTCGCCGAACGGGGCGATGATTGCGCGCGCGAACTCAGCGACGCGTGGGTCGACCGGCTGAAGCGCTTCGGCGGCGATGAGCGATTGGAGAGTCGGGGCCATGACCAGCTAGTATCGAAAGCCCTCCCCCTTGATGGGGGAGGGTTGGGTGGGGGTGCGTTCTCGGAATGTAGCTGCTGGTGTCAAACTGCGAAACCTTTCACGCAGCTGCCCGATCACCCTCACCGCTGCGACTAGGTGGCAAAGCCACCAAGTCTCGCTGCCTCTCCCATCAAGGGAGAGGCGATGAACATCCGCCTCCGCAGTTCATGGCCAAGCGATCAAGCTGCCAGGCGCAGAAACGGCACCGGATCGGTCGAACGCAGGATGATCGGCTTGCCCGCGCTCGCCTCGAAAATCTCGCCGTCCAGGATCACCCGGCTGCGCGTGCGGTCGCTGTCGATGCGGATCATGTCCTCGCGCGCCAGATGCACGCCGCGCCCGCGCCGCGTGCCGAACCGGCCCATCAGCGTGTCGATCAGCATCGTCGTCAGCCCGGCACGATTATGCTCGACCGCGATGAACTTGAGATGCCCGGTCGGCGATGGTCCGCTATCCGCGCGGCTGCCCAGCAGCAGTTTTTCCAGCGTCGTCACCATCACCACCAGAAAGCTGCCGTTGAGCTCGCCCTTCTGGAAATAGGAGATGCGCAGCCCCGAGCGCGTGATCGGCAGGAACTTGGCGGTGAGCCCGAACAGCATGGTGAACAGCCCCGCGATCGCCGCGATGAAATGGCTGACCGAATTGGGCAGACCCAGCGGGTAAATCTTCTGGCGACAATAGAGGATGATCTCGGCCAGCCCGGCCCCACCCATGAACATGCCCAGTACCGGGCGCCCGTCCTCGCCGTCGGACAGCGCGATGAGCTGACGCACCACGATATGGCTTTCCAGGTCATTGCGCGCGATCTCGACGATGCGGTCGAGCGTGGGCAGCGGCTTGCCGCGCGCGCCCAGATCGAGCGCGATGAGGTTGGTCTTGCCGTTGGGCAGCACCGCGACCGCAGGCGGCGACTTGCCGAAATGGCCGCCATGGTAGAGTTCGGTCAGCGTCGCCTGCACCGTGCCGTCGCCGCCATTGATCACGAGCACGCGCGGCTTGACCAGCGCGATCGCGCGCAGCGCGTCGGCAATCTGGTGCACCTCTTCCACCTCGTAGTGGAAGATGTCCGGGTTGCGCGCGCAATAATCGCGCACCGCCGGCAACATCGCCTTGTTGCCGGTCGAGCGCGGATTGGAAATGAGCGCAACGAGAGTCATTCAGGTCATCCTATCGGCTTGATCGTCATCCCCTGGCGGTAGTTCAGGACCACCTGGATGCGCGTAACGCCGGGACCCACCCGGATGGCGGTCTTGCCCGCAGAGGGCTTGAGGCTGAGCAAAGAAAGCGAGGGGTTGTTGGAGAACCCACCACCATCGTTCCAGCCGGATTTGCCGCTGCCATCGACATCATGACGCACGGCGATGCCATAGGCGCCGGTAGCCGGAAGCGGCACGCAGAAGCTCATCTTGCCACCGCGCGGGGCGACGGCGGTGTCGATGCGGTTGATCCACGCACCCTTTTCCAGCCAGCTCGCCTTGGTGGCGGGATAGGCCTGCACGCGGATGCGGCCGGTATTCGCCTTGAAGCCGCTGACCTCGACATGCACCGCCGGGCCGTCGGCTCCGGCAGCGCATTTGCGCATGTCGTTGGCGATTTCCTGACGCTGCGCATGCGCCACAGGCGTCAGGGCCGCGAAGGCGATGCCGCCCGCAGCCAGACAAGCCAGTGATTTTGCCGCAATTTTGAACATGACGTAATCAATCCCAGAAGCTATAGCCGTGCCGCTCCGGATGGCGCGGACAAGGCTGATGAGCCCCCTTTACCATCTGCTTATGGGAAGCGTTTGCGGCCAAATCATGGTGACAGGGCGACAATAAGTTGAAATTGCTAACCGCCACAGACGCTTATATCGCCCGTCTCGTCTTCTTTCCGCTGGTCGGCACGTTGATCCTGGCTGCCATGCTGCTGGTACTCGACAAGATGCTGCGATTGTTCGACTTTGTCGCGGCCGAAGGCGGCCCGGTCAGCGTCGTGTGGCGCATGCTCGCCAACCTCTTGCCCGAATATCTCTCGCTCGGCATCCCGATCGGCCTGCTTCTCGGCATCCTGCTTGCGTTCCGCAAGCTCGCCATGTCGTCGGAACTCGACGTGTTCCGCGCGGTGGGCCTCAGCTACACCCGGCTGCTGCGCGTGCCGTACATGTTCGCGGTCGGGCTGATGCTCGTGAACCTGGCCTTGGTCGGCTATATCCAGCCCAAGGCCCGCTATGCCTATGAGGAACTGGGCTTCGAGCTGCGCTCGGGCGCGCTGGGTGCCTCGATCAAGGTCGGCGAATTCACGCAATTGGGCGACCGGATGACGCTGCGCATCGAGCAGAGCCGCGATGGCGGGCGTGAGCTGTACGGCATTTTCGTGCGTGCCGAGGCCAAGTCGGGCACGTCGCTGTCGGTCACGGCGGAGCGCGGCAAGTTCCTGGCGACCGATGACCCGAACACGATCATCTTCCGCCTGACCAACGGCACGCTGGTGCACGATTCGCCTGACTACAAGACCCCGCGCGTGCTGACCTTCAGCAACCATGACCTGCCGATCGACCTGCCCAAGATCGAATCCTTCCGCAGGCGCGGGGGCGGCAAGGACCGCGAATACACGATCCCCGAACTCGTCCGCATCGGTACCGATGCCAGCATCCCCGAAGCACAGCGCAACCAGACACGCGCCAATTTCCATTTCCGCATGGTCGAGGTGGTGATGATGCTGCTGATGCCGCTGCTCGCGGTGGCGCTGGCGATCCCGCCCAAGCGCTCGACCTCCGCGCTGGGTGTGTTCCTGTCGATCGTGATGATCGTGACCTATCACAAGATCAACGAATATGGCGAAGATGTCGGCGCGCTGGGGCTGGTCGACCCGATCATCGCGCTGTGGGTCCCGTTCGCGCTGTTCTCGGCGCTGATCGCCTGGATGTACTATCAGGTGGCCTTCGTGCCCGGCGGTCAACCGATCGGCGCGCTGGAAAAGGTCTTCGCCAAATCGGGCGCGGCGGTGCGCGGGCTGTTCAGCTTCGGCCGCAAGCGGTCCTTCCAGGAATAGGCGCAAGCGCGATGCATTTCGAATTCTTCCCGTCGCGCACCGTGGCCATCTACATGGCGCGCAAGTTCCTCACCAGCATCCTGGCGGTGGTGGCGCTGCTGTTCATCGTGCTGCAGTCGCTCGACCTGCTGGGCGAAAGCGGCAAGATCCTCGCCTATCCGGGCAACGGCCAGGCGCAGCTCTTGACCTATATCTCGCTTCGCGCGCCGCAGATCATCGATCTGGTGCTGCCCTTCTCGGTGCTGCTCGCGACGATCATCACGCTGGCGACGCTGAACCAGAACAGCGAGGTCGTGGCGATGAAGGCGGCGGGGCTGTCGGCGCATCAGGTGCTCGCGCCGCTGCTGATCGCGGCCTTCGGCGTCTCGGCCATCACCTTCGTCTTTTCCGAACGCATCCTCACCCGCGCCACCGCGACGCTCGATGCCTGGGAAGCGGCGGATTTCGGCCCGATCCCGCGCGATTCCAACGTGAAGTCGAACATCTGGGTACGCGAAGGCGACAATATCATCCAGGCCGATACCGTCGAAGGCCGGGGCAATGCGACGCGGCTGACCGGGGTCGCGGTGTACCAGCGCGACAGCCAGGGCGGCATGGCGCGGATCATCAAGGCCAGCGAAGGGACCTATACCGGCAAGGGCTGGAAGCTGACCGATGCGACGCAGTTCGATGTCGCCACGGGGCAGAAGCAGGTGCTGGGCGATATCGTCACCGCAGGCAATGTCCGGCCCGATCAGTTCACGCTCAGCAAGGTCAATGCCGATGGCCTTTCCTTCCCGCAGCTCTGGACCGCGATCGAGGAACTCAAGGCCGCCGGGCGTCCGACCGCCGCGCTTGAGGCGAACCTGTGGCACAAGCTCTCCGGCCCGCTTTCGGCGCTGCTGATGCCGCTGCTCGGCGCAGTCGCCGCCTTCGGCCTGGCGCGATCGGGCCAGCTGTTCATCCGCGCCGTGATCGGCATGGCGCTGGGCTTTGCCTATTTCGTCGCGGACAATTTCGCGCTCGCGATGGGCAATCTGGGCGCCTATCCGCCGATCCTCGCGGCCTGGTCGCCCTTCTTCCTGTTCCTGATGGTCGGCGAGACCGTCCTTATCCGCACCGAGGAATAGGCCGCAGCCCGTGGCCGCCGACACGCCCGATCCTGCCACTACCGCACCCGCTGTCAGCCGTGCCGATGTCGCGAGCGGCGCGGCGCTGTCGGGCCTGGCGCGCATGGGCGCGATCATCGAGATCGTCACCCAGCCCGCCTTCGTGTGGATGTTCGGCCTCGCCACCTATGGCAGCTATGTCGTGCTCTGGGCGGCAGTGAACGTGCTCTCGACGCTGACCACCTTGTCGCTGGCGCAGGGGCTGCAGCGTTCGATCCCGTCCGCCGCCAGCCGCGAGGCCGAGCATGGCGTGGTGCGCTATGCGCTGCTGGTGACGGTGATCCCGTCCGCATTCGCGGCGCTGTGCATCACCCTCGCCGCGCCTGGAATCGCGCCGCAATTCTCGGTCGAACCGGCGATGCGCCCGCACCTGCCCGCGCTGATCGCACTGTTCGTGTGGACGCTGCCGCTCACCGTCGCGCTCGAGATCGCCACCGCCGCTGCGCGTGCGCGTCGCGCCTTCGGGCCCGAGATTCGCCTGCGCATCTTCTGGGAGCAGATCGCGCGGCTGATCGTCGCGGTCGCACTCTATGCGCTGGGGGTGCGGCTGTTCGGGCTGTTCGTCGCGCATATCGTCTCTCTGGGCGTCACCGCCTGGCTGTCGGTGCGGCTGCTCGGGCGCTATTACGATCTCGGCCTGCTATGGCGTGCGCCGATGCCGCCCGCGCTGCGTCATGACACGCTGAAATCGGGCCTGGCGACGATGCCGCCCAACCTGGCGCGACGCGCGTTCAACGACCTTCCGCCGGTGCTGCTCGGCCTTGCGCTGAGCGGTGGTGGCGGCGCGGTGGCGGCAGGTCTGTTCGGCATCGCGCGCAAGATAGCCTCGGTGCCGCTGATCGTGCGCCAGACCTTTCTCTATGTCCTCGCGCCCTTGAGCGCTGCGCAGCGGGCCGCCGACAAGGCGCAGATCGCGCCGCTCTACCGCTTTGCCAACCGCATCGCCGCGATCATCGTGTTGCCGCTCACCGCGGTGATGATCGCAGGGGGTGACGCGACATTGCTGCTGTTCTCGCCCGAAGCCGCCGATGCGCTGCCGGTGCTGGTCGTGCTGCTGGTCGGCCGTGCGGGCGAGACGATCCTGGGTGCGGCGACGCCGATCGTCGAGATGACCGGGCACCGCCTGCTGCCGCTCGCCAATTCGATTGCGGGGCTCGCCGCAGCCGGGCTGGTCGGCTGGCTGACCGTCGACGACATGGGCGCAACCGGCATGGCGCTGGCGGTGAGCGCGGGTGTGATCGTGTCGAGCTGGGCAGCGGTGGCCGAGCTTTGGATCAGCGATCGGCTGGGTCCGTTCGACCGGCATTTCCTGCGCGCCCTCGCCTGCGGCCTGGGCGGATTTGCTGCGCTCTGGCTGGTCGGCTGGCTGTTCCAGGGGCTGGGCATGGTGCCGCGCGCCGCGATCCAGTTCGCCTGTTTCTTTCCGCTGGTCTGGCTGGGGCTCAAGTTCGGGCTCGATGCCGAGGACAAGGCGGCACTGGGCAAGGCGGGGCGCAAACTTGCGCTGTGAAGCGCGCGGCCCTGATTGCCCCTGCACCCAAAGCCCGCTAGACCCTTAGTCCAAAGACCGCAGACATGAACGCGGCAGCCAGAGGAGCCCTGACCCGGTGATCGCCAACAAATCGCTCGACCAGTTTGCCCGTTTCAACAACCTGCTCGACCTGTTCTTTGCGCGCGCCGACGAGCTGGGCGATGCGCCGTTCCTCTGGGCCAAGCGCGGCGGTGCGTGGACGCCGATCAGCTGGCGGCAAGCGGCGGGTCAGGTCGCGGAACTGGCGCACGCGCTCAAGGACATGGGGCTGCAGCGCGGCGACCGGGTGATGCTGGTGAGCGAGAACCGTCCCGAATGGTGCATCGCGGACCTGGCGATCATGGCCGCTGGCTGCGTCACCGTGCCGACCTACACCACCAATACCGAGCGCGACCACCAGCACATTCTCGACAATTCGGGCGCGCGCGCCGTCATCGTTTCGGATGCCAAGCTGGCGCGCACATTGCTGCCCGCCGTGCTGCGCGCAGGCAATGCCTGGCACGTGATCGGCATGGAGCCGGTCAAGGTCGGCCAGGCCAGCCGCTTCCGCGCGCACAACTGGTCCGATCTGGTGACCGGCGATGCCGCGCGCCAGGCCGAACTGATGCCTGCCGTCCGTGCCGATGCGGCGACGCTCACGCGGCAAGACACCGCGTGCATCATCTATACCAGCGGCACCGGCGGGGCGCCGCGCGGGGTGATGCAGCACCATGGCGCGATCCTGCACAATATCGCGGGCCCCACCCGCGTCATCTCCGAGGATTTCGGCTGGGACGACGAGGTCTTCCTGTCGTTCCTGCCGCTCTCCCACGCCTATGAGCACAGCGCAGGACAGTTCTTCCCGATCGGGCTCGGCGCGCAGATCTATTATTCCGAAGGGCTCGAAAAGCTCGCCAGCAATATCGAGGAGGTGCGCCCGACGCTGATGGTGGTAGTGCCGCGCCTGTTCGAGGTGCTGCGTGCGCGTATCCTCAAGCAGATCCAGAAACAGGGCAAGGTCGCCAATTTCCTCTTCGAGCGCGCAATGGCGCTGGGCGAGAAGCAGCTCGCCGGAAGGGATGGCGTGCTCGACAAGCCGATGGACTTCATCCTCTCGAAAAGCCTGCGCCCCAAGATCCAGGCGCGGTTCGGGGGACGGGTCAAGGCGATGGTCTCGGGTGGCGCGCCGCTCAATCCCGAGATCGGCGTGTTCTTTCACGCACTCGGCATCACGCTACTGCAGGGCTATGGCCAGACCGAGGCAGCACCGATCATCGCGTGCAATCGGCCCAGCGTGGGCATCAAGATGGACACGGTCGGCCCGCCGCTTGCCGATACCGAGGTGCGCATTGCCGAGGATGGCGAGATCCTGGTGCGCGGCGAACTCGTCATGCACGGCTACTGGCAGAACCCGGAAGAGACCGCGCGCGTGCTCAAGGACGGCTGGCTGCACACCGGCGACATCGGTTACATCGATGAGGCCGGGCGCATCGCGATCACCGATCGCAAGAAGGACCTGATCGTCAACGACAAGGGCGACAATGTCTCGCCGCAAAAGGTCGAGGGCATGCTGACGCTGCAGCCCGAGATTCACCAGGCGATGGTGGTCGGTGACCGGCGGCCCTATCTGGTAGGCCTGGTGGTGCCCGATCCCGAATGGACGATGGAATGGGCGAGCGCGCAGGGCCTCAAGGTCGATTTCGCCGCACTCCAGGCCAATCCGCAGTTCAAGGCGGCGGTGCGCGCGGCGATCGACCGGGTCAATGCCGACCTTTCGGTGATCGAGAAGGTGCGCCAGTTCAACTTTGCCGACGAGCCATTCACGATCGAGAATGGCGAAATGACGCCGTCGATGAAGATCCGGCGGCATGTCATCAAGGGGCGCTACCAGGAGCGGCTGGACAGCCTGTACAAGAGCTGAGGTCGCGTCAGCGGGCGGGGCTGCGGCGGTTCCACAGCTGCAGGGCGATCTCCGCGATCAGCAGCGGTCCGACCCAGTACGCCCAGATAGCGAGCGCCGGGGCGATCCCGTCCATGTCGTCCAGCCGCTGCGCGAGGCGGCAGAAGACGAAGGTCAAGGTCAGCACCAGCGAGCGGATCATCCACATCTGGTGGACACGCCAGCGCTTCTGGCTGCCCCGCCACCAGCCCATCGAGGTGGCGACGAGCCAGACCACTGCAAGCGTGCCTGTCGCCCAGCCGCTGGCGAGATTGCGGTGTGGGTCGCTGATCGCGAGAAATAGCGCGACGAACGCCATGGTCATGCCCGCGCCGACATAGGTGCAGCCGGTATGGCGGTGATAGTCGAACGCCGCGCGGGTCCAACCCATGTACAGCGCCAGGAATCCCGAGACGAGCGTCAGAAATCCGGTCAGCGCATGCAGCACGATCCACAGGCTGTGATCAGCATGGCCCCGCTGCGCCCCGCCACCCAGCGCAGGCAGCACGTTGAGCCAGAGCACGGGCAGCGTCGAGAGCACGGCCGCCCAGAACAGCAGCGCGGGCACGGTCAGACCCGGACGATGATCGATCGGCGGCCAGGCCTGGCTTGTCACGACGGCTCCCCCTGATGGAATTGCGCCAGCGTGCCTCAAGCCGAAAGGCATCGCAACCGGTCTCGGCACACCGCCTTCCTCGTCACCCCCGCGAAAGCGGGGGTCCCGCTTCTGTGCTACCGATGCTGAAAAAGCGGGATTCCCGCGTTCGCGGGAATGACGGATAGCGATCGATCTCCACACAAAGCAAGACCCCGGATCGGCCTCTGCCAATCCGGGGTCTTGCTGATGCGTCGAACGCGAAAGCGCTTATTCGGCGGCTTCGTAGTACTGCGGCGCGGCGGCGTTCAGGATCTCGAGGATCTTCTTGAGCGCGGCGGGCTCGTCGGTCTTTTCCATCGCGGCCAGCTCGCGGGCCAGACGGCTCGAGGCGGCTTCGAAAATCTGCCGCTCCGAATAGCTCTGCTCGGGCTGGTCGTCGGGACGGAACAGATCGCGCGTCACTTCGGCGATCGAGACGAGGTCGCCCGAATTGATCTTCGCTTCATATTCCTGGGCGCGGCGCGACCACATGGTGCGCTTGACCTTGGGCTTGCTCTTCAGCGTTTCCATCGCTTCGCGCAGCGTCTTGTCCGAAGACAGCTTGCGCATGCCGATGCTTTCGACCTTGTTCACAGGAACGCGCAGGGTCATCCGTTCCTTTTCGAAGCGCAGCACGTACAGCTCGAGCTGCATGCCGGCAATTTCTTCCTTCTGAAGTTCCACAACACGGCCGACACCGTGCTTGGGATAAACCACATAATCGCCTACATCAAAAGACAGCGCTTTGGCGGCCATTCAAAAACCTTTCTGTATTCAGGGGAAGCGGGAGCCTTTTCGAACTCGCATGTCAGCCGTTCGAGCTATTCTCCTCAAAATGTGCCGAATGTGGGACACCCATCAGCGCAAACCCGCTGCGCCAATAGGCCGCACTTAACAGATTCGTCACAAAATAGCCACCCCGTAATGGCCATTCCGGTCCTAGATGGGGGCTGCGAACAAAAATACAATCGTGTTGGGGGAATTACGCTACGGAAACCGCCAACGTTTGCAGCGGGGCAGTGCGGAAACTCTCAAAAAGAGGTCGGCGCAGACGACCCACCCCTTGCCCCTCCCTGTCCATGGAGGGGAATAGCTAGATTGTCGATGCCGGATAGCTCCCCTCCCTGCAAGGGAGGGGCTGAGGATGGGTAGGCGTACAACGCACGGGTCGATCAGCAAGACCGATCGAACCCACCCTGTCGATCAGTCGCCTTCGCCGGGTTCAGGCGAGAAATAGGCTTCGTACTTGCCGTCCTTGCCCTTGTACTCGTCCGCATCGGGCGGGCTGTCGCGCTTGACCGTGATGTTCGGCCATTCGGCGCTGTACTTGGTGTTGAGCTCGAGCCATTTTTCCAGGCCGTCTTCGGTATCGGGCAGGATCGCTTCGGCCGGGCATTCGGGTTCGCACACACCGCAGTCGATGCACTCGCTGGGGTTGATCACCAGCATGTTCTCGCCCTCGTAGAAGCAGTCCACCGGACAGACTTCGACGCAGTCCATATATTTGCACTTGATGCAGGCGTCGGTGACAACATAGGTCATCGGCTGTGATCGCTCCCCTGAATGCGTGCCGGCGCGCAAGGCCGGTCGGGCGTGGTGATGGCATGGTCATGCCGCAGTGATTCTGGGCGCCTTGCTATTGTGACAAGGCCGACGCGTCAATATGGCGCTGCCTTGGGGTGCCAAAGCCGTGCTTTAGCCGGTGGCGCGAACCTCGCCGGGTTCGCTGTAGCAGGCCAGCGCCTCGTCTGCCGGGCCGCGTCGCCAGGGCAGCTGATCGATCTGCAGCGCCAGCACGCGCGAGCCTTGCGGCACGGTGAGGATATCGCCGCAGCGCACCGCGTGATGCGCCTTGACCACGCGATTGCCGTTGCTGCGGATCACCCCCTGTTCGGCGAGCATCTTGCCCTGCGACCGGCTGCGCACCAGCCGCAGATACCAGAGCAGCAGGTCCATGCGCATATGCGCGCCCGTGCTGCCGATCGATGAGGATGCTCCGCCGCCCTTTTCAGCCAATCGCCACCTTCCATTCCTTCAGCGCGGCAAAATGCCCCCGATTCTCGGGGCCCGCCGCTGGGACCTGAGCCTTTTTCCGCGCCAGCCCCCGCCAGCGCCATAACTTTTGCTTGTCCGCCGCGCCTTCGCCCTTGGCCGCGTCGCGCCGGAAGCCTGCCGCGCGCATCAGCCGTTCGGCATTGGCGGAACTCAGCCCCATCGAGATCGCGAGCGCAGGATCGATGGCGAAGCTCTGCGCCTCGCCCTTGCCGTCATGCGCGGCGCGGATCAGCTTTTCCGCCATATCGACGCGCAGCGCCTGATCGCCGAGCATGCGGTAGGCCGGGTGTCCCTCGCCCGGCAGCGCCGATGTCGGAACGACCGTGCGCAGGCTCTCGACGGCAGGATCAAGTGCTTGCGGCAGTACTGTGCCCGATCGCACCGCGCGCATCAGCCGCAGCATCGCCTGGCAATCCGGCCGGATCATCGCAGCGCAGAAAATGTCGAGACTGCCCAGACGCACGCCCAGCCGCTGCAGCACCTGCCGCGAAGGCGCATCGAGCGCGGCGATCAGCGGCTCGGCCTCGGTCCGCGCGATTGCCCCGCCTGCCTCGACCAGTTGCACCAGCAGCGCCCGCAACGGGCCCGAGCAGCGCCTGTCCTCCGCGGCCCTGGTCAGCGCACGGACCGGGCCAAGTGCCTTGCGCAGATGCGCTTCGAGCCAGGTACCGATATGCGCGAGCAGCGCCTCGCGATCGGGCCGCAGAATGGCATCGAGCGCGCGGTCGGGCTGGAAGCGCGGATGGCCGAGCGAAGCCCCGCGAACGAGCAGGCCTATGCGCTGCCCGCGCCAGAACATTGCCGGCCGCCCCTTGTCATCCGCGCCGATAGCGAGCGCCTTCGGCCCATCGGCGATCAGATCGCGCGCGCGCCGGGCGAGCAGGCCGGGCAGATGCCGGTCGGCAGCCGCGACGAGCAGCTTGCGATCGGCCAGCCGTGCCTGCGCGTCGACCACGAAGGCAAAACCGTTCAGATGCCCGATCGGCTCGCCATCGACGCAGATCGCATCGCCTTCTTCCAGCGTGACGGGCAGGAGCGACGCATCGCCGCCCAGGCCCCGCAGCAGCACCGCGGTGCGCCGGTCGACGAAGCGCTGCGCCAGCGCGCGATGCAGCGCATCGGACAATCGCTCCTCGACCTCGCGCGCGCGCCCCGCCATCTCGGCGGGATCGGCGAGCCAGTCGCGGCGCTGCGCGACATAGGCCCAGGTGCGGATCGCCGCGATGCGCGCGCCCAGCTTCTCGACATCGCCCTGCACCGAATCGAGATCGGCGATCTTGCGCGCGATGAAATCGACCGGAATGTGGCCCAGCCCCTGGCCCAGATGTTGCCAGAGCTGCGCGACGAAATTGGCGTGATGCTCCGCGCCACGATGCTGGAAATCGGGCAGCGAGCATACGGACCAGAAGCGCCGCACCGCAGCCGTTCCGCGCACGCTGGTCGCGACCTGGGAATCGTCGGCCAGGCGGCGCAGCACGGCAAGATCGATCGCTTCCGGCGCGGGTTTCAGCACCGGGCTCGAGGGCAACCGCTCGAGATCGGCGATCAAGGTGCCCAGGCTGTCGAAACGCAGCCGCGATTCGCGCCAGAACAGCGACTTGAGCGGCGGAAAGCTGTGCTGCTCGATCCGCTCGATCTCCTCGTCGGTGAACTGCGCATCGTGATGGCCGGCGACCGATCCGAAGGTGCCGTCGCGCTGGTGGCGCCCGGCACGTCCGGCGATCTGCGCCATTTCCGCCAGCGTCAGCCGCCGGCGGCGCGCGCCGTCATATTTGTGCAGCGAGGCAAAGGCGACATGCTCGACATCCATGTTGAGCCCCATGCCGATCGCATCGGTGGCGACGAGATAATCGACCTCGCCCGCCTGGTACATCGCGACCTGCGCGTTGCGCGTCGCGGGACTCAAGGCGCCCATTACCACCGCCGCGCCGCCGCGAAAGCGCCGCAGCATCTCGGCGACCGCGTACACTTCCTCCGCCGAGAACGCGACGATCGCGCTGCGCGGCGGCAGGCGCGAGAGCTTCTTGATTCCGGCATAGCTGAGCGTCGAAAAGCGCGGGCGGCCGATGATCTCCGCATCGGGCACCAGCGCGCGGATCATCGGCGCCATGGCTTCGGAACCCAGAATCATCGTCTCGTCGCGTCCGCGCGCGTTGAGCACCCGGTCGGTGAACACATGCCCGCGTTCGGGATGCGCGCCCAGCTGCGCCTCGTCGATCGCAACAAAGGCGAAATCGCGCCCTTTGTCGAGCGGCATGCTTTCGGCGGTCGAGAGGAACCAGCGCGCGCCAGGGGGCACGATCCGTTCCTCGCCGGTGACCAAAGCGACCTCGTGCGGTCCCTTGATCTTCACCACCCGGTCATAGACCTCGCGTGCGAGCAGACGGAGCGGAAAGCCGATCAGGCCGCTGGAATGCGCGCACATTCGCTCGATGGCGAGGTGCGTCTTGCCGGTGTTGGTCGGGCCCAGCACGGCTGTGACGGGGCTCGGCGAAAATCGGGTCATGGGAGCGGCCTCCAGCTCCCTACATCATGGCAGCTTCCCGCCATTGCAAGACCCGCATGCAAAGCCCTGTGGATAGGTTGCGCCGCTGATCGGGCTTCTTGCACCGCTCATCCCGCAGACAGGGTTTTACACCCCGGGTTAATTTGACTTTAACCGGTCATGTCCACACAGATTGCGGCGAGGAAAACGCCATCGCGCCGGTCTTTCGAGATCAGCACGGGAGGAATGGCGGCAAGGGGTCGGTCTTGTTTCAGCAACGCGAACAGCTTTTGGGGGCCGGTGCCGCCAGTGCCAGATTGTCGCTGGCCGATGTGCTCCCGACGCCGACCCGGCCCGCTCAGCCTGCCCCAGCCCAGCCC
>LSHP01000106.1 GCA_001555775.1 Acidovorax delafieldii | reverse complement strand
TCCCCGCAATCGCCCGCCACCCGCCTCGTTACCGGTGGCCGTCGCGCAGAGTGGACCGGAACGGCGGAGCAGCCGGGCGCGGTGGTCAATCCGCCGGTCTGGCGCGCGAGCACGCATCTCTATCCCGATACAGCCGCTCTCAAGTCCGGCCCGCAAACCAATGAGGACGGACGGTTTTTCTACGGCCGCCGCGGCGCGCCGACGCAATGGGCGCTGGCCGAGGCACTGACGGCGCTCGAGCCGGGCGCGCACGGCACGATGCTCTACCCCTCGGGCGTCGCCGCGATCACCGGTGCGTTGCTCAGCGTGCTGTCGCCGGGCGACGTGCTGCTGATGACCGACAGCGCCTATGACCCCTCGCGCAGCTTTGCCGACGGGTTGCTCAAGCGCTTCGGCATCGAGACACGCTATTACGATCCACTCATAGGCTCCGGAATTTCCAGCCTTATCTGCGAACGCACCCGCGCCATCCTGATGGAAAGCCCCGGCAGCCTGACGTTCGAGGTGCAGGACGTGCCCGCGATCTGCGCCGCCGCACGCGCCGCGAGCCCCGACATCGCACTGCTGATCGACAATACCTGGGCGACGGGCCTGTTCCTCCCCGCGCTGGAGCTCGGCGCGGACATGAGCATCATGGCCTGCACCAAATATATCGTCGGCCATTCGGACGTGATGCTGGGCTCGGTCACCGCGACGGAAGCGTTTTATCCGCGCCTCCGCCAGACCGCACAAGGCCTGGGCCATGTCGTTTCGCCCGACGATGCCTGGCTCGCGCTGCGCGGCTTGCGGACGCTCGACGTGCGGCTGCGCCAGCACCAGGCCTCGGCGCTGCGCATCGCGCACTGGTTGGCCGAGCAACCCCAGGTCGCGCGCGTGCTGCACCCCGCGCTTCCTTCCTGCCCGGGCCACGCGCTTTGGCAGCGCGACTTCAAGGGATCGAGCGGGCTGTTCTCGTTCGTGCTCGACGGCGGGACGGACAAGGCGCGCGCGGCGCTGATCGATACACTCGAGCTGTTCGGCATCGGTTACAGCTGGGGCGGGTTCGAGAGCCTGGCGATCCCGGTCGACCCCGCGCGCTGCCGCAGCGCCACGCCCTGGCCGCCCATGGGCGACGCCAATCGCTATGCCGTGCGGCTGCATATCGGGCTGGAAGACCCGGATGATCTGATCGCCGACCTTGCCAAGGGATTGCAGGCCTTTACCATGGCGGCATGACTGCAGGGATCAACGCACTGTTCATGCGCTGGGGCTGGATCGAGCGCCCCGACGACCTGCAATATATCGAGGGCATTCTCGCCGCGATGGTGGCGACCGCCGCGCTGGTCATCGGTTGGGCGCTCAGCCGCCTGATCTATCTGCGCCTTGCCGCCATCTGGGAGCGACGCGCCGGCTATGAGAGCCAGCTTGCGCGCCGCCGCATCCGCGACATGGTGCGCCGCTTCAACACGGCGATGCTGATCGGCATGGCGCTCAACCTCTATGACTGGAGCCTGATCGCCTCGGTCGTGTTCGGCCTGACGCTTGCTATTTCGCTCGCCTTGTTCGTCAACGATATGGTGCGCGGCGTGCGCATGCCCGACTGGCTCGGCACGTTCCTCGGCCTCGCGACGCTGATCTCGATCCTCGCGAGCATGTTCGGCGGGCTCGACCCGATCACCACCGCGATGGACCGGGTCGGCTTCGATCTCGGCCAGAAGCGTTTCTCGCTGCTCTGGGTGGTGACGATCGCAATCACGGTGCTGGTGCTCTATACCGCCGCGCGCGTGGTCAACCGCATCGCCGGGCATATCATCGGCAGCAGCGACAGCCTCGACCCGACGCAGAAGCTGCTCGGCCAGAAGATCGCGGGCGTCGTCGTCATCGTGCTCGCCTTCTTCATCGGCATCGACACGCTGGGCATCGATCTCACTGCGCTCAGTTTCTTCTCGGGCGCATTCGGGCTCGCGATCGGCTTCGGGCTGCAGAAGACGATCGGCAACCTGTTTGCAGGCATCATCCTGCTGCTCGACCGCTCGATCAAGCCGGGCGATGTCATCGCGGTGGGCGACAGCTTCGGCTGGGTGAACAAGATCGGCGTGCGCGCGGTCTCGGTCATCACCCGCGACGGCAAGGAGCATCTGATCCCCAACGAGGACCTGATGACCACGCCGGTCGAAAACTGGTCCTATTCGGACCGCAACGTGCGCATGCGGATCCCGATCGGGGTGAGCTATAACAGCGACATGCAGCTGGTGCAGGAACTGCTCTACCGCGCGGTGGACGAAGCCCCGCGCGTGCTCAAGGACCCTGCCCCGCGCATCTGGATGACGGAATTTGCCGACAACAGCGTCAACTGGGAAATCCGCGCGTGGATCGCCGATCCCGAAGGCGGCATGGGCAATATCCGCGGCGACGTGCTGATGCGCGTGTGGAACCTGTTCAAGGAACACGGCATCGAAATCCCGTTCCCGCAGCGGGACTTGTACATCAAGGAGATGCCGGGGATGGGGAAGGAAGCGCCAGAAGACACAGCGGCGCCACACACCCCCCGCTCAGCCTGAGCCTGTCGAAGGCTGCGCGCGAGGGAAAGGAAGGGCGGCACTATCACATCCTCCCCGAGCTTGTCTCGGGGAGGGGGACCGCCGACCGCAGGTCGGTGGTGG